>DASQLD010000665.1:0-5777 GCA_035630195.1 Bryobacteraceae bacterium
CCGCGCCCGAGCACGATCTCTCCGACCTGGCCGAGCAGCTCAAGGTTGCCGGCGTGGCGAGCGTGGCCGGCCGCGTCGGCGACCTCGCCCGACTCAGCCAGCCAGTCGAGGTTCCCCACCCCGCGGGCGAGGAAGCCGTCCAGCGAGGCGGACATCAAGAGGATCAGTCGTGATGCGGCGGTGGGGGACATCTGGCCTTCTCTCTTACTCGTGGGGGCACCGTTTGCCCCGCCTCTACCCAGATGACGAACGAGTGCAGCCGAAATCGACATTCCCGCCTCAGCCCGGACCCAAGGATCGCCTTGTGGTGCGCTCCAACCGCCCTGCGCCGATTTCGGGCATTTCTCGCCAGGAGCGCCCGACTCCCTGCATATCGCCGCATATCGCTGCGTATCTAGAGAGACTGCGCAACATGAAGGGTCAACCGAAAGTCCTGGAAATAGCCATCTTTCTCGCACTTCTTACCGCACGATGGACATGATCCGCTGCATGAGACCGATAGGCCTCTCCTGGGCAACCAACAATGGTTGGCGGCGACGCGCTTCCTTTACCACCTTT
Source organism: Bryobacteraceae bacterium (assembly GCA_035630195.1). Lineage (GTDB taxonomy): Bacteria > Acidobacteriota > Terriglobia > Bryobacterales > Bryobacteraceae > DASQDN01. The sequence goes on from DASQLD010000665.1 coordinate 559, forward strand.
GCTGATGCTAGGACAGCCAAAGTCTGAAGACTCCGCTGTCTATTCGGTCGCTATCTCGCCCGAAGCGAATATGAGGAGCTCTGCCTCACCGAGGGACAGTGAATCTCGATGCCGGAGCTGCCTCGTGGAGGCAACCTTTAGTCCATTGACGTAGACACTGCCTCTGTCGGCTGTAATCACTGGCTGGCCATCAGAAAGCTCGATGACTGCATGCCGGGGAACAGTTGACTCAGCCCGGATTCGGATCTGGTCGCTACTCGAGCTCCCAATGCGAATGGGGCGCTTTCCCAACGGCACAACCACGACCCCGTGGCGCGCCTCTACTAACAGGCACCACTCGGCCGGGGGTTTTTCAGTATCGAAGGCAACGGGAGACTCAATGATCATTGAACCCTCCCTGGCGTGACCTCGGAGCGTCACTCCAGGAGGCCCATGGCGTGGTAGGCCGCCGGCATCGGTCTCAATAAACTCATCTAGGTCTAGGATGGCACCACGTATGCGATCGAGATCGTCGTCTGGAACATCGACATAGTCTTCGTCTTTTGCAGCCAGAAGTCCTTGTGGCCCACCGTCGCGAGTCGCTAACAAATCGACGTAGCACCCGTAGTCCAAGGCGTAGGCGTCAAAGCGTACACCTGCTTGATCCTTAGCGGCAATGCTTCGTTTGATTAGGTGGATAAGCCGTGCGTCGTAAAGCCAATCGATCAGGTGGCTTTCGGAGCCCTGCCGCAGCAGGAATCCTCGGACGCCTCGCTCTTCGATCACCTCGTCGATAATCCAGTGAAGTAGGTCGCGCTCGCTCGGACGAGTACGAAGCGTTGCCTGCTTGTCGCTTAGGTACCAGCCACGTGCGGCCTCACGCACGTGGCGGAGCGTTATGCGCGAGTCCGCGGCATGAAGAGCCGCCTTGCTAAGGACGTTGATGCCGTCTCGCGGCACCCCCTCAGCAGCGCGAACTAGCTCATGAAAGGCTCCCTCGCCGGCGAATGCGCTCGCGACAAAGTCCTCGGGTGCCGCAAGGTTAAAGTCGTCCTCGTTGGAGGACGCAGCACGGATGTGGCGCTGAAATAGCTGTGCAAAAAATTCGGTAGCACTGTCCCCCGCGGCCGTAAAGACCATGAACTCATCGAGGTCGATGTCGGCAGCAACATCTGCGCCCAACTCGATTCCTAGGTAACTCCCGTCAGTCCGATCGAGCTTCAGAATAGTACGAGTCTCAATTGCCGCGAACTTGACCGTGACCCCTGGAACAGGCAATAGGCAATGGCGGATTAAGTCGGCAAGCAGTGGCTGGAGATCCATGGATACGTGGCTCCACTCATCCATGATCAGCCAAAGCCGTCCTCCGGGTAGGGATGGGATTAGCTTTTGGAGTGCCGATGCTACGGAGCCGAAATGCACTCGATGTCGTGCGACGCCCCGCATGACCATCTCACGCTCAGCTGCTAACCGCTGCCCTTCGTGTATTCGAGCGAATGCACTCAGTCGCGGAGCCTCGATACCCAGATCCGTGCCACTCGTCGAATCCGTGCTCGCGAATTGCCGTTCCTCGGCCTGGCCTACTATCTCAATTTCCCCCAATGCGCCGCCGAGCTTGTCGAGCCTGATGAGAAGCTGATCACCGTCGCTGGAATCGGCCGCAGTCCCATTCAGTGCCTGCTCGAGGAGCGCATCGTGCATCCCCTGTAGAACATCGACCAATAAGCGCGTTCCGGCCTCCGCGACCGACACGCCCGAGTCTGTGTAGAGGCTGCCGCTGGAGCCAAGCAGGCGAAGATCCAGATATACGACGGTCCCGCCTTCGCTGCGTAGCGTCTCGCCGAGATACTTAAGGGCGTGGGTCTTACCGGTCCCCCTCCTGCCGAACATAACCTGCGAATCGCGACTGGAAAGGCGCGCAAACAATGCGTTGACGTCGACGAAGGTCTCCGCAAGGGTTGCCGGATCCTCCTCCTCGGCGCGTCGGAGCAAGCGCGCGATCGCGGTGTTGATTGGACTGGCAGCCATGCCGTTAACCTAGCTCAACCTGCATCGATCAATAAAGATGTCTACCTCGGGCTGGACAGCTGCACGACTCACGATTCTCGTTGCTAGGCGTCAAAGAACCTGAACGGCGCTTGCGGCTGATCTTGCTCTACGTGATGGCCTTGCCGAGATCCACAGCCTCGCGCGGCGCTTACTTCTGGCTCCTCCCTTCGTGCGCCTTCGCGATCGTCAGCGCAGGGCTCCCTCGCTCCCAGCCCGCTCGCGACGTACCAAGGTGTTCTCATCGAGGCACACCCCGCAGTACCGGCGCGAATGGAAGCAATCGGCAGCCCGTGAGGTCGTGGGGTGGGGCTAGATTTGCGGACCAGAGATCGCTCAAGTTCCGGCAACACTGCAGCCTGAACTCCATGCTTGAACAGGACGACCCTCGCGACAACCTCTATGGGCGTCCCCGCGCCTTCGTCGTCTTCATCTCCTCGAAGATGGCCAGTGGAGCACTGGCGGCCGAGCGAGAGGCAGCGATCTCGGTCGTGGGGGAATTCCGGCCGGCGCGCGCCTGGGCCTGGGCGAAGGATGCGCCCGCCGGCTCCTTTTACTCCGAGGAGGAGCCGGATACCGGCTGCCCGAAGAGATGGCGCTTGCTTCTCGGCGTTCAGGCGCCAGCTACCTGGGGAGGCTACGGAGCGCCATCTGACGCGCTAGGGCCAGCACCATGCACCCGTCACATATCCATGCTCGCAATGCGGTCATCCCTTTATCTCGAGCCACAGATCATGGATTTGCGGCGAAGTCGGCTTGTTCTGGAATGAAACCAAGCTTTCCGGAGCGGACCGGGTTGATCAGGCCATCGGAAGGTGAAGTGACGAAATCCGAGGGCGACCGGAGGGCAAGACGTCAACCAATCACAGATGGGTCATCGCAGGTTGGAAGCCGAAGCACGAGCCCCGTCCCATCCCCAGGAAAGAAAACGACGACCCTCGAGTACCAAGTGCGGCCTTTATCGCAGGGGATCGGTCGGTAGGCGATTATTCGGATACCTCTCCCATCGCGCCTGTCGACTCCGTAGGCCGCCCGGGTGGGGTTGGACCCCCAATGGCCCCACTTCATGCCCTTGATCGGAACTTCTACCTCTTGCTTTCCCCGGTATCCCCGAAGGTTGCACCGACTCGGATGAGCCTGAGCGGTGAAGCGACGAATCTTCTCGTGGAAGCAGGCGATCACGGTCCCGGACTTCGCGATCCGGGCGTTCGCGAGACCGGGAGATAGGGCAGACAGCACCAGAGCTAAGCTGACAACGACTGCCAGGCAGAGGAACATTAGCGAGCTGCTACGAGCAAGCAGCGGCAAACTGGTCGGCGCAAACGTGGCTGGACGTTTCCACATAGCCACTACAACCCTCGGTAGGGGCATAGGTTCCGGCTGCGCACCGAACTCGCCGGCTGACGGAAGAAAACGCGCGATAGCGGCGTCGCTGCCACAGCCAACCTGGCGCCGGTCTTCGAGCCGCTGTCCTGGCTCATGCCTTCCTGGTCGCGGTATCGCTGGCATTGCTCGCGGGAATCGTCCTTCGTCGCGCCGGAGCCGCACGCACGAAGAGGGGATTGGATAACAAGCACTTGATCAGACCTCAGACCGGGGGGCAGAACTAGCACGGAGCATGCGGACAGGCTTTGCCGCCAGCAAGTTTCGAAAAAGGATTCCACGCGGGCCGCGCTTTGCCTTTCAGCGTCAGTAACCCGGAGTGATAGTCCCATCTGGGTTTGGAATCGTCCTGAATGTTGTAGTAAAAGGCGTGTGAGATATTCAGGCGTTTGCGATTGCTCTGAATCATAGAGAAGCTCGCATCAACGAGCAGCTCTTGTATCGACTCGGTTACTGGCGGGACTTTTCCTTTGTTCTCTGGGTCTGGGTTTGCCAATGGGAAGCCAAGCTCAGTGATCCAAAGCGGCTTTCCTTTTTTGAGAGCATGAACTGCGGTAATTACGCTTTTGATTGCTTTTGATACCCGCTTGACGTCAGCTGCATCCCTCGGGGCATGCTGACGACCAAGTTCTCCGATCTTGAATACGTAGGGATGAAGGCTAATCGCGTTATATGCATTGCTGTATTCGAGTTGCGATAGCGTCTGATCCATCCTTTCCAGGAACACGCGTGGGGTTAAGTGGCATTCCGGGTGACAGCCACCGCCCCTGTACCCGTACAAACCCGGCGTCAAGACCTGTACTTCACCTTTAGAAGACCGGAGTGCTTCGGCCATTTCCTTGAAGAACACCGCGAATTCCGCAGGTTTCACTTCTCCTTGTTCTTCAACTGAGTTATTCACTTCTTTGACATGCGACATGTTCGGCTCGTTCCAAATCTCCCAGGCTTTCACCGGAGGGCTAAAGGAACTATCAGGACCGTATTTTTGGACCATTTTTTTTGCGTATGTAATCCAGTTTTCCCGCTTTTTCGTTCCAGCTTTCGGGAAGGGACCGGCGCCAAAGTATGGAAGGACAGTGATGCCGCGTTTGGCGGCTTCGTTAAAGGCTTTATCGATCTCGGTCTGGAGGTACAAATCCGGGTAAATTGCGAAACGGACAACCTTTGATCCAGAACGCTCGACCGCTTCCCAGATATTCTTCTCCCGCATTTTTTTGAGATCCCCCGTCCACATCATGCCGTAGAAGTCGCCAGGGCCCGCTTTGCTCTCGCTGGCGATCAGGACCCTTTTGTCTTCGGCATCCGTGAGTTCTTCTTCTTCGCCGACGGTCATCGTCCGTTCTGCGGTGGTAAGCGCCTGATCTTTACCGTACGTAGTTCCGACGGGACTGTTGGCGACAAGCCGATAGTGGTAAGCAGTTTCTGGTGCGAGGTCGATGGCGGCTTCGCTAATTTTTGTTGCTTCGCGATCGTTGCCAATTTCTTCGCCCATGGCGACGCTTCCATAGGATTTCGTTGGTCCATATTCAAATAAGTATTCAGTTTCCCCACCGTTCGCATCGACGGTCCCGTTCAAGATGGCATCGTTGGCTTCCACTTCAGTTGGGGCTTCGGTGATTGCCACGGGAAAGCCAGCATTCATCGTCAGCCGAAGCTCCGCTTCGCCCAGGGCCCGGTTGTAGATGCGAACCTCGTCGATGTCGCCTTTGAAGTTGTCTTCGCCTTCCTGACTGCAGCCGATCGAGAGCGGACCGGTGCTCGGCATCGCCCCTTCGGCGGCGCTGTCGTCGACCAGCTCCCCATCGACGTAG
>DASQLD010000666.1:0-15631 GCA_035630195.1 Bryobacteraceae bacterium
TCTGAGGGGAACACTCCCGTTCGCACTCGAGCGAAATTTATCTGTTGACCGCCTACAGGACAATCAAATAGTATCTTCCTGTAGGTAACCTAATGGGAAGCAACCGCCCGGATAAGTCAGAGGTGCTGCAGGGGACTCTCATCCTTCTTGTTTTGCGAACCCTGGAAGCACTTGGGCCACTTCATGGCTACGGCATCGCGCGACGTATCGAGCAGATTAGTAGAGAGACGTTGCAACTGAATCAGGGCACTCTCTACCCGGCTCTGCTACGCATGGAGCAGGAGGGATTGATCACGTCGAAGTGGGGAGCATCGGAGAAGAATCGCAAGGCGCGATTTTATTCGATCACTGCTGCCGGCCGGCGAAGGCTGGCCAAGGAGACCGAAGACTGGCGGCGGATGTCTTCGACCATCGAGCTTTTCCTTAGCTACGGTGACCACGGATGAGTTGGTTGAACCGATTCGGCGCCTGGATGCGTGGGCTTTTCGCGCGAACGCGAATGAATCGCGAACTTGACGATGAAGTTCGCTTTCATCTCGACATGCAGATTGAGGACAACCTCAGCGCGGGTATGAATCCATCGGAAGCGCGCTATGCGGCGTTGCGCAGTTTTGGAGCCATAGAGCCAATGAAAGAAAGTTATCGTGAGCGAAGCGCGTTCGCTTTCCTCGAAACGGTGGCGCAGGATCTACGATACGCGGTGCGAAACCTTCGAAGAAATCCGAGCTTTGCGCTTACCTCGGTCGCTACGTTGGCGCTCGCGATTGGCGCCAACACCGCAATGTTCAGCGTGCTGAATGCGGTTCTGTTCCGGCCGCTTCCCTATCGCTCGCCCGAACAGCTTGCGATGTTGTGGACGGAGACTCCGGACCAGCGTGTGCGTGAGGGCAGATCTGCCTACTTGAGCGTCGAACAGTGGCGGAATCAAAGCGAGACTTTTGCCGATATCGCATTCTTCGATGGCGTTTCCGCAACTTTGATGAGCGCGGACAAGGCGGAACAAATCAGCGTCGTCCGAGTTTCGCCGAACTTCTTCTCCTTACTCGGCGTTCAACCCATCCACGGCCGCAGTTTCTCAACGGAAGAAGCGGAAACGAAGCAGCGGCTGGCCGTGATTAGCCATCGTTTCTGGCAATCGCGTTTCGGTGGATCTCCTGATGCGATCGGTTCAACTATCGAATTAGATCAACGGAGGTCACGGATCATCGGTATCCTTCCCGAAAGTTTCCAACTCGGTCGAAACGATTCGGATGTGTGGGAACCTCACACGTTGTATTTGGATTGGGAAACTCTGCGAGAAGCTCGCGGCGCAGGCATTTGGTCTGTGATTGGCCGGATTCACCCGAACGTTACGTTCGCCCAAGCCCAAGCGGAAATGAGCACGATTGCGCGCCGTCTGGATGAGCAGTTGCCGGCGACCGAACGGGAGCGAGGCATCAGCGTTGTACCGCTAAGTCTCCAGTTGACAGGAACGAGAGCCCGGTTGGCGCTGTGGATGCTGACAGGCGCCGTACTGTTCGTTCTTCTAATCGCAGCGTTTAACGTGGCGAGTCTGTCACTGGCTCGCGCGGCCAGCCGCGAGCGCGAGATTGCGGTTCGCGCGGCACTGGGAGCCAGCCGTGGGAGGATCATTCGACAATTGCTGGCCGAGAGCATAACACTGGCGGTTATTGCCGGTGTACTTGGGTTATTTGTAGCTCTTGCGGGTATTCAGGCCATTCTAGCCATGAAGCCTGGCGAACTGATTCGTTTGAACGAAGTGAGCCTCGATCCCCAAGTGCTTGGCGCGGCTCTGGCGCTTTGCCTTCTCACTGGCATCCTGGTTGGACTTGCGCCTGCTGTCACCATGGCGCGAAGGGGCTTACAGCCCGCAAGCCAGGAAGGTGGGCGAAGCATCGCGGGCGGAGTAGCTACGCGCCGAATCCGGCGCGTTCTCGTCGTGTCGGAATTCGCGCTTGCGATCATTCTGCTGGTGGGCGCAGGACTTCTGGTCCGAAGCTTGTGGTCCATCCATAATGTCGATCCGGGATTCCGAAGTGAGAGGGTTCTCTCGGTCTCTGTTGCTCCGCCGGCCTCAGTAGCGCCGGCGCAGCGCACTAATTTGTACCGCGAAGTGCTGGAACAGATCAGATTGCTTCCGGGAGTGGAGAGCGCATCCGTCACGAGTGAGTTATTCATCGGTGGCAATCCGGAAAGAGCCGTCGGTACAGAGGACGGCTCGCTGGCTCCAGGTGAGCGCATACGACTGCGAAGCGATGAGGTCAGCGAAGAATTCTTTAAAACGCTTGGTACTCCTCTGCTCAAGGGGAGATTCTTTTCGGCGTCGGACGGGCGACCTGGTTCCCCTAAAGTCGCGATCATTAATGACGCGATGGCGCGTCGGCTTTGGGGCGAGCGCGATCCTCTCGGCAAGCGCTTCACATTCGGACTCAATGCGGGAGCCGACGGCGCGGCTGTGTGGTTTACAGTGGTTGGCGTTGTGGGGGACATGCGACGTCAGGGACTCGAGATCGCGCCGATCGCGCAGATGTTTGAGCCAATTGCGCAGAATCCTCCCCGGCGGGCAATTCTTATCGTGCGAACGTCCTTGGATGATCCGCTGAAGATCGTGAGGCAGATTCAGGCTGCCGTGGGCCGTGTGGAAAAGTACGCGGCGGTTTATGGAGTGAACACACTCGACAACCAACTGGGTGGCTTTCTCACGCAGCGTCGTTTCCAGACATCGCTCCTAGTGGGGTTCTCGATTGCGGCACTGCTGATGGCGGCGATCGGAATCTACGGGTTGATTCAGTACTCGATCGCAACGCGCACACACGAAATCGGTATTCGCATGGCCGTCGGAGCACAAGCCGGCGAGATATTCCGGATGATTCTCGGTGAGGGACTGAAGCTGTGTTTCACCGGACTTGTGTTCGGACTTTTGGGCGCCTTGTGGCTGAGCAGGGCTTCGAGCAGTTTTCTATTCGGAGTTGCGGCTGCGGACCCAGTGACGCTGCTCGCGGTTTCGGCCTTGCTCACGGCAGTTGCATTATCGGCCTGCTATTTCCCGGCTCGTCGCGCGATGAAAGTAGAGCCGGTGATCGCATTGCGCCACGAGTAATGTTGGCAAGGTATACGAGCGTTCAGGGCGGCGCCCCGCCAACTGTCTACGATCCGTTGCGTCCGGAGAGCTCGGCTGTGACTGCGGTGCGGACGAACTTGGATGCCCAGGCTCTGGCGTCTCTGCTTCGGGCCGAGCTTCCCAGGATCCATCCAGCTTTCGGATGACCGATATCACTTTGCAATCGACGCTGATCGATAACACCTTGATGCAGGACAAAGCGCTCGCTCTGCTTTCCGCCTTTTTTTCTACGGTGGCGATTGTACTCGTCATCGTGGGCCTTTACGGTGTTCTTAGCTATGGCGTGACACAACGGACGCGCGAGATCGGTATCCGTCTGGCGCTGGGCGCGAGACCCCTTCGTGTGGTGGGCCTCGTGGTCTCGCAGATTGGCTTGCTGACGCTGATTGGGTCGATGATTGGGCTCGCGGGAGCGCTGTCGGGATCGAAGTATTTCACCGCGTATTTCACCACGCTGCTTTATGAAGTGAAGCCGGCCGACGTCAGGAATTTAGTGGCGCCGCCGACCGGCTTGATAGTGGCCGCGGCCATCGCAGGACTCGTTCCCGCTTTACGCGCGATGCGAGTGAGTCCTACGACGGCTTTGCGGTATAAGTAAGGCGCGATTTACCGGCCTCGGAAGTCGCCGCGGAATCTCCGGCCATTGATGGTTCCGCTCACGTTAACGCCGGAAACGTTGTTGCCGGAAGAGTATATCTGGGCTTCACCGTTGACATCTCCGCGATTGGAGGATCTTAGATCACAACTGCTGTTGTTGCGATTGACACGTCCCCACATTTCCAAGGTTTGGCGACGATCCGTGGTCATTGCGATGCGGCATTCGTCGCCTCGAACGCGCACGGATACGTCGGTGAGTCTATATTGCTGGGTTCCATCGTCGAGATTGCCGCTGCCTGCAAGCGATGTGTCCATGTCGCGAAGATAACCCTGTCCACCGCCACCACTGCCTGGATTTTGTGGATCGAAGATACCGCCACTGCCCCCGGATGGTGGGTAGGGCCTTGTCGGCCGCTCGGGATAGAAGCCTCCGCCGCCACCACTGCCAGAACCATCGGAATTCCAGGAAAGTTCAAACGTGTATCCTCCGTCGCCGCCCTTGGGATCCTGTACGTTCACGACGGCAACATAGTAGTTGCGGCGGGAAGGCTCCTGAACGAGTCTCGGGTTACCGCGTCCGTCGATGCCTCGGAATCGGAAGTCGCGGATCTCCCCAGAGACAGGCAAGGGAGCATTGCATTCGCTGCCTTCATCCCGACCTGGACCACCTCTTAGGACGCGGATGCGGAGTTGGTCACCACGCAGTTCCACATCGGAATCGTCGTCTATGCGAACGCGAATCCGGCATGTTCCATCACGCCGGTCCTGGGACCAGTCGCGAGAGCGTCGTACGGTAAAGACGCTTCCCTGGTCGGTATAACGAATGCCGCTTCTTCCGCTATATTGCGCTTCCGTAGTGACTGCTCCCAACATCAGAACCGCCAGAAGTATACGCTTCATCTCATCTCCTCAATCAGCTCAGTACTACCTCAACCGGTGACGGTCTCCTTCTGAGCCATGGAACCTTAACAGCGAAAGCAACTCCGGCCACTGGCCAGTAGCGTCGTTTCACCATGCGCGCCTTTCTGTTCGCCTATTCTTAGACGCGCGCGATTTGAAACCTGTGGCAACTTTCGCTACCGTTGTCGGGAGCGGTTCTCACCATCTCGAACTGTAATAGGAGGTGGAGTGTTGGCAACTTGCGCACCGAACGGAGCAATCCGACGCACACTGCTCTGTATGCCGGGACGGCCGTCATGATAGAGCGTGAGCGTCAGCAGAACGTCCTCGGAACGTCGCACATAATCCAAGCCGCCGCTTTTGAGAATATTCGGCTCTACCGGATAACGGTTGAACGAGCCGCCGTCTTCAACCTCTAACGTAGCTCCTTGCGCCGACTGAACGAGTGGATTGTTCGCATTCCAATCGACTCGAATGCGGCCGCTTTGATCTACGACCTTGAGTTCCAGGCCAGGCTTGGCTTGTTGAAACATCGCAAGGGGTCGGCCTGTCAGCAAGATCGCCGTCAGAGTTCCAAGTAGGATGGTTCCCAGCAGCAAGTACAGTTCAGGTCGGTGATCACGTCCGAGCATGTGGGAAATTAGACGTCAGGACTAAGAAAAGTGTAGCTCAAAAATAAGGCGATGGACCGAATTTCTCTCCTGCGGATGCTCGATGATCCGAATCGCGCGTGGCTGGTGCTGCTGGTGGGGCTTGCTCTCATATACAGAGAATGTTTGGCGCCTGGACGGGTTCTGCCCGGAGTGCTTGGCGGCGTAGCGGTTTGCGTTTCCATATATTCGCTCTTTCAACATCCGTGGAGCGGACAGGCGCTGGTGTTGATTCTTGCGGGAGTGGCGCTGCTGACGATTCAAGTTTTCGGACGGTATCTCTGGATACCCGGGATTTTTGCGGCTTTGTTGATCACCGCTGGTGTCCACCAGCTAACCGATCCGCCGATCGGGTTGCTGCCAGCAGGCCTGAGTATTCCCCTCAGCGGAATCACCATCTTTTTGCTGAAAACCGCGGTGCGGGCCCGTCGAAATAAGGTTTCGCTACAATAGGCTTGTTATCAGCCTTGCAATTCCCATTCTGAGCTTGTCGAAGGGATGGGTCTAGAGTTCCGCAACGATGCCAAGAAACGAAGCCGCCGAGTTAGAAGGTCAAGAGTTTGAACTAATCCTGGGCAACAAGCAGTTGCTGAGTGTGTTCTTCATCGTAGTCATCCTGCTTGGCGTGTTCTTCACCATGGGTTACGTTGTGGGACGGAACTCGGCGCCGATTGCCGCCGCGCAGCAGACGCAAAGCCAGCCTCAAACCTCCGACCGGCAAAGCGGTCCAAGTGCTGTTCCCATTGGGGAGAGGCGTCCGGCTCCGACTGCTCCACTCGTGAGCGAACCTACGCCGACACCGCCCGCGGCGAGCCCGGCAAAAAGCGAAGGGGCTGCGCAAAAGTCGATCGAACTACCTCTGGTGGTGACGGTCACACAGCCACAAGTGGGAACTACCTATCTTCAGGTGCTTGCGGTCGCGAAGCCTGAAGCTGAAGTTCTGGCCGACGTCCTGACGAAGAAGGGGTTTCGCGCCGTAGTCGCGCCCGGTCCGAATGATCGAATTTTTCGAGTTCTGGTTGGTCCGGCCAAAGATCCAGATGACGCAAGTAAACTTAAGACAGACTTGGAAGGGGCCGGCTTCAAGCCCTTCTTCAAGAAATACTAGATGGATCTGATCCAGATCGATCGTCCGCAACCGCGATTACCCGAATGGCTCCGTAAGAGCAAGACTCATTTTCAGAGCGTCACCGAATTGAAGCGCGAACTGCGCGATTTGAACCTGAATACTGTCTGCGAGTCGGCCAGGTGCCCTAATATTCACGAGTGTTTCCATCGCGGGGCGGCCACGTTCATGATCCTTGGCAACCTGTGCACTCGGGGATGCGGTTTTTGCTCGGTGCCGAAGGGATCCCCCGCCAAGCGCGAGTTTGTCACAGATCCGGCCGAACCTGAGAATGTCGCACGGCAAGCGCAGGCGATGAAGCTGCGCTATGTCGTGATTACAAGCGTGAATCGAGATGAACTTTCCGATGGTGGTTCGGAGCATTGGGCTCGTACGGTGGGCGCGGTTCGGGCCGCGCTACCAGAAGCCCGGGTGGAAGTACTGACTCCCGATTTCTGTGGCGATATGGACGCGGTTGCTCGTGTGCTGGACGCTGGTCCTCACGTGTACAACCATAATATGGAGACCATCAGCCGACTGTATGGGCGCGTCCGGCCCCAGGCGGATTATCAGCAGTCGCTGGATGTGCTTCGATTCGCAAAGGGCTATCGTTCCGATGTGTTGACGAAGTCCGGTTTGATGGTGGGGTTGGGCGAGAAGGAAGAAGAAGTCCATCGGCTGCTTCGCGATTTGGCGGATAACGATGTGGATGTCGCGACGATCGGCCAGTATCTTCAGCCAACGCGCCGGAATCTGAAAGTTTCCGAGTACGTCACTCCCGAGAAATTCGACCGCTATCGCGATGCCGGAATGGCGGCGGGGTTGAAGATGGTTTTCAGCGGTCCGTTCGTTCGCAGTTCTTACATGGCGGATCTCGTCAACGAACAGTGCTCCTAAACTATCTTCTGGCGCTGCTGAGCGGCGCCCTTCTCTTCCTGGTCCATCCTCGTTTTAATTTATGGTTTCTGGCTCCGGTTGCGATAGCGCCGCTGCTCTACGCGCTATCGCGAGAGTGGGTCCCGAAACACCGGTTCCTGCTCGGCTATGTCACGGGAGTCACGTTTTGGGCCGGCGTCAACTACTGGATTCAGTTTGTAATTTCCGTTCACGGACATCTGGGAGACGTCTGGGGATCTGTCGTGTGGGTGCTGTTTTGCCTTGCGAAAGGGCTATACCTGGGCGTTTTCGGGGCTCTGGCGGGAGTGCTGATCCAGAAGAGATATGCCGTACTGGCGATTCCGGCGCTCTGGACGGGGATCGAACGGATTCCTGGTCCATTTGCGTATACGTGGCTGACGCTTGGGAACGCAGGGATCGATATGGCGCTTCCGATGCGGCTCGCGCCATTCACGGGTGTTTATGGGCTGTCATTCTTGTTCGCCGTGTTTGGGACAGCCATAGCGTGGATCGCATTGCGAAGGCCTCGGATTGCGCTCTCGCCACTGGTATTAGCGCCGCTGTTGGTGGTTTTGCCGGAACTTCCGGCTCCACAAAGACCGGATCGAAGCGCGGTGACGGTCCAGCCGAATGTGACGGAGCGGGACAATTGGACCGAGCCGGAAGCTCAGCAACTGCACCAAAAACTGGAAGTACTTACGCTCCAGGCGGGCTTGCATCCGCCAGCGCCCGATGTCGCGCTTTGGCCCGAAATGCCTGCGCCGGTTTATTACTTCGAAGACACCCAGTTACGAGACCGGCTGAGAAACGTCGCCCGTTTCGTTAAGGCGCCCTTGATCATTGGAACGGTGGGTCAAAACGACAAAAAGGCGTTTCTGAATTCGGCGATTCAGATCTCTGCGACCGGGGAACTAAAGGGACGTTACGACAAGATTTTCCTTGTACCGTTCGGCGAGTTTATTCCCTTCCCTTTCAAGGGGTTGGTCGGCAAGATTGCATCGGAAATCGGAGACTTCGAGCCGGGCGCCCGCGTCACAACTTTCGATTTGGGCGAGCAGAAATTAGGCGCGTTTATCTGCTATGAGTCGGCGATCCCGCATCTGGTCCGCCAGTTTGCAGCTGAGGGCGCTTCGGTGCTCGTAAATCTGACGAACGACGGCTATTTCGGCACGACGGCTGCGCGCGAGCAGCATATGAGCCTCGTGCGTATGCGCGCCGCCGAGAACCGCCGGTGGATCCTTCGATCCACCAACGACGGCTTGACCGCTTCCATCGATCCGGCAGGACGCGTCATCCAGACGTTGAAGCCTCAAGTTGAGGAGTCCGGCCGGCTGCAGTTCTCGTATGTGCGCGAAACGACTGCCTATTCGAAGTACGGCGACATTTTCGCGTGGGTTTGCCTGACCTCAGCTGTGGCGTTTCTGATTTACTCTCAGATGCCATCGTTTAGCCGTGGCGGATGACCAGGACGTCCCCGTCTTTGACGATGTATTCTTTGCCTTCGAGGCGGAGAATTCCTTTGTCTCGAACTCCGGGATAACCCTTGTTGTCGACAAGATCCTTCCAATTGACGGTTTCGGCGCGGATGAACTTCTGCTCAAAGTCGCTATGAATCGCGCCGGCGGCTTGCGGGGCTTTGCTGCCGATCGGGACCGTCCATGCGCGGCATTCGGTATCGCCTGCGGTTAGGAATGACATTAGACCCAGGAGCGAATAAGTGGCAGAGATGAGGCGTTGCATGCCGGAATCCTGCAAGCCGTAGCTCGATAAGAGTTCGGCGGCTTCTTCCGGCCCCAATTCCGCGAGCTCGGCTTCGATCTTGCCGCAGATCGCAGTGATTGCGGTCTGCGGACGATTGCCAAGCGGACCGCTGCGAAACTCCTGTTCCCGCTCCTTGAGTTTGGCGGCGTCTTCCTCGCCGAGATTTAATACGTAGAGCATGGGTTTCTGCGAAAGAAACTGGAATCCGCGAATTCGCTTCTCGTCGTCGGCGGCTAGCTCCATGGTGCGAAGGGGCTCATTGTTTTCGAGCATTTCCTTTGCTTTCACCAGCAAGTCATATTCCCGGTCGAGGCTGGGATCTTTGATTTTCTTGCGGTCCTTTTCAAGACGTTCGAGTCGCTTTTCGACGACCACAAGATCGCTGAGAACTAATTCGGTTTCGAGGTCCTGGGAATCGCGGATGGGGTCAACGGAGCCGTGTTCGTGCGGCACGCTTTCGTCTTCAAACACGCGGAGAACCTGCGCGAGGGCGTCGACGTTGCGCATACTCGCGAGATATCCCGGATTGCGCAGGGCTTCCTTCGAGATAGCCGGGAAGTCGAGATATTCGACTGTGGCGTAGGTGACTTTGGGCGGCTGGAAAAGTTCGGCGAGGGCTTCGAGACGCGTGTCGGGCACCTTCGTTATTCCAACGCGGGCTTCCATCTGGCCGACGCGGGTGGATTCATGGACACCGGTCAGGATTGTAAAAAGCGACGTTTTGCCTACCATGGGCAAACCGACGATAGCAGTCTTCATAATGTCAGAGAGGTCTCAATAAAGGGTTTACAGGGGGACATCCACCAGAGTGAGAATGTCCTGCAATAGACGTTCGGCTAGTTCCGTCGATCGCTGCGTCAGTACAGCCCGGGTATTGATTACGACACGGTGGGCAAAAACAGGACCGACAAGCCGCTTAATGTCATCCGGAATTACATAATCGCGACCCTCGAGGAGCGCCAACGCCTGGCTCGCGCGATACAAAGCCTGGGCGCCGCGAGGACTTACGCCCAGAGAAAACGATTCGAAAGAACGAGTCCGGTCGACGATGGCGAGCATGTAGTCGACCAGGGCGTCGTCGACACGCACTTGGGGTACCCACTCCTGGGCGCGAGTTACGTCAGCGTTCGAAAGCACTGTGGGGACGTGGGTTTCGGCGGGACGCATAGCTGTCCGAAGGATCTGGCGCTCGCTTATGCGGTCGGGGTACCCGATTCGCAAACGCATCAAAAACCGATCGAGCTGCGACTCCGGGAGCGGATACGTGCCGTGATGTTCTACGGGATTTTGGGTGGCAACGACCATGAATGGGTCCGGCAACGGCAAGGATCGACCGTCAATGGTCACTTGCGAGTCGTTCATCGCTTCGAGCAGCGCGGACTGTGTTTTGGGCGTAGCCCGATTGATCTCGTCGGCCAGCAGGAAATTTGTGAAAATCGGCCCCGGTTTGAACTCGAACGCTTCTGAGTGCGCGTTGTAGATTGTCACTCCAATCACGTCGCTCGGGAGCATGTCCGAGGTGAACTGGAGCCGATGAAATTCACACTGAACGGATTTAGCTATGGCATGAGCCAGGGTGGTTTTGCCAACTCCGGGAACATCCTCAATTAAGAGATGTCCCTTCGATAGCAGACACACTAACGAAAGCCGGAGAATCTCCGGTTTGCCGCGAATCGCCTCCCCGAGAGCCCGTTCCCACTCGGCCAAGCGCTCCAGAGCGACTGGCGCGGTCTCGATTGCTCCGGGCAGATTCATCTCTCGCTATCATAGCGTTCGGCTGTTTCCGCGCGCATCCCTGATTGCCGCCGACACATCGCCGGGCTGCCTCGGAGCCCGCTTGCTCTGCTGCGGCGTATCAAGAATGTCAATGTAAACGTGTTTCCGGCCGAATTGGATAGCTTCGCCGCGACTTCTGACGAAGATGTCCACTTTTTGGCCTTTAATCGCGGACCCTTTGTCCGAGACCGTGTAGACACCAGAGTATCCTCCGGCGCCTGTGATTCTTACTCGCGAACCCATCGGCAAAACTCTGGGATCGGCCGCGATTGTAGTTCCGGCAATAGGCTTATTACCCTCCGAGGTCAGACGCCCGCTCGTGTAAGCGAAAGCCAGAAACTTCCTGACCTTTCCCTTGGCGGAGCGAAGCGGCTGCTTGTGTTTGTCGTCCGCGACTCCCGGGACTTCCGAGAGCAGCAGGCTGAGTGCCACTAGCAGTTTGAATTGACGCACCCCCCTATTCTACCGTCTGGGGGGAGTCCACCCCCACTTTGCAGTGATCTAAATGTATTTTATATTACAACTCTATTTAGCTGGCTATCCGCTGCTTCGAGGAAGCAACTATGGAGCTTCAAGTAGAGCCGCAGTAAGCTGCATGGGCAGCTTCGTGGATGGCGCCGCTGCATCTTCTTTTCCGTTGTCACGTAGTAGCGCGATGGACAAACCACTATGGCAGATCGTCCACAGAACCAAGCTCGCGCTGATGATTTCTTCGACAGACTGAACTCAACCCTCCACTATCGGTAAGGCCAACCTCAAAAGGTATGGGTCTCTCATGTGGACTCTCAGGGATCCATCGGCAATCACTTTCAATGTTGAGCTAAATATTGGCGCTCAACGGCCGATAAATCTGTTAGGCAGTGCGCTCCGATGACTACGGGTTGCGTTATTGCTTTCGAGACAGTCCTTTAAAGACAAATGTGGAAGAAGATTCTGGGCTATGGGTTCGTGGCGATTGTAACGATCGCCGGCGGCGTGTTCGCTTATTTGTATTACCGGAGACCTGCAATGGCTCCGGCAGCGAATATCCGGGTGGCAATGACGCCGGAGCGAATCGCGCGCGGTAAGTATATCTTCACGCTGGCGGATTGCGATGGCTGCCATTCCGAGCGGGATCTGACGAAGCGCTATTGGCCTGTGGTGGATTCCGGTAGAGGACGGGGCAACTTTATGGGTAAAGAGGGCCCGATCACGCTGAGCGTTCCAAATATCACTCCCGACCGAGAGACCGGAATCGGGACGTGGACCGATGGCGAGAAGATCCGCGCGATCCGGGAAGGCATCCACAAAGACGGTAGTACGCTGTTCCCGATGATGCCGTACTCGGAGTATCGATATATGTCAGATGATGACGTTCAGTCGCTGGTCGCGTATCTCAACACACTGGCTCCGGTGCGTCATGAGTCGCCCCGGCCGACTGTCGGCTTCCCGGTGAATCTGCTGATCAAGGGAGTTCCGAAGCCGGTTAAGAAACCGATTGCCACGCCTACGCCGGCCGATGGGCGTGTCTATGGGGAGTACCTGGTGACGCTCGGGGCGTGTGTGGTCTGCCATACGGAGGAGATCCGTGGAGCGCCGGTTCGGGAGATGCTTTTCGCGGGGGGCCGGCAGTTCAACGTTTTCGGCAACGTGGTAGTGTCGGCGAATATTACGCCGCATAAGGGAACGGGCATTGGGGACTGGGATGTAAATCGTTTCCTCGATCGTTTTCGCCAGCATCGTACGCCCAAAGAGAGCCTGCCCGCGTTCACGAAGGAACTGTTTACGATTATGCCGTGGCGTTCGCTGGCGACGCTTCCCGAGAGCGATCTGGAAGCGATCTTTTCCTACCTGATGAGCCAGCGGGCAGTTGAGAACAAAGTGAACGCGCATCCGGCTGTGCAGATGGCCGGCGTGCAGTAGCTACTCAATAGTGACGGAATTGGCCGTTACCCAATGCGTCAGAAGGCCCGCATCATCGAAAGCGTTCACGTATAGATATTTGGGACCTGAGAACGTCACAGGATTGAACCGAAGCGTCAAGCCCAGTTGCGAAAACTGCGCATCATTGAGTCCCGCGCCTGGGCCGAACACTGTGCAGTAGCTATTGGACAGTGTCCCTGCGCCTGGATCCATCCACGTGCTGGATACGAGTGCCAGGTCTGTATCATCTACAAGATTGATCTTCTTCACAGACGGGGAGTAAATGATGTGGCAGACGGGGTCGCCGAGGATTCTGGGCCCAATGCGAACGTGAACTAACGAGAGGTTAGCTAGTCCCGCAGTGTGGCGGACCGATGCGGTCAAGTTATATACGGCTCCGGATCGAGTTAGCTGGGCGGCCTGTATGGCCGGACCACTACGGCTGTTCGTTCCAGGAGCTACCCAGTTGCCGAATTGGGTCATGCCCGTGTACGAGCCTTCCGTGTCGAAAGCTTGCAGGAAAGTCCCTAGGACTCCCGCAACACCTGCCTTGAACGTGACGTTCGCCTCCACGGTCATGGTATTCCCCGTGACTTGGGCGGCGGCCGAGGCGACATTTACGGTGCATTGGGCGTTTTCCAGAGTCTCTGCGCCGGTGCGGATAACCACGCCCGATACAGGGCCAAGCCAACCATCGCCGGCATCGTTGACGAGCCGGATGCCATTGCTGATCCGGTTGTACTCGACCAGGCACGAACCCTGAGCCGTGTACCAGACGACGTTGGGCGTCGGAAGGAATAGTACGTAGCCAAGGTAGTGCTTGCCGGCGCTGTGTTGGAAGATTGCCCGGAAGCGGGTGGTGTTCCCGGTTCCTGTAACAGGGGTCAGCGATTTCACCGAAACACCGTCAGGCAAACCGATGGGAGGAGGTTGACTTGGTGTGCTTACATTCCACTGGCCTAGCTCGATAAATGTCGACTCCAGGCCGCCGGCATCCATGGCATTCAAGTAGATTTTTTTCTGTCCGGCAAACGATGCGGAAAACTTCAGGGGAACGGTGATTGTGAGCTCGTTGCCGGAGCTTGCGACAGACATGCTGCCAACTGTGACGGTGCATTGCGCGTTTGCCAGGTCGGGCGATGAGGGGGTGATTAATTCGTAGTTCGTCCAGCCGTTCCCGGCGTCGTTCATCAGTCGAGCTCTGTTCGAGACTGTGTTCACTTCGACGAGGCAGGCGTTCGCGCCATTGCGTGTGGGACTGATTAATAGGCTTACGAGCGAAAGATCGATAGCTCCATTTGTGTCTTGATATTTGGCGGTGAAGGTTCCGGTAAGACCGGCGCCTGAAGTCACGGATACCGACGTTGGCGGGCTTGAGGGTGCAATTGGGCCGGCGAGACCTCCAAACACAAGAGTCTGCCCGTTCACGTCAACGAGCACTATGTCAGGAACACCATCGCCAGTGGCATCGCTGATCGACACAGATGTGCCGGAGGTCATTCCCGGCGCGTTTAGGACGACGGGAGCAGATAGTGTGCCCGAAGGCATACCAAAGCGAATGACAATTGCATTGCTTTGCAGCGACACTACATCTTCACGGCCATCTCCGTTCATGTCGGCGAGACCGATAGCGTATTGACCCTCTGGTACAGGGTAAATAGTCTCTGAGGTGTATCCGCCAGCGGGATCAGCGCTCAACAGAGTAAGTTGTGGTGGTCCGACATACGCAAAAGGAGAGTAATCGGAGGACGCCGAAACGAGGTCCAGTAATCCATCTCCACCAATGTCAGCTACGCCCACAATACTGGCATCCGTGCGGCCACAACCCCCTGCGTATAAGTAATCGGGGCTAAAGTACAACTCGCACGTGCTCGGCCCGAGGTAACGCCCTATGTACGTTTGTTTGACTCGCGCAAAGTCGCTAAGGCCATCTCCGTTACGATCGCCAAGATAGTGACCTCCTCTCAGGTCTGAATCGGCAAGGAACTTTCCCTTCCCATCATTGAGACGAACAAAATCCCTTAGCCCAGCTAATCCGTAATGCTCTCTGTAAGAAAGATCCGGAAAACCATCAGCATTCGCATCGCGAACGCTGAGCAAGAAGGGATAACCGAATATGGGGATGCTGTCTAGAACTTGTGGTGTGATTTCGCCACCAATCCCTCCGGCAAAGACCTGCAGAAGATATGTGGTCGA
Source organism: Bryobacteraceae bacterium (assembly GCA_035630195.1). Taxonomy (GTDB): domain Bacteria; phylum Acidobacteriota; class Terriglobia; order Bryobacterales; family Bryobacteraceae; genus DASQDN01. The sequence goes on from DASQLD010000666.1 coordinate 14,906, forward strand.
ATCCGTACTCAAGACGTCCATCCTGCCATCACCATTGAAATCGGCGAAATCAAAGAATATAGAACCAGGTGGAAGGTTGGATGTGACCGGACTTCCGAGTCCTCCGCCGGCTGTACCGAATCGAATGGTGATGGTACTTTGCGAGACGGTATAGGAGTCGGGAATGCCATCGAAGTTGAGGTCTCGTGTCGGTGTTATTGGGGCCTGCGGGACCGGCGCGAGAAATGCTGTCACGGATGGCGATCTTACGGACACTTTCAATTCAGTCGACGCGCTGGAGGAGTGCGTGGCGCTGCCGGTATAGATGGCTCGAAGGAATGGCGTTCCTGGAGTCTTGAAGCTTAGCTGAATCGAAGCGGCTGAGTTGTTGAGAACTCGTCGTGCAATTTCAGTTGATCGATCATAGATGGTGACTGTCCCGGTCACCGCCGGAGTCACAGTCACCGTTGCGATGGCGGGGGCGCTAACGTTGACGCGATTCGGAGTCAGTGAAAGCTTCGTTGTCGTAGGAATTTGGGCAAAGCACGACGCGGCGAAAAGAATCGATAGCCAACGCATGGATGTAACAGTATAAGCGTAAGAATGTCCTTGCAGGGGACATTTCTAGGATTACAGCAATGCGATTAGAGGGTTGGCTACCAGTTCGGCCAAGTCGAATTTGCCATGCGCGAGATCGTGACCTGCGCCTTCGATTGTCTTCAGAGTTGTGCGCGCCTGTACCACGCT
>DASQLD010000667.1:0-8979 GCA_035630195.1 Bryobacteraceae bacterium
GTTCTTCACTCTGCGAAATGGACAAGCATCGATCAACGCCGTTCGATTCGCAAGCGCCTTCTTTGGCCGAGGCCAATTTTCGTCGGAGTCGTTTCAGGATAAAGACTGGATAATTCATCTCAGCCAAGACCTCGAGGCGCAGTATTATCAACCGCTTGACCCGGCCCGGCCGGTAAATGCCGACGAGTGGGCGGCGACAAGGCGTGACCGGAAGCGCACGGAAGTCTGCCGCCTGAAGCAGACCGCAACGATCACAGAGACCAAGAACGGCTTCCGCTTACGCCTGCAATCGAGCGGCACAAATGATGTGCCTGTTGCCGTCGAGATCAACTTTGGCGCGGGAGGCAAACTGGAAGGCGTCGTGCCGGCGCACAAAGTCGATGATGGCTGGGTGCTAGCGAAGGAAATGGGTTCGTTTCGTAACGGCAACGACGTCATTCGCTTCGGGCCGGGTTTTGCGGAGAACGCCTACACCCAGATCCGTGGAGCCGAGCCCAAACTGGCGGGTCCGAGCGTGTATCTGACCGGCTTCACGCCGTTCGACCGCACGATCGAGTTTACACCAGCAACTTCGTGACGACTTCGCCGCCGACATCCGTCAGCCGGAAGTCACGACCGAGGTGCCGATAGGTCAGACGCTTGTGATCGAGGCCGAGGCAATGGAGAAGGGTCGCCTGCAGATCATGAACGTGCACACGATCCTTGGTGATCTCGAGGCCTAAGTCGTCGGTCTCACCGATGACTTGTCCACCCTTGATGCCGCCGCCCGCCATCCACATACTGAAGCCATTCGGATGGTGATCGCGGCCGATGCTATTCGGATCATCCGGACGCCGCATCTCCGACATCGGCGTGCGGCCGAACTCTCCACCCCAAACGACGATGGTGTCTTCGAGCATTCCCCGCTGCTTCAGGTCTTTCAACAGAGCCGCGCTCGGTTGATCGGTGGCGCCGGTTGTCTTCTTCAATCCCGAAACGATGCCGCTGTGGTGGTCCCAACTGGCGTGCATCAGCATTACGAAACGAACTCCCCGCTCGACCATTCGGCGGGCTAAGAGACAATTCGTCCCGAATGCCTTTGTTGCTTCCTGATTGACGCCATAGGCTTCCAGCGTCGCAGGAGATTCCTTTGAAAAATCCAGTAGTTCAGGTCCCGCCGCCTGCAACCGATAGCCCAGCTCATAGGAGTGAATGCGCGAAGCAATCTCCATATCTCCGGTGGCCGCCTGATGATCCTGATTCATCTCGCGAATGAGATCGAGCCGCATACGCTGCACGTCTTTCGACACGCCCTTCGGATTCGAGAGATACAAGATGGGATCGCCCTGGCTGCGGAAGGGAGTTCCCGCGTACGTCGACGGAAGAAAGCCGCTGGTGAAGTTATCTGACCCGGCGCTGGTACCGACACCGGACGAAAGCACTACGAAACCCGGTAGGTTCTGCGACTCGCTGCCCAAACCGTAGGTGACCCATGCGCCCATGGTCGGCCGGCCCGCGACCATGTGTCCTGTGAACAGGAACAACTGGCCGGGATGATGATTGAAGGCCTCGCTGTGCATCGAGCGCACAAGACAAATATCATCCGCGCAAGTTCCAAGATGCGGTAGCAACTCCGAGAGTTCCATCCCGCACTGCCCACGTTTCTGGAACTCGAACGTACTTCCGAGAACCGAGGCAGTCGGCTTGATGAATGCGAGCTTCAGATCCTTTGTACGCGACTCGGGCAGGGGCTTGCCATGCCATCGCTTCAGCTCCGGCTTCGGATCGAAGAGATCCATCTGGCTGGGAGCGCCTTCCATAAAAAGGAAGATTACGTTCTTGGCGCGCGGTTTGAAGTGTGGCGCCTTGGGAGCCAGGGGTCCCTGCGGCTCTGCAGCACGGCCTTCGAGTCCCAGCAATTGGGCCAGCGCGATCGTCCCAATGCCTCCCGCGCAGTTCCGAAAGAACTGGCGACGCGATCGAATGCCCTGATAGTCGTTCGGAGACATCATCTATTCCCTTGTAATGAACTCGTCCAGGTTGAGCAGCACGGTCGCCGCATTGACCCATGCGGCTGCATCGGCTCTTGGGATGCCGGGCAGTTCAGCCGGCGCCATCTGTCTGGCGCTCTCTGCATCCGCTTCATAGGTAGATCGCAGACGATCGATCGATTGCAAGAACCGTTTCGTCTCGACTGGAGTGGAAGACCTTCCGATCGCATGTTCAAACATCGCGTTGACACGCGCGGCGGGATCGTTCGTTTCGAGAATCGATCGATATGCCAAGGCTGTGGCTGCCTCGACGAACACAGGATCATTCATCAGATTCAATGCTTGGAGAGCCGTGTTCGACCGTTCTCTACGGCACTGCGCAACAACCGACTTCGGAGCATCGAAGTTCATCAACAGCGGATACGGGGTCGCGCGTTGGAAATGGATGTACAGCCCGCGGCGATAGCGATCCGAGCCCTTGCTCTCAACCCAACTGTCATCCCCCTTCGATCCGTAGGCGAGTGAAGCGACTCCCGAAGGCTGCGGCGGCTTCACGCTCGGACCGCCCACTTCGAGCGTCAGCAACCCTCCAGCGTGGAGAGCGGCATCACGAATCAACTCGGCTGGCAAGCGTAATCGCGACTGACGCGCCAATAGCGCATTATCGGGATCCTTCGACTGCAGTTCCGGTCGTATCTTCGAACTCTGCCGGTACGTTGCCGACGTGACCATCGTTCGAACCAGTTGCTTCACGCTCCAGCCATCATGGACGAACCGGTAGGACAACCAATCAAGCAACTCCGGGTGCGAAGGCTTGTCGCCACGAGTCCCGAAGTCGTCGGATGTTTTCACGAGACCGCGACCGAAGAACTCCTGCCAGATCCAATTTACCGTCACACGCGCGGTAAGCGGATTCTCCTCCGAAACAAGCCACTTGGCAAGGTCGAGACGATTGGCTCCCTTAGACTGGGCCTTCAATTCAGGCAACACTGACGGCGTGTTCCGTGCGACCGGAATGCCATTGGTGCGGTAATCACCGCGCACCCGCAGGAACGAAGGCTGTGCCTGCTCGGGATCACCCACCGTCATCGCTCGCGTGAGTTGCGGGTATGTTTGCCGGAGCTCCCTCAATTTCTTGTCGAGTTGATCGAACTTCGCCTCTTTGTAGACCTTTTGACCGACGGCAAAGTGGTAGTTACGAACGAAGTGGTCTGTAAGAATATCGCGTTCCCGCTCGGATCTCTGGTTGAGTGGGATGCGCATGATCTTTTCGCCATCCCCAAACTCGGTGAGTTTCAGCAGGCAGTCCCAGGCGAGATCCCAATCGGTGCGCTTCCCTGGATTGGCGGAGGCTTCGAGCATCTGGCGCTCCCACTCCGGCTGCATCTCGGGCACTTTGTATTCGACGAGCAGGGCTTGGCGTTTGGCGCGATACTCATCGCGCGTCTTCAGGTATGGTCCAAGTTCGCCCGGTAACGGCGCGTCGATATCTTTTTCTTCCAGGTTCTCGAAGAAAGCGAAAAGCTGGTAGTAATCTTTCTGGCTGAACGGGTCGTATTTGTGGTCGTGGCACTGTGCGCACCCGGCAGTCAGCCCCATCCACGTTGCCGCGACTGTATTCGTCCGGTCGACCGCATTCTCAAACTCGAACTGCTTATTGTCGATACCGCCCTCGCGATTCGTCAGGGTATTGCGATGGAAACCGGTAGCGATAAGAGTGGTCGCGCTCGCGTCTGGAATGAGATCGCCCGCCACCTGCGCGATCGTGAATCGGTCGAACGGCATGTCGCGATTGAACGCATCGATCACCCACTGCCGGTACCGCCATGCAAACGGACGCACCCAATCTTTTTCGTATCCGTCGCTATCGGCGTAACGCGCACGATCGAGCCACGGCCGCGCCATACGTTCGCCGAAGTGCGGAGAAGAAAGGAGACGATCCACAGCGCGCTCATAGGCGTCGGGATTCTTATCATTGAGAAATGCACGAATTTCCTCCGGAGTGGGAGGCAATCCGATCAGATCGAAACTGACTCGGCGCAGCAGCGTGCGTTTGTCCGCTTCCTCCGCCGGCGCTATTTTCTCGCGCTCCAATTTGCTAAGGACGAACGCGTCGACTGGATTCCGAACCCAGGAGGACTGGCTCACGCTTGGCGGTTGTGGTTCGACGATCGGCTGAAAGGCCCAATGAGAATGGCGCGACTTTGCTTGCGATTGCGTTCCAACTGGCGCTCTGCTGTTCCACTTGGCGCCGGAATCTATCCAACCCTTTAACGTCGCAATCTCTTCCGCCGTCAACTTGGGGCCCGAGGGAGGCATCACCATGACGCCGGGAGCGCCAGTGACTCGCTGTATGATCTTGCTCTCAGCGCTCTTGCCCGGAACGATTACGGGACCTGAATAGCCGCCGGCCATCGCAGCATCTCGCTGATCGAGACGCAGACCGCTTAGTTGCTGAGCGGGGCCATGGCAGGCCTCGCAGCGTTTCTTAAGAATGGGTTGAACCTGAGAACTGAACTCGGGGCTGGTCTGGCCGAAACCGCTCAACGAGCACATACCGAGTGCGAACAAAAACGCCCGAGCCGACTGCATCAAACTCTATTTTATCGCAGTCGGCCGAAATGCGCTTTCCCTTTGTAACTGTGGAACTTAGCGGTCCTGGCCATCATGCTTCTGACGGTATATCGATCGGCTCAGTCGATTCTGCTGGGTCTGGATCCTGTTGCGCTCCGACGATGTCAGCCCAGAGCCATCCCGACGATCCCGAACCGTTTGCCAGCGCAGCGCCGCTTCTCGTTGATAAAGCCGCGAGGCTTCTGATCGTGTCAGCTCGCCTGATCGTATTCCTTGATGGATCCGTCCCATCTGTTGGCGGTGTTCGTGGCGAATCGATTCTGCCTGCACAACACTTCCGAGCACGAGCGAGAACATAAGGGCTGGTAGATGTTTTTTCATGACGACCTCCGTCTACACAAACCCTAAACGATACGGAAAGTTGTAGCTTCCCCTACCGCGATTCCGAGTCTCTGACGGTTAGCGACTTAAAATCCAGCGTCCGCCGCAGGTTGCCATGCTTGAGCACAAGCCGCTCAGAATCGACTGCTGCTTCAAGGAATGGGCCGCCAAACAAGGGCCAACGAGAGTAATCGAGAACCTTGCCGTCGACGGCCGGCGTTTGTCCGTAAGTGAATGACAGATCGCGACCGCGCAACGACCGGAAATGGACCGAAGGCGTAGGTTCGAGTTTGTATTCGAGCTTTAGCCCGCGTATCGCAGAGTGGAAGGCCTCGGCGCTGGGGAACTCGGAAACAGGCGCCACCTGGACGATCACTCCGTTCTTCAGATAAGGACTGAACATGCGGCGGTCCCCTCTGGCGATCGGTTTCCACACATACGGCTGCAGCGCTCTGAAGGCAATCCGGGCATCGCCACCACGCGCAAAGATCCAACCCGATTTGTCCTCAACTACCTCGCGAAGATCCTTCGAGAAGAATCCGTTGACATGCGGAAATCGCTGCCCCGCAGCAATGTTGTACAAAGCGATGATCGTGTCCTCATTCTGGAAGATCTGTTCGAAAGGGGACCCCCCAGCGAGCTTGTCAGGGGAGTCGTAGCTCTTCTTCGAGCGGACCACCGCATCCACTGCAAAGTCAGGAGCGAAGACGAAGTAGGTTTCGAGTTCGAACAATGACGAATGCGGATTTAAGGCGAACAAAGTATTGTGGACACCTCGGGCGTCGGGAACGGCCCACATCCCATGAATGCTCCTGGATCGGTTGCAAAATTCCGCCTTGATCCGAGCCCACTGCGTATTCCTTGCGAACATAAGTGGTCTTGTAAACGGGACCGTGTCGTTCGTCATGGAAGCGCCATCGATTGCGCGTTCGCTTTCGCTCGTAGTGCGTATATGGCTGCGAACGGTCGGTCGCGATTCTCCTCAAAATCTCTGGCGGCTCATAGCCGCGGGCCATGGAGTAGAAGGCTGCGTAGTTTCCGTTGATCGAATGACCTAAGCCGAACAACAGCCAGCCGAAGTCGCTCGACACCGTGGCTGCGCGCTCTATGATTTCCTGATCGTAGCTGCGCGCGTGAGCGCCTGCATACAAGCCGTTGAGATTCTCGGCCGCATAATCCGCGATGAGATAGTCGAGCATCATCGTTGCCCGCTTCTTCATCGCCGGGTCTTTGGCCCATTCGGCAAGATACGAGATCGGCAACATATAAACGCCGATGTAGTGCGTGCTGTCGTATTCTCCTTGGCCGCGCGTCGTCGTCAGCTTGACCCAAGACTCGATCCATCGCTTCGACTCTTCAAAGTTCTCCTGCGATGACTTGCCAGTAAACCATGTATCGCCCGACTCACCTGGATACATTTGCGACATCAGATACAGCGTCGTGTAGTACAGCAGCCAATGATTCTCGGTGTCGCCACGATAGGGCGCATATGTTTTCCATGACTCGCGCAGCGCCTTACGAGCAGGTACTGTGAGTTGGCCCCTATCGAGGTAAGCGATCGCCGTCGTTGGGTACATCCAAAACATGTCGCCCTGCGGTCCAGCCCCGAGGAGTTCCTGCAGGCGTTTCGAGCACCAAGCGGCGTCCTGCTTGTTGTAGAGCTTGGCAGCTATCGTTGCATAGCCCGATGCTTCGAGAACCTTGGGATTCGCCTGGAAGTCGATCATAGACTGGCGGCGTTGGTCGAACGTAAAAGCCCGAGCGCACGATGCGACAAGGAGGGCAGCAACGATTGCACGAATCATCGCGCTGACTCCTCGAGGAACTTCAGGCGACTCACGGTTGAACCTTCGAGGCCGTCACGCGTCCAGGTGACGCCGGCGTCTTCGGACACATAGATTGCTTCTTCGTGCACGCTGGCGAAGAGGCGACCCGGCTTAGCGGGATCGAATGCGACAGCCCAGATTTCGGAAGTGGGAAGCCTGCGTCCTCGAACCTGCCAAGTCTTGCCCGAATCCTCAGACACGACTACGCCTGTCCCCCAGATTGCCAGGGCGATGCGGTTGCGATCGCCGGGATCAAATGCGATGTCGTAGGTGTTACGGTCGACTCCGACGCGCCCAAGATTCTCGAACGTCTGTCCACAGTCAGTTGATGAAAAGACGCCAGCGCGCTCGGTCGCGGCGAGCCAAAAGCACGGGTCGTGCGGCGACTGCTGAATGCGCATGACGGAGACGCCCGAAGCGCCGGAACGACGCCAGGACGCGCCCGAGTTATCAGATCGCCACAGCCCATCCTCACCACCAGCGATCAGTACACCGGGGCGGGATCGGTCTGCACGGATTGCCTCCGTGTATTTTCGAGGTAGGTTGGCGCTGACTTCTTGCCATGTCTTGCCACGATCGGAAGACATGCGAATACCGGCACTATGTCCGAAGAATATTCGGCCTTGAGAGTCGACCGCGACGTCTCGTAGTTCAGTGACGTCTTCGGCGGTGAGAATCTTCCATGGACCACCACGCTTCGGGATGCGAATGAGCCCGTTTCCGGCGGCGACATAGAGGCTCTTGGGGTCGACCGGATCGGCTTCCGCGGCAAACATGAATGGATGGCTGTGTGAGATTTGCTGCCAGTTACCCGGGCCAGTCCTACGCGCGAGTCCGCTCGAGTTCAGTTTGGCTCCGACCACATAGCCCTTCGTGGTCGCCATACAGGTATAAAGGGTCCACTCGGCGAAGGCGGGGAGAGCAAAGAGGATAACAGGAAAGATCGGTCGCAATTCGAACGGTAACATACCTGCTCCAATCCGCCAGTTATGTAGCGGATTGGAACAGGATGAGTGGAGTAGTTAGAACTCCAGGCGGAGACCCATCGTGATAATACGAGGGCCCTGTTGCGGGGCAGTCGGACGCCCGAAGTTAGCGTTGCCGACGGTACCAACGACGCCGCCGAAGCTCGTGCGATTGAATAGGTTGAATGCATCCGCACGATAGGTCAGGGTCACCGGGTTTTCTCCCGCCTCGAACAACACTGTCCGCTTGACGATGGCCAGGCTCTCCTGGAAAACTCCCGGTTGACGGAAGTCATCGTGATAGAAAGCCGCCGTACCGAGCGTCAATGGAGGAGCCGCCGTGAATGCCGTTGGATTGAACCATCGGGTATTCGGATCGTTCGGGTCGAGGGTTGTTCGATCGATGCCGGTGCGGATCGGACCCGTGCCCATGTTCGCCTTGGTCACCGGCGAAAACAGCACGCCATTGCCAAGCGGATTTCCAGGCGTATTCAGCCAAATCAGAGTTCCTTTGCGGTACTGTTGAGCGCCGGCAATTGTCCAACCGCCAACCAGTCTGCTGACGACGGGGTTATTGGTGTTGAGGAACTTTCGGCCCTTTCCAAATGGCAGGTCAAACGTGCTCAGGATATTGAACACATGCGGGATGTCGAAGTTGCTGAAGCTCTTCGAATCATCCAGGTTGTAGAAGTCCTGAGGAGTCGATCCGGGGCTTCCGATTTGATTGAACACTTGACGGTAGTGCCCCATGCTGAGGTTCTTCGACCACGTATAGTTCGCTTGCAGCTGGTAGGAGCCGAATCTGCGCTCCACTTTGGCCTGCAACGCGTCGTACCAGCTTTTTCCCCAGCCTGCGAACAGGCTGTGAACGGAGAGATACTGCGGAAACGGGCGAAGAGACTGGGCGACACTCTGGCTCGCCGGGAAGCCAGCAAATGGCGCAACGATGCCTGCAGCCTGGGCCGCAGGAGAATCGATACGCTGCTGGAGCAAAGTACCCCGGCTCAGCTCGCTGGTCGGCAACTGATTCAGGTCGATGGTGGAGTTCAGCCGAGTACCGCGATTTCCCTGATAGCCAACTTCGACCAGGAAGTTCTTGATCTCATGCTGCACGTTAAACGACCAGTTGTAGATACGGCCCGGCTGACCGGCGGTCGGGCCCTGATACTGCACGTTCTGGAAATTGACGATCGTCGGATCGATAATCGGCGGCGGTCGGTATCCCGGTTGCACGGGGATGCCATTATCCCAATTGAGCGCCGC
>DASQLD010000668.1:0-8515 GCA_035630195.1 Bryobacteraceae bacterium
AATGACGAAACTATTCGTCGGCCGGTACGCCACGCCTACACGTGGGGCAAAGTATTTCTTGCTCATGGTGAAGCCGCAGTTTTGTGGCAGGCCGCCGATGCCGCACATCTTGAGCTGACCTGTATTGAAGTCGTAGATCTCCAGACCCTGGCCATCGATCCGCGTCGGAACACCGAAGTAATCCCAACGCACGCCGAGCGAGACCGTCAACTGCTGGTTCACCTGCCATTTATCGCGGGCGTATAAGCTATGTGCCCAAGTCCGCGTATAGCCGGTGATGACACGTGTCCGCCGCTCCATCGAATTCGGCAGGCCAAGCAGAAATGAAGCGTAGGCGTTGTAATCGTTGACGGCCGTGCCAACCGTTCCTGTCACCTCGCGATTGAAGTTGAAACCGCCGGGATAGCCGGAAGGCTCATTGCCGTCCATGCCCATCCACAGCGCGTCCCAACCGAAGCGAAAATTGTGTTTTCCCTTGACCCAGGCCAGGCTCGACACATACTGCGCCTGCGGTAACCGCAAACCCCATGGCGAGTTATTCTGGGCGCGACCGTACGTTGGGAATCCCGTAACCGCAAAGCCGGGCCATCCACCGTAGTTACGGTTGGGTCCGTTCGTCCCGGGAATACCTAGAAGGTCCGTTCCAAGATTTTCATCCAACCGCGTGTTCTCCACGGCATTGTCAATCACCGTATAGCCGAAATAGCCGTCGATCACCACCGTCGGAGAAACAGTGTAGACCCCGGAGTAAGTCATAGTTAAGGTGCTTCCCAGGCCCTCGCCATCGTATGATCCTCGACTCTCGATTCCAGTGCCGCCCAGCTCTCCGTAGAGTGGTGGATTCAGGAAGTTCCAATCCAAATAGCTGATTCGCGCCGCAAGATTTAGACGGTCTGTGACCTGCGCATTGAACTTCGTGTCGAGAACATGGCGGTCATAGAGAAACGACCCATTCGAGAAATAGTTCGTACCAAGCGCGTTCGTGTCCCCAAGGTTCGGATCGGGCGTGAGATCGACAATCTTTCGGATGATCGGGCTGATCCGTCCAGCGGGAATAATGTTGCCGGCAAACGGAGTGCGACCGCTACCGTTCTCGGCGCCGGTCATCGGGTCGAAGATAGGTAACGTAGAGGCGCTCATGTTGCCCTGCTTCATCGCCACTGTTGGAACCACCACCGTCTGAAAGCTTGATTGGCGATCGAGCGTACCTTCATACGACCCGAAGAAGAAGACCTTATTCTTCACAATAGGCCCACCCAGCGTGCCGCCGAACTGGTTCAGGATGCGTTTGTCCTTGCCTCGGTTGGGAGCCAGAAAATAGGGCCGCGCCTTAAGATGTTGATTGCTGTGATACTCGAAACCCGAGCCGTGGAATTCATTCGTGCCGCTCTTAATGGTTACGTTGACGGCGGCCCCGCCCGCGTAACCTAGTTCTGCTTCATAAGCGCTGCTCTGAACGTTAACATTCTGAATTGCTTCGAGTGCAGGCACGTAACCACCAACGTGCGGTAGCCAACTGTTCCACGCGGTGGCGCCATCGATTCGAATCGCGGTCGACTGCGCGGTGGTACCGTTTGCATTTAATTGCAGCGACCGCGACGGATTCGCCGATATTGAGTGCGCATCGCGAGGCGGCGCAATGCCAGGAACCGTCACCAACAAAGTTTGAAAATTGCGAGTCACCGGCACTGGTACGTTCTGCAGGTCTGCTGCGCCAATCTCGCTCCGAACGTCCATCGTATCCGTCTTCAGAACCGCTGCTTCTGCGCTGATTTCGATCCGCTCACTTACTTGGCCAACCTCGAGTCCGAGGGTGACACGCACAGTCGAATTCGAAGCCACGATGACATCGCGTCGGCTCGCGCTTTTAAAACCGCTTGCTGTGACTGTAACGGTATACGTGCCGGGTGGAATTGTATTGATCGCAAACCCACCATCATCTGTGGTGACCAGATCGGATGTCTGGCCCGTCCCGGTGTTTACTACCTTGACCTGAGCTCCCGGAACCCCGGCCGACGATGGGTCGGTCACATTACCGACGATCGATCCGAACAACACCTGTGCATCAACACGCGGGGACAATGCGAGAAACAGGACGATCTGAAGAATTGTCAGCGATTTCATTGGGATCTCCGTGAAGCACATTCAAGCTTCAGGAAGTCTATCGATTGGCCATTGAAAAGACAAGCCCTTGCACCGAACCCCGGGGTATCGTCCGGCAAAAAATCTTAAGTCTCAACTACATCAGCGGCATCAAGGTTCCGTAGTTTCCGAAGCTGAAACTTGCCTTTACAGGCAGGAGCCTAATGAGAACTAATCTGACAGCACAATGCGCGTGCAGCTTGTATTTAGGGTCCGCAGTAATCGCGTTTGGACAGCAACCCCCGGCGCCGTCTGCCGATGCCAAAACTCAACAAATTGCCGCGTTTAAGCAATCGCTCGCTGAAAACAAGAAATCCATCCGGCAATATTCGTGGATTGAAACAACCCAGATCAGCCTCAAAGGCGAGGTGAAGAAGACAGAACAGAAACAGTGCCGCTACGGCCCTGATGGCCAGGTGGTGAAAACCCCGCTGGGCGGGCCTCCCGCTCAGCCGCAAGCCCAGGGCGATGGAGGCGGCCGTCGTCGCGGCGGTGGCGCCATCAAGGAGAAAGTCATTGAGAAAAAAGTGGATGAAATGAAGGACTACATGGCTCAAGTAGCCGGTCTTGTGAAGCAGTACGTGCCGCCGGAGCCGGCCAAAATCCAGGCTTGCCAGCAGGCGGGCAAAGCGGCGTTAAACCGAGAGATTTCTCCAGGAGTCTCGGAGTTGGCCTTCTCAGACTATTCGAAGCCTGGGGACAAATTGACATTGGGATTTAAAGCCGCAGCAAAGACAATTGACCACGTCAATGTGAACTCTTACCTAGGCGACGCGAAGGATGCCGTAACACTTGCCGTTCGCTTCGCCTCACTTCCGGACGGTGTGAATTATCCGGCGGAAATCAACCTCGTCGCCAAAGCGAAAGAAATTCAAGTCAAGATCACGCATAGCGATTACAAAAAAGGACAATAATTAATGAAAAACAGATATATTGCTGTACTGGCGCTCGCGCTCACAGCCGGCGGTATCCAAGGTCTGGCCCAAGAATCAACCGTTACGGCCAGCTACAACGGCTACCCCATTGCAATTTTGCCCGACTACTACGACACGATTGCGGTGGCCTTCATCAACGTACCTCGTGCCCTAAAAATCACTAAAGTGACAGCCAAGGTACAGATTGCCTATCCCGAGGTCGGCGACCTGAATGTGTACCTATATTCGCCGGACGGCACTCGCACAAAGCTCCTTGAGCATACCTGCGGAAGCTTGAGAAACGTAGATACGACTTTTGACGATGCGGCGCCTGCCCGTTACTCCGATACTTGCCCCCCGGAAGCGGGTCGCGGCCCATTTCGGGGCAATGAACCGCTATCCAACTTCAATTCAGCTGACAGCTCGATCGGCGTCTGGACTTTGGCCGTAGAAAACAACTCAAGCGATTCCCGCGCTGGACGGCTCAGTGATGTTACGTTAACCATCACGGGCACTTCTCAGTCTCAGCCGTATTTTCGTCCCGACCAAGTCCTGAATTCCGCGAATCTCCGCGGTGGCGCCATTGCCCCCGGACAGGTGGTATCCATAGTCGGGTCTACGCTGGGTCCGGACGTGCCGGTCCTCACTCCCGCAGGCGCTTGGCCGACATCTCTCGGTGACGTCCGAGTAAATGTGAATGGCACGGACGTACCTATCCGCTACGCCTCCTCGACTCGCCTGGATGTTCAAATGCCGTTCAATCTCACCGCTGGAACCGCAAGCATAAGAGTCACATATGGGTCAAATGTAAGCGGCACGGTCAGCGTTCCGGTAGTGACAACGTTTCCCGGTCTTTTCGCACTACAAAGCGGCGGTACCGGTCAAGCCAAAGCCGCGAACCAGAATGGGACCCTCAACAGTCTCGTGAATCCTGCCGCGAAGGGTTCGATTATTTCTGTGTATGGCATTGGGCTTGGAGCTGTAAATCCGGCCGTAGCCGCAGGACAGGTACCTCCCACAAGCCCGCTCTCGCTAGCGACAAACACCATAGCCGCAAGCATTGGTGGTGTACCAGTCCCCGTCGCGTTCGCAGGGCTGGCGCCTGGCATTCCCGGTCTTTACCAGCTAAATATCCAAGTGACGGACGCAGTTCGTAGCGGAGCTCAGGAAGTTGTTATTTCAAATGCGGGCAACGCCAGTCAGAATGGGCTGACGGTTCAAATCCAGTAGTTGTTCCGCGATGCAACGCGGTCGGCGCTTTGTTATTAAGGCGCCGACCGCAAATTTACTGACCATATTGCATTAACATGTTGCACTGACGGGACTCACATCAAGTTCACTGGCCGCATGAGCAACGTGTCCGAACTACTCGACGAGCGGAATGTTATCGGCCAGCTCGTAGCGAATCGCCGCGCGAATCTTGTTCTCGATCTGAACATAACGCGCTGCTTTTGATGCTGGGAGCACAGCCATCGCCTTCGATGCCATCTCTCTCTTCAGCTTCGCTTCCGCTTCGTCAATTGCAAGGCTTTGGTCAAGGAGTTTCTTCGCCGCATCGTCGCTCACCGGCCCTTTATTGTAGGCTTCGGCGTACGACAATATCGTTCCTGACGCCCGTTTGTTAAGCTGCTCCAGATCTTTCTGGTAGGCTTCATAAACCGGCCAGAATTTCGTTCCTTCTGCGTCGGTAAGTTTCAGGTTTGCTGCAACTATTAACTTCTTATCCGCTTTAATTTTCTGGCGGAGGATATCCATGTTGCCGGTCGACGTGCCTTGGGCCATCATCGGCGCTGTCAAAGCGGTCGCAAGCGCGAACGCTGTCATACATCGAATCATCATCATCGCTCCTTAGCGTTCCAGGCTCTATCGGCTTGCCTATTCGCGGAACAGGCCTATGATGACGATTTCGGGGCCTGCGACTTAGAATATCTGCCTGAGCCTCGTTTTCTTAAATCGGCGGAGCACGATTGACATTCTTAGATCGTAGTGCTCACCCCCAATATGAACGAGGAATCTGCAAGGTTGCAAGAAGCGCATACCAAGAACGTGCCCTGGAGAAAATGGGGGCCCTATCTAAGTGAGCGCCAGTGGGGGACGGTGCGTGAGGACTACAGTAAGGATGGAAACGCTTGGAATTACTTCAGTCACGATCAGGCGCGTTCGCGAACGTATCGATGGGGTGAGGATGGGCTGGCTGGTCTGAGTGATGACAATCAATTGCTTTGCTTCTCCCTGGCCCTATGGAACGGCGCCGACCCTATCCTGAAAGAACGTCTTTTCGGGCTCACCAACAGTGAAGGCAATCATGGCGAAGACGTTAAGGAGTATTACTACTACCTCGATAGCACTCCAACGCACTCGTACATGAAATATCTGTACAAGTACCCTCATCAGGCTTACCCCTACGAGGATTTGATAAGAACCAATTGGATACGCAACCGCAACGACATGGAGTATGAGTTGCTTGACACCGGCATCTTCACCGGTGATCGCTACTTCGACGTTTTTGTCGAATACGCCAAAAACACACCCGAAGATATCCTGGTTCGGATAAATGTGTGCAATCGCGGGCCGGAAGCCGCGACCATTCACGTTCTTCCAACGTTGTGGTTCCGGAATACATGGGCGTGGATCGCCGACGCATCCAAACCAGTCCTGAAAGAAATTGCAGGCGCCTCAGGAGTTCGAGTCGTCGCTGCTGCGATCGATGAACTCGGCGAACGTTTCCTTTACTGCGAGGGCGAAGTTCCTCTTCTGTTTACTGAGAACGAGACGAACAATGAACGGCTGTTTGGCGGATCGAACGCAACGCCATACGTCAAAGATGGCATCAATGATTATGTCGTAGCGGGGAACCACGAAGTTATCAACCCGGCGAAAACTGGAACAAAAGCCGCCGCGCATTATCAGTTAACCGTCTCAGGCGGGGAGATGGCAACCATTCAGCTGCGGCTCAGCGATAAGACTCCCTCTCGACTATTCACTCCGTTCGGAAAACAGTTTGATGACATCCTTAAAGCTCGGCTTTCCGATTCTTCGAATGAGTATTACCGAAGCATTACGCCGGATGGGATTAGCGCGGATGCCGCCCTAGTGATGCGACAGGCCCTGGGCGGGATGCTGTGGAGCAAGCAATACTTCGGTTTCGATGTGAACAAATGGCTTGCCGAGCATGGCGCCGATCCGGCACGACCGGATGCTCCGGCTATTCGCAATAGCGAATGGTTTCACATGGTGAACAAGCACGTCATTTCCATGCCGGACAAGTGGGAATATCCGTGGTTCGCGGCGTGGGACTTGGCGTTTCACGCGATTGCTCTGTCAACCGTGGATACCGAGTTTGCCAAGCATCAGCTCGATTTGTTGCTGCAGCGCTTCTTCCTCCACCCCACCGGTCAGATCCCTGCATACGAATGGAATTTTAGCGATGTTAATCCTCCCGTGCATGCCTGGGCGTCGCTCTTCGTTTACAGGACGGAGCAAGCTCTGACCGGCAGACGCGATCTGGATTTCCTGCGACGCTCGTTTCGCAAACTATCGTTGAACTTCACTTGGTGGGTCAATCGGAAGGATCGATTCGGGAAGAACGTATTTGAGGGCGGATTCCTCGGGCTGGACAACATAGGGGTTTTCGATCGCAGCGCCCCACTGCCCGCTGGCGGATATCTGGAGCAGGCCGATGGTACCGCGTGGATGGCGCTTTTTTGCCAAAATATGCTCGAAATATCTGTCGAGCTAGCCGCCACTGATCCTACCTACGATGAAATGGCGGCAAAGTTTGTCGATCATTTTCTGTGGATTGCCAGAGCGATGAATTACGTAGGGCCGAGTGGGATGTGGGACGAAGAAGACGGTTTCTACTACGATGTACTCCGTTATCCCGATGGCGCCGCGTCGCGGTTAAAGGTCCGCTCCATGGTCGGATTGTTGCCGCTCTGCGCCACAACAGTCATCGAACCCTGGCAGCGAGAACTGGTACCGCAAACGTTAGCCACAACGTTGGAGCGCATACACCACATGCCGGAGATTCTCGAAAGCATGCACACCACAGGTAAGGGCCATCGTGGCGTAGGCGACCGGGGCATTATTGCCCTCGTAAACTCGGATCGGTTGCGGCGGATCCTCGGACGTATGCTGGATGAGAACGAGTTTCTGGGTGAATACGGAATACGCGCTCTATCGCGATACCATGCCGAGCATCCTTACGTTTTCAATTTGCAGGGTCAGGATTACAGTGTCCGTTATATTCCGGCGGAATCGGACTCGGGCATGTTCGGAGGCAATTCGAACTGGCGTGGTCCGATCTGGATGCCGGTGAACGCGCTCTTGATTCGTGCCCTGTTGTCTTTCTACCTCTATTACGGCGATTCGTTCAAAGTCGAATGTCCGACTGGTTCGGGCAAATGGATGAACCTTTTTGAGGTGGCCCGGGAGATTACCGAACGATTAACGAGGATCTTCCTGAGAGACGAGAATGGGCGGCGGCCCGTCTTTGGTGGCACGGAGAAGCTTCAGACGGACCCACACTGGAGGGATTGCCTGATGTTCTTCGAGTACTTCCATGGAGATAACGGAGCCGGTATTGGAGCTAGTCACCAGACAGGCTGGACTGGCATCGTCGCGACAATGATTAACCTCTTCGGACGTATCGATGCTGACCAATTCCTGGAAACGGGCAAAAAAGCCGCATTCCAGCAACACCCGTGATGAGACCGATAGACGAATTTCAGATCACTTCATACTCTCCCGAACATCAACAAGGAGCGAATCGAACCTCTCGAGACGAATAAATCCGATCCGCGGATACTCGATATCGATGATGACGTAGATGATGATTGTCATCAATAGAGGGAACGCGATCATATGGAGAAGACTACGCACCTTACCGCCGGCCATGCCAAAGCCGGAAAGTAGAGCGGCGGCCAGCACCATAACTGCCAACAGAACGAAGATGATTGGCGGCGTGTGGGTTTGCATCGCTACCGTCCGCGTTGTGGTCACATCGATCATCTGGTTCAACGACGACAAGACCAGGGTGGTGGCGGGAATGCTGTTCCCCTCGACGTTCTTGGTGGCAGCGACCGCTTGCGTCCAGATCTCCCCCTGGATCTGTTGGGATTCTTTGAGCTTGGCCTGAGCGGCCTCAACATTCGGTAAAGCGCGATAGACTGCAAGCCGCGAGTCGACGTATCGCCGAAACAAATCCCTGAGCGCAGGCTGCCTCTCAGCGGGAAGCACATCGAGACGGAGGTAGGCAGTACCGATATCATTGGCTTCCTGAACAATTAGATCGCGGCGCTTGTCCAATCGCGAAGTGGCTGCAGAAAACGTAAACGCGAGCAACAGCCCCATTAGTCCGAAGATTGCCCCATCCACTGCGCCAAGACCCGCCGTGGCGCCGTCCGGATCTTCCGATCGTCGCCGGATCCCAATTCGCCGGCCGATCTCCAGCAATACAA
>DASQLD010000669.1:0-4431 GCA_035630195.1 Bryobacteraceae bacterium
TGAGAACCTTCAGCCGATCCCGTTCCTTCTGGCCCATCTCGAACCTGTCCTCTTGCATCCAGACCTGAGTCTGTCAACAGGACATTCCTACTTCGCTCGATTAGGACATTTCTACTTCGCTGCGACAAAAGCAATCTGAAAATGATGTCCCGGTACGGCTTCGTGATACGCTAGCGTCCGCATTCCGAGACGAGAGAATTTCGGACCAACCAACGGAACATTGAACGTGCCCGGGCGCGATCCGTCCCTCGCGGGCGCAGAGTAATTCGCGGCAGCATTACGCTCCTGATACTCGGGAATTCGTCGCACAATCACGGCAGCTTTCGGTCGCATATCGAAGAGCCCCTCTGCGCGCTGCTCGGCATCACGCATAATTTTTTCGTAGTCCGCCAAAACGGTCGCTCGTACATTCGGCCCGTCCCCATATGAATGATCATCGGCGGCCTTTTGATAGCGATCTTTGACCGACCCTTCCTTGTATCCAATTTGTCGCAACAGCTTGTCCATTTGACCTTCGATACGCGCGACTTGCTCGAGCCCGATGCTGTGTATCTGGTTTGCTGTCAAATTCGTAGATGTCGACTGTCGCAAGCTGGCCGCGTAGGCTGCATTGCCGTCAGGCAGCTTTGAGAAGCCCGCGTCGTTTGTCGCGATCTTTTGTTGCTCCTCCAGCAGTTTGATCGCACGCCGTAGCGCGGGAACGACAAGATCTCCGACCAACTTGGCGGCCGCCACTCGAAACTTCTGCCTGTTCGCTTCCGAGATGGAAGAAACCTTTTCGATCCGCTGGGCGTACTGCTCCACCAGAACATTCTTGTCAGGTTCCGGCGATGCAAGACGACTGATCTGATCGATCGTCGCCGTCAGGATGAAGCGAGGCGGCACGATGCCCTTTGCCGCGGCCGCGCGTGCTTCGACGATTGCCTCGTCGATACGAACCGGGAATTGAAAAAGCCGGCCGAGGTAGTTCTCAATGTCTCTGGTATTCCGCGCGGGATGAATGTCCGTCAAAAACTGCACAGTTGTTCGCGGAAAACCAGCAATGCCTTGATTAAAGATGTAGACATAATCGCCGAATCGCTCCCCACGAACAATCGAGTCTAGTTGCCACTCAAGCACGCGTGCTGAAATCCCCTGTGATTTCGTGAGCCGCCTGCGATCGAACCGTTTCAGTTCCGCCAAGCCTCGACGAGCGCGTTCGACCCGTTGCTTCCTGGACTGCGCGTTGCGTGGAGTGAGTTCTCTATCGAGCCGATCCTGTTCGGCGCCCGTGAAATACTGGCTTCTGGTTGCCAACTCCGGATCGGCACGGACCCATTCGGCGGTGAATTTTTCGAAGAAGCCGTTGATATCGGGTTCTGCCGCACACAGCCGTGAAGTACAGAGAAGTGGAAAGACCAGAAGGAAACGTCGAAGCATAAACGATAATACTCAGTCCGGCGCTTGTCCGTAGTCGCGAATCTTCATCATCTGGCCGTTGTTCAGCGCCGATTGATGAGCGACAATTCCAGGCAATGTGTACGCGACTGCTTCCCACACGTTCACGGACGGATGTCTATCGTTCTGGATGGCGTCGACAAACTCATGTGTGAGGAACGTGTGCGATCCGCCGTGACCGCTCTTGACCCGCAATGGTTCAGGAAGGCGATCCATAAAGTCGTTTGCGCCGTCCCGCTCCATCTTCAACGCGCCCTTCGGATATCCGTTCGAATCGAGCTCCGTTGCTCCGCCGCTTCCGATCCGAACGATCGTGTCAGGAGAGCCTTCCGGCCGTTCCATGTAATAGGACATGCGATTTCCCAGAAACTGGCCACGTTCGGTCTCTCCGGCCGCGACATGCCAGTTAACGGAGACGCGCGCTGCATGACCTTTTGAAGTATTGAAGAAAGCCGTCTCATTCCAAAACGGATTTCGATATCGATTCGTCTTCAATACTTCGTGACGGTCACCCCAACCGATCGCGGTCACTTCGGCAAGTCTTTCCCGCATGACTGGAACGATCATCCCGAGGCAGTGGGTCGGATACAGCATTGGAGGAAATCCGTGACGCCAAGTGGGCTTGCCGCCGGCCTCGAACATAAGCTTTATCAGACCTTCATGGTTGTACTCAGACTCGGCGTAAAACACGGTCCCAAACTCGCCTTTGTCTGCCATTTCGCGACATCGAATGATCGGCGAACGATAGTAACTCGTCTCCGCCATCATGTAGCGCAGACCTGTGGACTTGACGATATCGAGCAGTCGTTCAATCTCGGAGACATTCATTCCCGCGGGGACAGCGCTGATGACATGTTTGCCCGCCTTCATCGCGGCGACAGTCATTTCGACGTGAAGCGGCGCAGGCGTGAAAATGCCGACGGCATCGATCTCCGCCCTTCGCAGCATGTCCTCGTAATTTGTGAAGGTGTTCCCGCAGCCGTACGTTGCGGCGAGACGTTTCAGCGCCTGCTCATCGATGTCACAGACCGCAGTGACACGACAGCCAGGATCGAGATGCCATTGGAAAGTGGCGCCGAAACGTCCTCCGACAATACCGATGCGAACGGGTTTGTCGGATGCGCGCGCCCCGGGCCTAAACACCATCCCCGCGCTTGCTAACAATCCGCGCCGTGTCACAAGCGTCGGCTCGAACTAGGTAGTGGCTGCTTTCTTCTTAGCCGCAGGCGTCGTCGCCGGAGTCGCTGCCGGATGATGCAACTCGGCGTACTTCACACGCCGTTCCTCGTCCATTGCGCGATTCGCCAGGATGACTGAAATTGAATCGTCGAGACCCACTTCCACGTTCGCCTTGGGCTTCCCGCCGGTCTTACAGTCATTGAAGAAGCTTTCGAGCGACACCGTGACGGGATTCCTCGCTTCATTCGGAACCATCACACCCTTTGCGTAAAGCCATTGGCGAGCGAATTTCAGCTCCTTCTCGAGGAAGCTCTCACTCCCGGTGCGCTGATCGCCGCTCAGAAGAATCGGAAGGGCCTTGCCACCTGACGCCAGACTGAAACTCGCGCCGGCTTGGAACTTTTCGGGCTTTCCACCGGGTGTGACCTTTGGTGGGGGACTCGGTTCGCGATACCAGATCGCAAGCGGCGGATCCGGGTCCATCTTTCCGCTGCCGATGGTAATGTGAACAGTCCCACCCGTACCGCAAATCATTTCGCCTTGTTCCGACCGCGATCCACCGAAAAGAGGTAAGTGCGAGGTGCTGCTGCTTCCACTCCAAATCATCTTCTTACCCTTCGGATATTTGAAGATGAGCTGGATGTTGTCGTAGATGTCGCGCCCGTCGTGCATCGTGTCGAGACCGCCGAGACCCATCACCATCTCCGGTGTCGACCCGAACATCCAGTCAGCGACATCGAAGTGATGCGATCCGAGTTCCGCCGCGAGACCGCCTGACGTCTTGCGGAACAGGCGCCACTGGTTCGGCTTCATCACCCAGCCTGGATTGCGGTGCCACTGGGCATAGATGAACTGCACATCGCCCAGCATGCCTTTCTCGATCATCTGCTTGACCGCCGTGTAATACTCGCTGTACCGGCGTTGCAAGCCGACCTGCAGCACCTGTTTTGGATGCTGTGCGGGATACAGCGCCTTCACCTTGTTTACTTCTTCCTCGGTGAAGACAAGGCTCTTTTCGCAGAATACGTGCTTGCCTGCCTTCAGCGCGTCTTCAAGCATTGGATAGTGCAGATAAACGGGTGTCGCAATCAGTACGCTCTCAACTGAGCTGTCGGCGAGGAGTTGGCGGTAGTCCTTATATTTCTTCGGGCTACCACCGATCGCCAGGAGACCCTTATTCAGGTTTTCGTCATCGACGTCGCAGATAGCGACGCATTTGCCATTGTCTACGCTTTTTAACAGACCGAGGAGATACTGTCCGCGACCGCCTGTACCGATGATTCCGTAATTGACCTGGTTGTTCGCGGCATGCACTTTCTTGATGAAAGCGGGTGCTTCTGCCTTGACTGTTTTCGCCACGCTGACCGCCACGCCGACTGCGCCCGCAGCCTTAACGGCCTCACGTCGGGTCATACCGTCGCTGCGTCCCTCTTTGCGGCCGCCTGTTCGGGCTCCTTCTTTTCGAGACATGAAGGCTTCTTGACTCCTCGTTTTTAACCGGGGTTATGCACGGAATGGCCGTTGCCTAACTCCGCTGATTGCGATTCTATTGTAGCTGAAATAGGGTGTGGTTAAAATCCGTATTCGCGCTTGCGGACCGAGGCGTAAGTTGCGCGCAAATACTGGCTTGGATTGACTGGAGTTCCACGCCTGCGAACTTCGTAGTGGACATGCGCGCCCGTCGCGCGCCCGGAACTCCCGCTCCGTCCAATCGTCTCGCCGCGATGAACCCACTGCCCGGCGATGACTTCCAGTCGCGACATGTGCGCATAGTAGGTCTGGACTCCGCCGCCGTGGTCGATAACAACCAGGCGA
>DASQLD010000670.1:0-6751 GCA_035630195.1 Bryobacteraceae bacterium
TCAGGCCAGTGAAGACACCGAAGACTTCATTGAGACGCCTGCATTGGCGCATAGCGATGATTGGCTTAGCGGACTTGTCGGCACGAAGATAGGCCCGTACCGTATCGCCGAACTCTTAGGTGAAGGTGGAATGGGCGCCGTATACCGGGGAGTTCGCGACGACGGCGACTTTCAGCAGCAGATTGCCATCAAACTGGTAAAACGCGGGATGGATACAAACGCGATCCTGCGGCGGTTCCGTTCCGAAAGGCGCATACTAGCGCGGCTCGACCATCCGAATATTTGTAAGTTACTGGATGGGGGGGTTACCGATGACGGCCTCCCGTATTTCGTCATGGAGTATCTGCAAGGTACTCCCATACATCTCTTCTGTCAGAACCGGCGCTTGATAATTCGCGAACGGCTTAGCCTGTTCATTCAGGTTTGCAGCGCCGTAGATTACTCCCATCGCAATCTCATCGTCCATCGCGACCTCAAGGCAAAGAACATCCTGGTTACGGACGACGGCTTGCCGAAGCTGCTCGACTTCGGAATAGCCAAGCTCCTCGATCGAGATTCTTCCACCGTAAATCCTGATCCGACCGTCGCAGCCGACCGTCTCTTCACGCCCGATTACGCCAGTCCCGAACAGATCAGGGGAGAATCGATCACGACCGCGGCAGACATCTATTCACTCGGTGTTTTGCTGTATGAAGTGATCACTGAGCGCCGTCCATTTCAACTCACTGGGTTACCCCAATTGGAAATGGCCAGGATCATCACTGAACATGATCCGCCTAAGCCAAGCACGGTGGCCCCGCGCGAGCTTGCGCGCGAAGTCAGCGGCGATCTTGACACCATCATCTCGAAAGCGATGCACAAGAGTGTCGATCGCAGATACGGTTCAGCGCAGCTTCTGGCAGAGGACATAAGGCGCTATCTCGAAGGTCGGCCCGTACAGGCGCAGAGCGATACCGTGGCGTATCGCGCGGTCAAGTTCTTCCAGCGCAATCGTGTGTCGGTTCTCGCTGCCTCCTTAGCTTTTCTTGGATTGCTCGCCGGCGGCATCACAGCAGCGTGGCAGCGCGGCGTAGCCATCTCCAAGGAGAAGGAAGCTCGAAAGCGCTTCTCCGATATCCGAGAGCTGGCCAACTCGTTTCTCGGCGAGCTCGACGACGAGCTGGAACGCCTGCCAGGTTCCACAACAGCGCGAGAGATGCTGGCGCGTCGAGTACTGAAGTATCTGGACAGGCTCGCCAAGGAAGAGGTGAATGACACCTCCTTACAACGGGATCTGGCCGCCGCCTACGAACGTTTAGGGGACGTCGAAGGTGGGCCCACCGTCGCCAACCTCGGCAACTCACAGGCTGCGCTTGATGCGTACGGGAAGGCTATATCGATCTTCGACCAACTGGCAGCGCAACGTCCTAAGGAAGCCCAGTACATCGCCGATCAGACCCGTTCTTACTCGAAGGTCGCAGACCTTAAAGCCGTGATGGGTGATATGCGGGGCGCGCTCGATCTGGATATGCGCTCGCGAGAAGTACGCGAAGCCTGGCTGAAGGGGCATCCCGAAGATCGGCCAGCACGTCGCGCTTTGGCCGCCAATCTGCAAAGCATTGGCGGCCGTCTCGATCAGCTCGGACGCTACGAAGAATCACTCGCGGTCCGAAGGCAAGCGCTCGCGATGGTGCAGGATCTCAGCGCGACCGGTCCCGTGGACTCGAATCTACGGCTGGCCCTGGCTCTTGCCAACAAGCGGCTTGGCCGCACCCTCCATCGAACCAAGCGTTACGACGAAGCGATCGGTTATTTCCTCAAAGCGCTGGAAATCGAGAAACAGGAGGTGGAGCGAGATCCGGTCGGCGTTACGGGCCGCGTCAACCTCTCATTCACGTGGAATGACATGGGCGTCACCCAGGTCGCAAGGGAGCAGGACGAGGAGGCGATGAAGTGCTTTGAAGAGGCGCTCAAGCTACGACTCGAATTAGTCCGTTCTAATCCGAAAGACGTTCGCTCGGCCAGTCTTCTTGCGGCAACGAAACTCCGCATCGGTTCCACTCTCGTAAGGATGCGCAAAACAGACGAGGGGCTGAAACTGCTTCACGAATCCCTGCAATCGCGTGAGCAGCTCTCTGCCAAAGATCCCAAGAACGCCGGCGCCCGCGGCGAGATTGCGGAAGCGTGCGCGGCCCTCGGAGATGCTTATCTGCAGGCCCGAAACTCTGCCCTCGCGGGCGAACACTATAAGCGGGCATATGTGGTATTCAAGGCGCTCCGCGATCAGGGCAAACTCCCCGCGCAATTCCAGACCGAACCGGATCGGATCTCAGCCGCGATGGAAAAGCTCGGCGCGATATCATAACCCCGGAGAACGCCATAATAATGAATCCTGTTCCTGCCAACCAGCAGCAAGCGCTAGTCGAGCGTCTGATGACAGCGAGCGGCGGCGCTTACTCGCCAGAAACGCGTCGCAAATACTACATCACCGGCCCGCAATGGGCGGCTGCCTACGAAGGCCAAGCTCTATTCCACGCACCTACGCGCAAGCCCGTGACGTTTGAGGAGGTCATCGCCAAATACGCCGAGATCGGAATCGGCTATTGGTGTACGCATGACACCGATGTGATCCCTTCCCAAGACATCGGCACGGAACGCCAGGACGTAATTGTAGACAGAATCAAGAAAACGCTCAAGCAGCACGGCCTAAAGTGCTCTATGGTGACGACGGAGACCTTCCACCATGCCGTATTTGCGGCCAGTCCAGCGGCTGAATCGCCACAGGTCCGGGCCTACGCGCAGGGTCGTCTTCGGAATACAGTCAGAATCGGCCACGAGCTAGAAGCCGAGTTCGCCGTCTACTGGCCCGGATCGCTTGGCTACTACGTGCAGGGCGCCGTCGAAGAGACCGAGACTCTCCAGTGGTTTGCCGAAGGCCTCAACGCAGCCTGCGACGAAGACATCAAAGTGGCCAAACAGAAAGGTCGTTCGACGCTTAAGCACTGCATGGAAGCCAAGCCATTCGAGCCGCAGGCCGAAATTCTGCTCCCAACCAGCGATGCGATGCTGGCATTTATTTCCTCAGGCCTCTTGACACACCCCGAGATGGTAGGACTGAACCCGGAGTATCTCCATGAGCTGATGTGGGGCGCGGCTCCAAGAGCAGCCCTGGCGCGCGCGCTGATGTGCAAGAAGCTCTGGCATTTTGACATCAATGACGGCTATCGCCTGAAGCACGACGTCGATATCGCGGTCGGCCTCGTCAATCCCCTGGACTGGTTGAACGTTCTCGTTCTGCTGCGCAGTCACGGCTTTAACGGGCCCTTCAATCTCGACTACAAACCGCCGCGAACCACCAGCAACTGGGGCGTGTTCGCCGTTAGTTTCCCGACGGCGGTCGATCGCTTCATCGCGCTCTGGGAAATGGCTGGCGAAGTTCTTGAGGACCCCATCATCAAGGAAGCCACCTCCGCCCTCAAAGCCGGCGGCGAAACTGTCGATATCAAAGACGTCAATGCGCTGGTTGAAGCCACTAAGGAGTTGTTGACACTCCACGAGTTAATTGCGCACCGGCTCGTCCAGATTCTGATTGGGTTGCATCGCGGTAGAACTTTCAGCGTCTAAGACGCATGGAAGGACTCGGACGAACTCTCATCATCCTCGGGGTAGTTCTGCTAGTCGCAGGGCTACTCTTCACCGCCGTCGGACGATTCACGCCGCTAGGCAAGCTCCCTGGGGATATCGTAATCCGCCGGTCTAATTCGACGTTTTACTTTCCGATTGTTACCAGCATTCTGCTGAGCGTGGTTTTGACGCTCGTAATGTGGTTCTTCCAGCGCCGGTAATGTTCTGCTATTTTACGAGGCCCATCTTCTCGATAGGCCAGTAGATGAAGACGGCTTTTCCGTATATATACTTGCGTGGGACAGGCCCCCAGGACCGGCTGTCGTTCGAGGAGCTCCTATGATCGCCCATAACGAAGTACTCGTCCGGCTGTACCTTGAACGGAGCCATCGACTGGCGGTCCCGATATTCGTTCAAAACATAGCTTTCGTCAAGCCGGCTGTTGTTCACGATTACCGTGCCGTTATCGACTTCAACCGTGTCGCCGGGAACACCGATGACGCGCTTGATATAGGATTTCGTCGGATCCATAGGGAACCAAAACACCACCATGTCGCCCCTTTGGATGTCCCCTATCCCAAAGCGATACACGAACTTATTGATGAAAATCCGTTCCTGATCCACCAGCGCCGGCATCATGCTGGTGCCTTCCACTTTGACAGGCTGATAAAGGAACAGAATCACCAGAACTGCCAGGAATACTGAGACCAGCAGGTCTCGTATCCAACTCGCCAACATGAGAATTGGCGAACGACGGCTCACTGGAACGACTGGTGTCTCGACAGGCGGCGGCGTGTTCTCCATACCCCAGGAAGCGCCCTCTTATTCTAATGCAACGAACGCGGATACGCTGCGCTCAACGAAGAGCCCCGTAGTAGAACGGATGCTTGACGCCGTTCCAAAGTTTCTCCACGCCGCCATCGTGCTCGCCATGCCCCACGGTCCCTCGTGAACCGAATTATCGCGAAGGTCTTAAGTATCGCTGCCAGGCGAGGAAGCCGATGATCGTTTTGGCGTCCTGAATCTTGCCCGCTTTGATCATCTCGTCCACTTCCTTTGCCCGGTACCACTGCATCTGGATGCGCTCGTCTTCCATGGGCTTCTGCTCGCCCTCTTTAAGCTCTTCGGCGACATAGATCGTCATCTTCTCAGCCAGGAATCCCGGGCTGACATAGAACGATGCCAGCTTCGTCCACTTCTTGGCCTTGTATCCGGTCTCCTCCGTGAGTTCGCGCTTGGCTGCCTGCAGCACCGTCTCACCTTTGTCCACCCGTCCCGCTGGCATCTCCCACATAAACGCACGAGCTGGCAGCCGGTATTGCCGGACTAGCAGGATCCGTTTCTTGTCGTCAACCGGCATCATTACAGCCGAACCGTTATGCTGCACGATAGCTCGCTTAATCTCGAATCCGTCAGGATCGATCGCTTGGTCCTGCGTGACCGTGAATATCGAAGTTTCGAGCAGTTTTTCCGAAGAGATAAGTTTCATGTCTTATGAAGAGCCTTCGCAAATTCCTCAACGTTCAAAGTGTTCATTACATCATTCGCCGACAGCCATCCCCGCCGGGCAGTCATCACCCCGTAGGGCATGCTGCGTAGGTGCAGCGGATGGTGAGAGTCCGTAGAGATCGTAAACTTACATCCCTTGGCCTTGGCGGTCCGAACAAAAGGTCCATAGATATCCAGCCGCTCGGGACTCGCGTTGATCTCCAGCCAGACGCCGCGACGCCCAGCTTCAGTCGCGACTCGCTCAAAGTCGAACTTGTATCCATCGCGATGTAAGAGCAAACGACCGGTCAAATGCCCCAGAACGCGCAATGACGGGCATTCGAGCGCTTTCAACAGCCGGTCCGTCATCTCCGCTGGCTCCATATTCATGTGACTGTGCACACTCCCGATGACGATATCGAGTTCCGCAAGGGCATCGTTGGCAAGATCCATCGTTCCATCGCGCAGAATGTCGCACTCAATGCCGGAGAACACGCGAAGCGGCCACCTACCTTCCTGGTTGCGCGATCGCGCTTCCTTGGCGAACTGAACAACACGCGCCTCATCGAGCCCGTTCGCCATCGCAAGAGCCTTCGAATGGTCCGTAATCGCAATGTACTCATACCCCAACAACTTTGCGTGTCCAGCCATTTCGTCAAGCGTCGCGCGACCGTCGGTTTCCGTCGTGTGCATGTGAAGATCGCCGCGAATATCCTCAAGCCGAATCAGCGACGGTAATCCCGTTTCGGCCGCCTCGATCTCACCGCAGTTCTCACGAAGCTCGGGCGGAATCCATTCGAGTCCAAGAGCCTTGTAGATCTCTTCCTCCGTCGCGCCTGCAATGCGTTCGTTCGTATCCAGTCGAGCCAACCCATACTCGCTCAGCGTATATCCCATCCGCAGCGCTCGCTGGCGAAGCGCGACGTTATGATCCTTGCTGCCCGTAAAGTACTGCATCGCGGCCCCAAAGCTTTCGATTGGGAGCGCGCGCACATCCACTTGAATCCCTTCGATGCCGACTCGTGCGCTCGCTTTGTTCTCCCCGCGACCAAGCACCTCATGCACACGCGCAAATTTGACGAACCTCTCCAGCGCCGCTGCAGGGTCAGGCCCGGTTACAAGCAAATCCAGGTCGCCGACCGTCTCCCTGCCACGACGAAAGCTCCCTGCGGCAGTAACCCTCTCCACACCCGGAGTCTCCGCCAGATACTCCATCAACTCATGCGCTGTCCGCTGAGCAAAGGGAAGCAGGAAGCGTCCCGCACTCGTCCGATACTGCTGGATCGAGCGCAGAACTTTCTCCTCCAGCTTCGCTCCCATGCGAGGAAGCGTGCGTAGCTTCTGTTCATTGCAAAGCCGTTCGAGATCGTCGATCGTACTCACGCGAAAGTGCTCGATCAGGATCGCGATACTCTTTGGCCCCAGACCCTGGATTTTGAGCAGTTCGAGGGCGGTTGGAGGATACTTCGCCAGCAGCTCATCGCGCTTGTTGAAGGTCCCATGCTCCAGCAGATCGCATACAACGCCTGCGATGCCCTTGCCGATACCGGGCACATCCGTTAGCTTACGCTCGGGATTGGCGGCGATATCGGCGATTCTCTCCGGATAGCCTTCAATGCTTGTAGCCGCGTTGCGGTAACTACGAATACGGAAGCCATCT
>DASQLD010000671.1:0-13699 GCA_035630195.1 Bryobacteraceae bacterium
CACCGACGAGTACGGCTATCGGGCCGTGGAGGACGTGCTCACAATCCACGATCTACACGCCACCATCCTTCACTTACTCGGCCTCAATCACGAGCAGCTTACTTTCCGTTATAGCGGCCGCGACTTCCGCCTCACCGATGTCCACGGCCAAGTTATCCGCCCCATTCTGCGTGGCGCGTAACGTCCAAAAATTGAATCTGATTGAAACCACATGTGCGTAGAGCATGTGCGCGGTGAACTCCAGTAAGGAGATAATGAGCTGCGGGGCTGTGTTGCAAGGATTTTTGAGATCTGGTGAGAGTGCCATCTACCGTGCGCCGCGCGGATCCGAATGCCCTGAGGCCCTGTTTCGCAACACTACGCTTCTTCACAAACCGGTGATTTTGCTCCACGATGTTATTGAGGTACTGCACGGGCTGGTGACGGCAAGGGCGCGGCAGGTCGCCCGAGCGCTGGAGACCCGCGATCGCGTCGGGTAGGTAGGCGCGCGATCGGTGTTGATGACGCGTGGTGGAGGAGCGTCCCTGCGGATCGCACGGCGGAAGAGGGTCTGCGCAGACTCTTTGTCGCGGAACGCTGAGAAGAAGAACTCAACCGTCGCTCTTCAGAGTCCGCGGCTCCGTACAGATAGCACCATTCGCCCTTGACCCTGACGTCCGTTTCGTCCACGCGCCAGCTCTTGTTGGCTTCAGGTGAGCTCGCTGGCGCACCGCCAGTTCGGGTGCGCAAACGATGATCTCGGCTTCAAACTGCCGCCACTTGAACAGTCATGGTTGCCCGTTCATTTGCCTCACAGGCTACCAGCGAGGCCTATTAGATCCTTGCAACACTGCCGAAGTTAGTCTGTGATCCGGCGGCCCGCCGCCGAGTCCGGCTATCGGCACACGAAGTGGACTATCCGCGTGCGGAGGCGCAGGCTCTTGCTTGGTACTCACGGACCAAGAGTGGTTGGTTCCCGCGGAAGTGACAATAGAACTTGCGCTCAACTTCCGCCCCCATAGAACCACTGTCGCTGCGAAGCATTCTGCTTGCGCTCCTGGTGTCATTGTTGTGGGGCGGCAACCTTATTTCTATTCGTATCGGTGTCGATAGCGTGCCGCCGTTATGGAGCGCGTTCTGGCGGATGGCGCTGGGCGTGTTCTTCGTGACGGCCTGGGCACTGCGGCGTGGTGTAGTCATCTGGCCGCCCCAGCGCGAGCGGTGGCCGCTGTTCATACTGAGCTTGCTTTTTACTGTTCAGATCGCCTTGCTGAATTCTGGGACTGCACTGACGTCGCCGGGGTTCGGCGTGGTGATCTTAAACTCGTATGCGGTTTTCGCCAACATTACAGGGCACTTCTTTCCAGGGATGGAGAAGCCGATCAACCGAGCCCGAGCTCTGGGTCTGGCATTATCCATTGCGGGGATGGTGGTTCTCACCTTTGGCCAGAGCGCGTCGAAGCTGGCGCCGAATCCGATGGCAGGCAATGCACTGCTCGTCCTATCGGCGCTACTGTTGGGCGTGCGGCAGGTGTATACACGATGGCTGGTGCAGCACATCGAGCCGACAAGGACCGTCGTCTGGCAGATCGCTGGGTCGGTCCCTCTCTTTCTCGCGATGGCAGCCGCGAGCGAGCCCCCGGTGCACGGCCATTTGACGCGCGAGGCGGTGATCGCGATTTTGTACCAGGGCGCGATCGTGGCGGGGATCTGCTTCATCATCTGGGCCGAGTTGTTGAAGCGCCATGCAGCCGGAACGTTGTCGATGTTTGCGTTCCTGGTCCCGATTACGGGGATTGCTCTGAGTTCCGTGTTCTTCGACGAGCCCCTGCGGATTACGTTGCTCGCGGGCGGCGTGTTGGTTTTGGGTGGTGTCTATATCGTCACGCGGGACTGACTTAGCTTCGAGCCCGTGTAAGCGGTCAAACGTGGCGGCTTCTTCAGCCGTTCCGTTGGGAGCGAATCGCCTCCGACAACAGGCGCAACCGCACGCAAACTAGCCAAATTGACTTAGATCTGGACCGGGCAGCGGTGTTACACCGAGCGTTGATCCGGTCGGGTTGTTCTTGCCGTTCCGACGGGCTTCATGCCCACGTTTAGAAATCGGGCTTGCAACCGACTCTGATTCTCAGCCGGTCTAGCTTTTCGATTGAGCGGGCACGCATGGCAGAAATTCGTTAACTGATGCCGTAGTGTCATGCCCACGACTGCGTGCTTCCTATGTCAGCACGTCGTCCGTTTGTCTCGATGTGCGGGAGTAAGCGTGAGCATTCACTTTGCCGAGGAGAGGGTATGACAGATCGCTGCTCAACGACATATCGCGTCTCCCATTCCTCAGCCCTGCTGTACAGGGCAGGCTGCGCTTGAACCGCCGCGCCCGGCTCTCGCCTGCGTTCTGCTTTGTCAGGCGGAGCTTAAATAGGAGACGAAAGACGACGACCTGGAACACGCTATCAGTTGGGAACTCGAGACGATTGAAGGGTGTTCCGGTGCGTTCCTTGAAATTGGCGCCCACATTGACGACAGCGGAAGCGGGGATAGCCCAGATCCGTTGCAGTATTTAGCGTTTGAGTGTCATCAGTCGCCAATGCGGACAGTTCATAGCGGCGTAGTAACGGTACCAGCTCGTCTCGTTCTGACCGGACGTGTATCCTGACACTTTCGCTATCGCCTGCTATCGTGCGAACGCTATCTAGCGCAGGCCTCGGCCTGCATACGGCCCTCCCGGGAAACTCAGACGAGTAGTTGCTTCACCACGCTCGCCTTCTCCTGCCCTGTCAGCTTAACGTCCAGTCCCTGGTATTTGTAAGAGAGTCGCTCGTGATCAATTCCGAACTGATGAAGTATCGTTGCCTGAAGATCGCGGACGTGAACGGGATCCTGTGTGATGTTGTAGCTGAATTCGTCCGTTTCCCCATGAACGACGCCGCCCTTGATCCCGCCACCCGCAATCCATAAACTAAAGCACCGGGGATGATGATCCCTGCCGTAGTCTGTCGAAGTCAGTTTGCCCTGTGAATAGATAGTTCGACCAAACTCTCCAGCCACGATCACCAGCGTATCGTCCAACATCCCGCGTTGCTTAAGATCCTGCACCAGGGCCCAACAGGGTTGATCGATCTCTTTGCATTGGCTCGGCAGCACTTCCGGAAGATTTCCATGCACGTCCCAGCCGCGATGGTACACCTGCACGAAGCGTACACCCCGTTCCGCCAGGCGGCGGGCCATCAAGCAGGTTTGCGCAAAGGATCCTGGCTTCTTCGCATCTTCGCCGTACATCTGCCAAGTGCTTGCAGGCTCTTCGTCAGTACTGGTGAGTTCCGGAACGGATGCCTGCATTCGGAACGCCATCTCATACTGGGCAATGCGAGTCCGAGTCTCGGGATCGGCGAGCTTCCCGTAAGTCATTTGATTCATCTCGCCGAGAAGGTCAAGCATCCGCCGGCGTACATTTACAGGAAGTCCTTCCGGGTTGTTGATGAACAAAACGGGATCTCCGGAACTGCGCAGGCTTACGCCGGAATACTGGCCTGACAGAAAGCCAGCGCTCCACAAACGCGCCGAGATGGCCTGCACGCCCGCCTTCGGATGGTTATGCTTTGCCTGTAGCACAACAAAGGAAGGCAAGTTCTCATTCATACTCCCCAGGCCGTAACTAAGCCAGGAACCTAAGCAGGGGCGGCCCGCAATCATTGATCCAGTCTGAAAGAACGTGATCGCCGGCTCATGGTTAATCGCCTCAGTGTTCATGCTGCGAATGATGGCGATGTCGTCTACCATCTTTGCCGTGTATGGCAGCAGTTCCGACACCCACGCCCCAGATTTCCCATGCTGTGCAAACCTGAAAATGGACGGAGCGATTGGAAATCGCGACTGCCCGCTTGTCATCGTCGTCAAGCGCTGTCCCTGACGAATGGACTCGGGAAGATCCTTGTCAAAAAAGTCCGCCATCTTCGGCTTGTAGTCGAATGTCTCCATCTGGGGAGGCGCTCCCACGAGATGAAGGTAGATACAGCGTTTGGCTTTTGGCGCGAAGTGTGGCAGAGAAGGCAATCCGCCAATTGATTTCGCCGGCGCGGAACCAGTTGCCGCGCGCGCTCGCTCGCCCAGGAGGGAAGTTAACGCCAGGGCTCCGATTCCCTGCGCTCCTCGGGAGAAAAAGGTCCGCCGGGTTTCCTCCCGTGCCATGACAGCGGCGATCTCGTCAACGGGATGCTTTCCGAGCGAGAACTGCCGGTGCGAAGACGTGTCCAGTTCGAAGGTCTCTGCTCCGTAGTGACCTTCATGATCCGGTTGCAGCAGCTTGCGCTTCATTTGTTCAACACCTCGTCAAGATTCATCAACTCGTTTGTGAGCACCGTTAGAGCGGCAAAACTAGACGACTCTAGTGCCGGGTTGGGCTTTCGTTCGCCGACTTCCAGGAGCCTTTCAGCGTCGCTGGGAACCTCTGTATAGTGCCGGCGAAAGTCCGCGTAACCCTTATGAGCCGCGTTCCGTTCTTCGGGAGTGAGCGCTCGGGATAGAAGCCGCAATGAAATGAAATCGATCTGCTCATCGAGCGTCGGAGCGTTTTCCATACTTTGTTGAGCCAGAACCTTTGCTGCTTCGACAAATTGCACATCGTTCATCGTCACCAGCGCCTGCAGCGGAGTGTTCGTTCGTTCTCTGCGGACGGTGCAGGATTCGCGAGTCGGAGCGTTCAAAACCTCCATGCTAGCGGGGGGTGCACTGCGCTTCCAGAAGGAATAGATAGATCTGCGGTAAAGTCCGTCTCCCGAATCTTGCTTGTAGAAGCGGGTGTTGGATCCGATCATGGCCACGGCCTCCCACACACCATCTGGTTGGTACGGCTTCACGCTGGGCCCCCCAATTTGCGGAACCAGCAAGCCACTTGCGGCTAATGCGTAATCACGAACCAGCTCGCCATCCAGACGGAATCTCGGCCCGCGACTCAGAAGCCGGTTCTCCGGATCCTTCTCCGCTTTCAAAGGTGTCAGCTGCGCACGCTGCCGATACGCGGCGGATAGCAACATCTGCCGGTAGAATTTCTTCACATCCCACCCGGTCTCTCGAAAGTCCACGGCTAGCCAGTCGAGCAGCTCCGGATTCGAGGGCGGCTCTCCCTGGCTTCCGAAATCGTCTGAGGTCTTCACAATGCCTGTGCCGAAGATCTCCTGCCACATCCGATTCACTGTCACGCGTGCGGTCAGCGGGTGTTCCTCGGTGAACAGCCATTTCGCGAATCCCAGGCGATTCTTCGTAAGGTCGGATTTCATTGGCGGCAATGCTGTGGGAGTATCCGCAGTTACCAGCGCCCGCTTCTGGTCGTACGCGCCTCTGTATAGCAGGTGTGCGGAAGGCTTGCTATTCGCCCTCTCTTGCATCACCAGCGTCACTGCGCCACGCCGGGCAATCTTCTTTGCCTCCTGATTCAGTTCGTCCTGTTCCCGAATCAGCTTGTCGAACTCCTTGTCCTCTTTCACCAGGTACCAGGTACGCAAAGCGTCTTGATCAGCTTTCGTCAGATCTGGCGAATTCCGGCCGAGAGCTACCGAAATGCGAGGCCATTCGTTTAGCAGTCGCGCTTCGCTCTCGCTCAGAACCCGATTGAAAATACGGAAATCGGAGACCGCTCCGTCTGGAAGATTCGGGCCAAGCAGGAGTGGATTGTCCACACCGATCTCACCCTGCAATTCCAAATTCTGGTTGCCGCCACCTTGCGTCGGAATCGCTCGCCCGTTCAGATACATTGCCAGTCCTGCCTGATACCGGCTGCCGTCGTAGGTGACTGTAAGGCTGTTCCAACTGCCGTGCGTGAGCTGAGCCAGATGTGCCGCCCGAACTTCTATGTTCCGTCCGCCATCTCCCACAAGTCGCAGGACCGCCACCCGAGCGGAGACTTCCAGACTCCAACCACGGTTTTTGTCCTTCGGGTTCCGATGGGACGCGATGACATAAGTTTGTTCAGTCGTGGGAAATAGGAACCTGACGCCGATGGAAAACGGCTTCTCCGCGTCAAGGCGAGGCACGTCCGGCGCCTGCCAACCATCGGTTTTCAGAAAATGGATAGCCGATCGGCCCGCAACGTCGGAGTCGCCGATTCGGAACTGATCTTCCGGCAACTTCGCCGCCGGCGCCTGCAGAGCGGAAAGATCGAGACCATAAACCTGGTCTGCTTTGTCCAGCGGAAGCGCCACCTGTCTGGCTTCGCGTTCAGAAAGCCACTTGCGAAACGGAGCGTGATCCTGAGATTCGATAGCCACCATCTCGGCACGCACTTCAGCCCGGCGAGCCGACACCTTCTCCCACATGTACCGATCTTCAGGGCGCGGAACAACCAGAACCGGTGGCGTGTCAGGGATGTTGTCGTCCATCACGTTCTGTGTAGTGTTTCGAAAGAACGCACCCAGGGCATAGAAATCCTTCTGCAGAATGGGATCGAACTTATGGTCGTGACACGTGGCGCATCCCACTGTCAGCCCCAGCCACACCGCCGCAGTTGTATCCGCCCGGTCCTTAGCGTAGATCTCCGCATATTCGTCTTCGATCAGACCGGCTTCATTGGTGGTGACGTTGCACCGATGGAAACCCGTGGCCACTTTCTGAGCCAGGGTTGGATTGGGAAGCAGATCTCCCGCTAGTTGCTCAATGGAAAACTGATCGAAAGACTGATTGCGGTTGAAGGCATTGATCACCCAATCGCGATAAGGCCAAATCTCGCGGTAATTGTCGACGTGAATGCCGTGGGTATCTCCATAACGTGCCGCGTCCAGCCAGTAGCGAGCGCGGTGCTCACCATAATGCGGAGACGCCAGATACCGGTCTACCATCCGCTCATATGCACCCGGCCGTAAATCTTTCATAAACCGTTCGAGATCCGCTGGTGAAGGCGGCAACCCGGTCACATCCAAGGCAACCCGCCGTATCAATGTGCGTCGATCCGCCTGCTTGGCCGGCTCCAACCCTGACGTCTCCAGCTTGGCCAGAACAAATCGATCAATGGGGTTCCGGACCCAGGCAGCGTTGCGGACCGTGGGAAGCGTGGCCTTCACAGGCGGTTTGAATGCCCAGTGTTCCCGCCAATTGGCGCCCTGCTCGATCCAGAGTTTGATCATTGCGATCTGCTGTGGATTCAGGCTCCGGTGAGATGCCGCCGGCGGCATCAGCCGCGCCTTGTTGGGGCTGGCGATGCGCTGATAAACGAGACTCTCGTCGGGCCTACCGGGCGCGATCGCCTTTCCCGATTTCCTGGCTTCAAAGACGGCGTCTTTAAGATCCAGACGCAACCCTGCCATTCGAGTCGTGGAATCCGGACCATGGCACTGGAAGCAATTCTCCGCGAAAAGAGGTCGTATGTCGCGCTGGAAGTCGACAACCTTGTTAGCGGGAGCACCTGTCAGGAGAGAGGCGCTGAACACGAACAATGTCTGAATAGCAAAAGCAGAGTAGTACGGAGAACACGAGAGATGTAACGGCAGCATAAAAGGAGTCGACAGAACGCCCCGGAACAGCGTAACGGAATAGTTCCAAGAGGCTACCCAAATTGTATTCCACGAAAGCGAGACGCGTTGCAACGCTCTTCCTGCGACTCGAAGCGATACAAAGTCGGTTCGAACGCTATTTACAAGCATTCATCCGATTCGGAGCGTCTTTAGCGTTGCGTCTAGGTGGGCCCACTGCTTCTTTAGTAGTAATTCGGGGTCGAAGTCACGAGGCCTTGGTTCACCAGCATCATCAGAAATTCACAATTTGGCACTGGCATGGCGTCGAGCGGTTTGCCTTCGACTTTGCCTGGGGTTACGTCCAGATCCGCATAGGGAAGATATTAACTTGGCAGCCCGTGGTGCAAGTAACTTCTCGCGGATTACGGCTAATCCTCGCACCACGGGATGTTAGAGTTCAACCCAGGTTGACGTTCTTCAACTGATACATCTAATACATGCTGAGACGGGATCTACTTTCGTCCGCGCTCGCGTTTGGGCCGCAACATCCAGCCGCAGCACCGCGTGGCTGTGATTTACCTGTTCCCGAGGCGGGGTTTCCGTCCGCGGACTTAGGCGATCTATATGACATGATCGCTGGAATCACCTGCGGCCAAACCCCCCAGCCTGTCGTTTCTAAGCCTGAAATGGAAGTCTCTGGAGACATGGAAGCGAACGGCACGTCCGTTCTTCAACAGCCTGCTCCATTACGAACCCGAGGCCCGTCCAGTCCCTGCCGAGACGCTTACCAGCGAAGAGCGAGACGGCTTCCGTCTTGAAACCGTCAGAATCAAGGCGACCGCGACATACGATATTCCGGCTTGGGTACTGGTGCCGGCCGGCCGGAAAAGCAAGGTGCCCGGCGTCGTTGCGATCCATTGCCACAGCGGAAGGTATGTCTGGGGCCACGAGAAGATCATCAGCGCCCCTACTGACTCCGAAGCATTGCTGGAGTTCCGCAAAAGCGCCTATGGCCGACCATATGCTGAGGAGCTTGCCCGGCGGGGCTATGTCGTGCTCGTCATCGATGGGTTCTACTTCGGCAGCCGGCGGTTGCGGCCCGAGAAGATGAATCCTGCGGATGCGCCTCCGGCGGCACGCCAAAGCGTTGAAGCGTTAGCGAAACTGACTCCAGGCTCCACCGGCTGGCTCAGTGCAATCAACCGAATCTGCAGTGAGTTCGAGACGCTGACCGCCAAGACGATCTTCTCTACTGGCGCGACATGGCCAGGTATTCTCGCCTGGGACGACCGCCGCAGCGTTGACTATCTGTGCAGCCGCCCAGAAGTCGACGCAAAGCGCATTGGGTGTCTCGGTCTCTCGATCGGAGGGCTGCGAACGGGTCATCTGATCGCAACCGACCCGCGAATTCGCGTGGCTTGCATAACTGGATGGATGACTGAGTTCCGGATGCAATTGCGCAATCACCTGCGTAATCACACCTGGATGATCTACATGCCTGGACTCTACGGTGCGCTCGATCTACCGGATGCCGTCGCGCTTCACGCGCCTGGAGCGCTGCTGGTCCAGCAGTGCTCGCGTGACCGTCTGTATCCGATGTCGGCCATGAAGCAATCGGTGGAAAAGCTGTCATCGATCTATGGGAAAGCCGGCATCCCGGACCGGTTCCGCGGGACGTTCCACGATGTGCCCCATTCGTTCACGCCCGCAATGCAGGAAGAGGCTTTCGCGTGGATCGAAAGGTGGATTTGACGTGAAGGCATGAACAGCGAGGCAGTTAACCCTTGCCAGGGAAATTGTGCTGATCACTTGGTGCACGCCGACTAGAATCTGCGTCCGGATGCTTCCTGATCCGGACTGATAGAGGTTTTAGGCCTCAAGCGATTACCGGGACATTCCTGTGCACGGCCCCTCATCTCGCGGACGCAAGGCAGCTGCTTTACCTACCAGGAGCGCCCGGCCGTCATTGTCGATGTGCGCCGGCACTCAGGCCACATCGCCCTGACGAGATTCAACCAGCCTTCCAACTTCTCGCGAAACTTCGGCGCCGGGCCTAGTCTGTGCTGCCAAGTTGACTCACCAGGCCGAGCTCTCCGAAAAGTGGAACTCGCTCGGGGCCACGCGCGGTGAAGCACCGGTACGAGAGCCAGGTGAACAGATCGAGAGCTGCGGGACTCGCTGATCATGGCTCAGAATTTGTCTGTAGAGTTCATCCTCAGGATGATCGTTTTGGCGGTCCCCGGGCAGCAACTTCTGGTCCGCGGTACGTGAGTACCAGATGCGCCTCCGACATGAAATTGAATCGGACACGATGAATGATCGAAGCTGGAAGCCGTTGCGAGTCGCTTCCAAAGTAAATCGTGGCACCGAAGATACGCTGGAATTGATTCCACCAGCCTTCGATACTGTGAACCTCCCTGTTGCATTCCGAACGTATCGAGCATGGCCGCCGCGCTGTCGAAGGTAATCCTCGGCGTCTTCTGCCGTATCGCTATTCTGGCAAGGAAGATCGGTACGAGGCGGTCCTGTCCGCAGGGCAGACCATAGCTCGGATGACCGGTTACCTGAAGGACGAACTGGCCGTTTCGCCGCTCATGGAGAAGACACCCGGTGGCAGGCCTCCGGACCGGCAGCCCCCAGAGCACAAATGGACGGCCACAGAAACCGAGATTCTGCCTGTCCGCCTCACGCTTCTCGCGACTATCTGGATTGCCAAAAGTAAATGGAGCCCTTGGAGCCCACTCCAATTCCTTGGACGCAGGGGGTCGCGAGTTCGGAATCCCGCCGCCCCGACCATTCACTCAGTCGCCCGCAACGGGCGTAGTATCCAGGACCGGTGATCGTCGACGCGGGACAAGAGCTCCCAAATCATCGAATAGCGAATACGCAATCGGCGTGACAATCAATGTCAGCAGGAGCGACAGGCTCTGTCCCCCGATCACAATAATGGCAATCGATCTCCGCTCTTCGGCCCCGGGACCTGCCCCTAAAGCCAAGGGCAGCATGCCGGCAACCAGAGTCAGAGTCGTCATTAGAATCGGACGAAGGCGATCGCGGTTGGCTTGCAGGATGGCTGTCGTGCGGTCGAGACCTTCGCGGCGAAGATTGTTGGTGTGATCTACCTGCAGGATCGAATTTTTCTTAACTACTCCAAATAACACCAGGATTCCGAGCGCGGAATACAGGTTCAGGGTGTCGCGAAAAAGCCACAGAGATAAGAATCCGAACGGGATAGCCAAGGGCAGGCTGAGCAGAATCGTTACTGGGTGGATCAAGCTCTCAAATTGGGAGGCCAGAATCATGTACATGAACACAACCGAGAGAGCGAACGCCAGTAGGAACTCCGTTAGAGTGCGCTCGAACTCACGACCACGCCCGATCACCGTAGTGCTGTAGGCTGCAGGCATGTTCAACGCATCGGCCGCCTTGAACATCTCCGGCAGACGATCCGCCAAGGCGTAACCACCAGCGACATTCGCGCGAATGCCGACAACACGCTGGCGATTCAGCCCTTCGATTCGGTATGCCGATGTGCTCTCGCTCATTTGCACAACGTTGTCGAGGCGCACCATTCCCGTTTTTGTCGATGGCACGTAGAGCTTCGAAATGGTGTCGCTTGAGCCCCTATCGGCGCCTTTCAGACGCACCTCGACGTCATATTCTTCCGCCAACTCTTTGTCGTGATAACGGGATACTTCATCGTCGCCTCCCACCATGATGCGTAGCGAAGACGCGATATCTGACGCGTCGACCCCGAGATCGGCAGCTCGCTCGCGATCAATGGCGACGTGCAGCTCTGGTTTATTGAGACGTAATGTCGTATCGACGTCGACAAGGCCAGGAATTTCGGTCATGGCAGCGTGACGCAGCCGTTCGCTGTAGTTGTTAAGAGCTATGAGGTCGGGGCCGCGGATGGCAAAATCGATGTCATATGGAGCCGTACCCTGACTCATCGTTTGCAGGTTGCCGACGCGAACACGAAGGTCTTTGAACTCCCGCAGTCTTTCGCGAATTGCCGACATCACATCTCTTTGCGAGTAGATCCCCTGGAACGCCTCGGCCGGCTTCCCCTGGAAAGTCTTCTCGACGAATCTTGTGAGGGAGAAAACTCGATCCTCTATATCGTCAAGACGAACATAAACACGTGAGCTGTTGACTTGCTGCAAGTAGCCTGTGCCCGCGATCGTAACAACATGACGCACGCCGGGCATAGTTTTGAGGTCGGCATAGACCCTATCGAGAACATCCTGCATTGATGCAAGGCTGGTACCCTCCGGGGCGGAAACGCTCATCTCGAACTCACCCTCGTCTACATTCGTCGGGATATATTCCTGACGAACCATTTTGTAGAGCGGAACGGACGTAGCCATCACAACAAGCGCCAGCGCCATCACAACTGCACGTCGACGCATCGACCAGGCAAGCAGGCGTAGATACGCCTCCTCAATCCGAAGGTAGATTCCGCGCCGCGACGCTTTCGCCTTGTCTGTGGCCGTATGGTCCAGCCGCAACATTCGAGAACTCATCATAGGGGTCAGACTGAAGCTGACGATGAGCGAGACGAATATCGCCACTGCTGCGGTAACGCCGAAGGAGTACAGAAACCGGCCCGACACGGAGGACATGAACGACACCGGCAGGAAGACGACTACGAGGCTGAGGGTGGTCGCCATGACTGCCAGTCCGATATCTCGCGTAGCGTGAATGGCCGCGAGCATCGGCGGCATCTGCTTTTCTTCGATGAAGCGGAAAATATTCTCCAGCACAACGATCGCGTCATCAATAACCACACCAACCATCAGCACCAGAGCCAGCATGGTGATGTTGTTCAGCGTAAAGTTCAGCCAGTACATGGCTCCGAATGTGGCGATGATAGACGCGGGAATCGCGACCGCCGCAATGACGGTGGCCCGCCAATCACGCATAAAAAGAAAGACGACAAGAGACGCAAGGATCGCGCCGAGGATAAGGTGCAGCTGCACCTCATGGAACGCTGCTTCGATATACCGGGACTGGTCCTGCACCACGTCGAGCCGTACGCCGGAGGGCAAGAGCTGGCGGACCCGGTCGAGTCGCGCCTTAACGTTGTTGATAACTTCGATCGTATTGGCGCCGGACTGCCGGCGAAGCTCAATTGCTACGGCCGGGGCTCCGTCATACGTTGCGAAGGTCCGTTGTTCTTTGTGACCGTCCTCGGCATATCCAATGTCGCGAATACGGACAGGCGAATTCCCAATCGTGGCGACAATGAGATCGTTGAAGCGAGCCGGGTCGGGAAAGCGGCCAAGCGTCCGAAGAACCAGTTCTCGGGCGCCTTCATCCACGCGACCACCTGGGATCTCGGAGTTCTGCCGCGCCACGGCATCGCGCACTCGCAGAATGGGTATCTTGTAGGCGGCTAACCGGTCGGCATCGATCCACACATTCACTGCGCGCTTCTGGCCGCCGTTGATCACCGTTTGTCCCACACCGCCAACGGATTCGATAGAGTCCTTGACTTGGCGTTCCGCTATCTCGTAAAGCTCCCGTGGAGTGCGCGTCCCGGAGACGACGAGGGTGAGGATCGGAGAGGCGTCAGTATCGAGCTTACGGATCAGCGGCGGTTTGGCATCTCGAGGAAGTAGCGCGATGACAGTCGCGATCGCGTCGCGAACATCCTGGGCAGCAACATCGATGTTGCGATTCAGACCGAAAGTGAGCGTGACAATGGACAGCGACTCAGTCGATGTGGAGCGTATGTCGTCGATACCCTCGACCGTAGCTACAGCGTCCTCGATACGCCTGGTAACGGTGCTCTCCATCTCTTCCGGAGATGCCCCGAGGAGGGTAGTGCGAACACTGACAATAGGCAGATCAACGT
The DNA here is from genome assembly GCA_035630195.1 of Bryobacteraceae bacterium. GTDB lineage: Bacteria > Acidobacteriota > Terriglobia > Bryobacterales > Bryobacteraceae > DASQDN01. The sequence goes on from DASQLD010000671.1 coordinate 13,282, forward strand.
CGGGAAAGCGATCGACACCCAGACGGCCATAGGCCACGGCGCCAACGACGACCATCGCGAGGATCAGCATCACGGCGAAAACGGGCCGTTTTACACAGATTTCGGCTAACTTCTGCATAATTACTGAACCGTTACTTTGGCGCCTTTACTGAGGCGGCCATCGGGCTTGAGAACGATTTCAAGACCAGGGTCGAGGCCTGAAACGATCTCAACCTTCTCATCCGTGAGAGCACGACCTGTCTTAACCAAACGATCGTCGAGGACTCCATTATTGGCTACATAAACGCGGTCAGCTCCTGCGAAAGATAAGATGGAGCTGCGTGCGATCGCGATGCCGCGGGCGTTTGGATCCACGGTTATCTGCACTTCCACAAACGATCCCGGACGCAGCGTGCCCTTCTCGTTCGGCATCTCGCCC
>DASQLD010000672.1:0-3259 GCA_035630195.1 Bryobacteraceae bacterium
CGCCTCAAACCCGAAATCGGCCGCTCTTCTCACAAGCTCGACATACCGGCGATCTCCCGTTCTTTCGGCCAGTTCCGCGAACACAAGGTGTCCTGCGAAATGGCTGCCCGTTGGTTTGTCAAGCGGATCCTGTCCTGCAAGAAAGGGAGCCACGATGCGTTGCACATCCTTCGTGTAGCCGAGGCGCATTCGTCCGATCAGCGCCATGCCGGGGACGTAGACCGCCTGGGGCCACTCGTGACCATAATGCGGTTCTAGTTCATTCGCGAGTTGTACAGGAGTGCGGCGCAGACGGCGGTCCATCTCCTTGCGCGCCTCAGACGGCTTCAAGTTACCAACAGCATTGAGGAGTCGCTGCGATGGTTCTATGTGACGCGCCGGCACATTGCCGCCGAGGGCCCCGATCAGCCCCCAGTCATCACCGGCAACCAAAACGAGATCGGGCGCATGAGTTCCAATCCATCGCCAGAGATAGTGCGATTCCGTGTTCTCTTTGTAAGCCACTCCGGTCGGCGGGAAGGCCAATTTCATGTTGGCGGTGGGAATCGCAATAAGGCGAAACCTTCGGCGATTTTGGGGAATGGCTTGATACTCTGCGACGAGGTCTGACTCCAGGTTGCTCATCAGCACAACCAGCGGCGCAGTCTGTGAAGCGGCCGGTATCTCGACCGCTCCGATCGGTTCTCCGGCTCGCGTCAATCCAATCGCGAAGTTACGGGCCTCTGCGCTGGCGCCAAGGAATAGAACTGCCGACATCAACATTTGACTGATATTCACTTGGTTCATCGTAAAATAAGTTAGTCCTCCCTATAGACTCAATGGCAAATATCCTTCAATCCCTGCCAATCGGCGAACGTGTCGGCATTGCTTTCTCCGGTGGTCTCGACACGAGCGCGGCAATCCACTGGATGCGTCAGAAAGGCGCGATCCCATATTGCTACACCGCGAATCTCGGTCAACCAGACGAGCCGGACTACGATGAGATCCCGCGCAAGGCTCTTGAGTACGGAGCAGAAGTAGCGCGTCTCGTAGACTGCCGCAAGCAACTTGTTCGTGAGGGACTCGCCGCAATGCAATGCGGAGCCTTCCACATCTCAACCGCCGGAGTGCCGTACTTCAATACGACGCCCATTGGCCGAGCGGTGACCGGCACAATCCTCGTCAGCTCCATGAAGGAAGACGACGTCAACATTTGGGGCGATGGCAGCACATTCAAGGGCAACGACATCGAGCGCTTCTATCGCTACGGCCTGCTCTCTAACCCCGGCCTTCGCATCTACAAGCCCTGGCTCGATCAAGCCTTTATCGACGAGCTCGGAGGCCGAAAGGAAATGTCCGAGTTCATGCAGAAGTCGGGCCTGCCCTACAAGATGAGCTCGGAGAAGGCTTATTCGACGGATTCCAATATCTGGGGAGCGACGCATGAGGCCAAAGACCTCGAGTTTCTCAACAAGGGCGTCAAGATCGTAGAACCGATCATGGGCGTTCCTTTCTGGCGCGAGGATGTCGAGGTCAAGCCTGAGGTAATTTCGATTCGCTTCAACGAGGGCATGCCCATCGCCATCAACGGTGTCGAATATGACGACCACGTGAAGATGGTCCTCGATGCCAATACGATCGGCGGCCGCCACGGCCTCGGGATGTCGGACCAAATCGAAAACCGCATCATCGAAGCCAAGAGTCGCGGGATTTATGAAGCGCCGGGAATGGCGCTATTCTTCATCGCTTATGAGCGCTTGATCACCGGTATTCATAACGAAGACACTATCGAGTCCTATCGCGATAACGGTCGCAGGCTCGGTCGGTTGCTTTATCAAGGTCGCTGGTTCGACCCGCAATCGATGATGCTTCGCGAGATGTCCCAGCGGTGGGTGGCTCGCGCGATTACAGGCGAAGTGACGGTGGAATTACGCCGCGGAAACGACTACTCGATTCTGGATACCATCAGCCCGAACCTGACGTACAAGCCGGAGCGTCTGACGATGGAGAAGGACACATCGTTTTTCTCGCCCCTCGACCGTATCGGTCAGCTCACGATGCGCAATCTCGATATCGCCGACACGCGCGATAAGTTGCTTATCTATTCGAAGTCGGGATTGCTGGCTCCATCCTCCGTCAGCGGTCTTCATCTACTCGGAGACGGTGAAGACGAGACCGAGAAGAAATAGCCGGCTAACATCGTTTTCATCTCGGCGATGACAGCGCTTCGATTCTCCAGCGGTTGCTCGTACGCGTAAGCGATCAGCCGCTCGCCGGCCTCGCTCGCAACTCGAATCTTTATATCGAGAGCTCCGGCATCCATCCCAATCCGGTCAAGGATGAATTTCTTAACCAACGCTGCAGGACCAACGTCCGGACTCGCCTGCTGATTCTTAGTCAATGTGCTCACATGACGGCCCAGGGCGATGGCCCGGAAATCCGGTCGCTCATCGAGAAATGCCATGTATGCGTCGACAATCATGCTCAGCAGGACCGATCCGTCTTGCGGCAGCTCCACCGACAATCTCTTCTCGAGCTCGACTCGAAGATCCTCGACATGCTTGACTGCAATCGCGTCGATAATCGACTGTTTGTCCGGGAAGAACCGGTAAAGGCCTCCCACCGAAACACCTGCGGCTTGGGCAACGCGGCTGGTGGTTAACTGATCCATAGGTTCGGTGGCCAGCAATTCTGACGCTGCTTTCAAGATCTGATGGACCGTTTCGTTGCTACGCTCCTGCACGGGCGTGCGGCGAACCGAGGCGTTCATGTTTGACATTATGCCAGTTAGAATGGTAAAAAGCGAAAGATAATTCGCGTTCGCAAACTATGCCTGTACCTATATCGCAGATGTGGACTGTGGCTTCCTACGTCGTGAAGCAAAAGCTCCGCGGACGACAGCGCTATCCACTGGTGCTGATGCTGGAACCGCTCTTCCGGTGCAACTTGGCGTGCGCGGGTTGCGGCAAAATTCAGTATCCGGCGCACGTCCTCAAGAAAAATCTTTCCCCGGAAGAATGCTTCAAAGCCGTCGACGAATGTGGCGCGCCGATCGTGAGCATCCCGGGCGGTGAGCCTCTTATGCACCCGCAGATTGCGGAGATAGCCGCGGGGTTAGTGGCTCGCAAAAAGTATGTGTATCTATGTACTAACGCGCTGTTGCTTAAAGAGAAACTTCATCTCTTCACGCCGAGCAAGTACCTGACGTTTTCGGTTCACCTCGACGGGCAGCGCGAGCACCATGATTTCTCAGTCTGCAAAGAGGGCGGGTACGAAATTG
>DASQLD010000673.1:0-5361 GCA_035630195.1 Bryobacteraceae bacterium
ATCTGCGCCTTGATCTGGCCGACGCGGGCTTCGATGTCGGCCTTCTTGCCCGTGCCGTCGACGATCGTGGTGTCTTCCTTGGTGATCGACACGCGCTTGGCGCGGCCGAGCATGTCGAGCGTGACATTCTCGAGCTTGATCCCGAGATCCTCGGAGATAACCGAGCCGCCGGTGACGACGGCGATGTCCTCGAGCATGGCCTTGCGGCGATCGCCGAAGCCAGGAGCCTTGACAGCAGCAATCTTCAGGCCGCCGCGCAGCTTGTTGACGACGAGCGTAGCAAGCGCTTCGCCTTCCACTTCTTCAGCGACAACGAGGAGCGGCTTGCCACTGCGAGCAATCTGCTCGAGCACAGGCAGCAGGTCCTTCATGTTGCTGATCTTCTTTTCGTGGATGAGGATGTACGGATCCTCAAGTACGGATTCCATGCGATCCGGATCGGTGATGAAGTACGGGCTGAGATAGCCACGGTCGAATTGCATGCCCTCGACGGTCTGGAGCTCGGTGCTCATCGTCTTGGACTCTTCGACTGTGATGACGCCGTCCTTCCCGACCTTCTTCATCGCTTCGGCGATGATGTTGCCGATGGTGGAATCGCCGTTTGCGGAAATCGTGCCAACCTGAGCGATCATGTCGCCGCTGACGGGTTTCGAGAAGGACTGAACCTGAGCGACAACTGCTTCGACAGCCTTTTCGATGCCACGCTTTAGGGCCATCGGGTTTGCGCCCGCAGCCACAGCCTTCACGCCTTCGCGGAAGATAGACTGGGCAAGGATCGTCGCGGTCGTGGTGCCGTCACCGGCTACGTCGCTGGTCTTGGAGGCCACTTCGCGCACCATCTGGGCGCCCATATTCTCGAGCGGATCCTTCAGTTCGATTTCCTTCGCGACCGTTACACCGTCCTTGGTGATCGTGGGACCGCCGAACTTCTTCTCGAGCACGACGTTGCGGCCCTTCGGGCCCAGCGTTACCTTTACGGCGTCGGCAAGCTGATTAACACCGCGCAGGATCGCCTGGCGGGAATTCTCACTATAGACAATCTGTTTTGCAGCCATATTCCTGAATTCCTCTCTCTAATTACGCTTTCGCCTTGCTGCTGGCGCTGTCGAGAATGCCGAGAACTTCGTCCTCACGCATGATCAAAAGCTCTTCGCCGTCCAGCTTGATCTCGCTGCCAGAGTACTTGCCGAACAGGATGCGATCGCCGACTTGCACGTCGAGCGAAACAACTTTCCCGTCTTCGAGGCGCTTACCCTTACCAACTGCGCGAACTTCGCCTTCCTGGGGCTTCTCTTTTGCCGAGTCAGGGATGATGAGGCCGCTTGCGGTCTTCTCGTCCTGCGCGTCGAGCCGTTTTACTACGATCCGGTCGTAGAGCGGTCGAATGTTCATACGTTGAACCTCCCTAAATTGCTGTGTGGTTAAGTGTTACGAAAACTTCGAGATTTCGTCAGTTCTGAAATTGAACTATGCTTATTTTATTAGCACACTCCGGGGACGAGTGACAATATTTTCTTGTAAGCTGTTGTTTATAAGCAAGATATTGATGTTGACACAATCATGAGAAAAGGTTCATCTGGAACAGCGGAAGTGCTGGGTTCTAACGCGGCCGCGTTTGCTATTCTGGAGAAGTACTCTTCATGCGGCGTACCCGCCCGCTCATTCTTTTACTAATCGTCCTGATCCTTGGCGGCGTCGGCTCTACTTACTACATTCAAAAGTCTCAACAGGCGCGCAACGCCCCGCTAAAGCCCGCAGCTCTTCCAGAAAGTGTAAGCGCCCGCGCAAGTGACTGGACGCATTCGGAGACGCGCGATGGCATTCCCATCTATCAAGTCTCAGCCAGAGAGTTTCGTCAGGATGCCGGAGGCGCGATTCAGCTCGGCGACGTGACCCTGCGCCTTTTCAGCAAGGATGGCAAAAAGTTCGACGAAGTCAAAAGTGCAAAAGCCGATTTTGACGTGAGCAACGGTCTGCTGTATTCCGAAGGCGACGTCCAGATCACCATGGGTGTGGCCTCCGATGCTGCGGCCCCGACAGTGGAGACGGGACGGCTTATCGTGATTAAGACATCTGGCGTGCGCTTCGAGAGCAAGACCGGCAAGGCATGGACCGAAAAGCCCGCTTCGTTCCAGTTTGATCGAGGCGAAGGCCGGTCCGATGGGGCCGAATACGACCCAACTTCCCGTGAGCTCCATATGCGCAAGAATGCGCACCTGAAATGGTTCGATTCCGCTAAACCCATGGAGGTAGACGCGGGTTCAATAATTTACAAGGAAGCAGAGTCAAAGGTATGGCTTCTTGACTGGTCGAAATTCAAACGCAATACCTTGAGCATGGACGCCGGCGCCTCAGTCGTCACGCTCGAAAATGGGGCCATTCGGCATGTCGACGCCTTAAATGCGCGCGGAGATGATCTTGGTAAGCTTCGCAAGATACATTACGCTGCCAATCACCTCGACCTACGTTTCACTGAGAAAGGCGTGATCGAAGACGTCGTGGGAGATGGCGATGCAAAATTGGTTTCGACGGCTACTACAGCAGAGACGACGGTGACGTCAAACCGCCTGGATTTGGATTTCGATGCCACTGGCGAAGACGCCGTTCTCACGAAGGCCACGGGCGTAGGCAAGAGCGTGATTGAATCGAAGCCAATTCCCAGGCCTAACACACCGCTCGCAGAGACACGGATTCTGCGCAGCGAAGTTGTCTCCATGTCGATGCGGCCGGGCGGAGAGGAGATCGATCGCGTTCAGGCCGAGGCCCCCGGCTCCATCGATTTCATCCCGAATCGGTCGGGACAAAAGAAACGCCACATGGAAGGACACAGTATTACGATCCGCTATGCCGCGGAGAATCAGATCGAGTCTTTTTCTGCAACGTCAGTAGCCACTCGCACGGAATCGGAACCTGTAAAGGGCAAGGTTCAACCGCCTATGATCACGTCGAGCAAGGGCATGGCTGCGCAGTTCGAACCGAAAACGGGAAATCTGATTCAGCTCGAACAATGGGATGACTTCAAGTATCAGGAGGGCGACCGTCAAGCAAAGGCCGACCGCGCGGTGCTTGAACAAAGCAAAGATCAGATCACCCTCACCGGGGCAGCCCGCATTTGGGATCCGACCGGCTCAACTGAAGCCAAGACGATCGTAATCCGCCAAACTACAGGTGACCTTCAAGCTGACGGGAATGTCACATCGACGCGGCTGCCGGAAAAGAAGAAACAGCAAGCTCCGGCCGGCGCAATGCTCTCGGCCGATGAGCCATTGCAGGCTAAAGCAGCGCACATGACCTCGAGTGACGATAATCTGCAAATCCAGTACGAAGGCAACGCGCTCATGTGGCAAGGCGCGAACCGGCTTCAGGCGAACCGCATCAATATCGATCGAAAGAGCGGACGGCTTGAAGCTCACGGCAACGTCACTAGCCAGTTACTAGACAAAGCGGCGACTGCAAAACAAAAAAAAGGCGCCGTATTCACAATCGTGAAAGCGCCACAAATGTTGTATCTCGATAAAGAACGACTCGCGCACTATCAAGGCGGTGTCGAATTGACGCGCGAAACGATGGTTGTGAATTCGCGCGAATTACGGGCATTTCTAACGAACGAAGAAAAAGGTGGTTCCAGTCTCGATCACGCCTTCGCAGATGGCTCCGTGAAGATTGTTGACACGAGACCGCAGCGCACAAGAATTGGAACAAGCGAACACGCCGAATACTACGTCGCCGAATCGAAAGTCCTTTTGCAGGGCGGACAGCCCCAACTAGTGGATTCGGTCAAAGGAACAACCAAGGGTCGCGAGATCACGTATTTTTCGAACACGGAGAAGCTACTGGTGGAAGGCGCCCAAAATCAGCCGGTGGAAAGCCGTATATTGAAGAAGAAGTAGATTCATCACAGATGCCAATCCTACAAACCCGCGAGCTAGCCAAAACTTACCGCGGTCGCAGGGTTGTGGATGATGTTTCTATTTCGCTGCAGCAGGGTCAAGTAGTAGGTCTACTCGGTCCGAACGGAGCAGGCAAAACAACATCGTTCTACATGATTGTTGGACTGATCAGCCCGGATTCCGGCCGCGTTCTTCTCGATGAGACAGACATCACGGAGCTACCGATGTACGAGAGAGCCAGGAATGGGATCAGCTACCTTCCGCAGGAGCCCTCGGTCTTTCGTAAGCTATCTGTCGAACAGAATCTAATGGCGATCTTAGAGACACAGGCGCTCGGGTCGCGTGAGCGGAAAGAACGCATGGACCAGCTAGTCGATCAACTCGGTTTGCAGCGCGTCCGGCATAACAAGGGTTACGCGCTTTCCGGCGGAGAACGCCGGCGCGTTGAGATAGCCCGTTCTCTGGTAATTAATCCCAGTTTTCTATTGCTCGATGAGCCTTTCTCCGGAATCGATCCGATTCAGGTTCTCGAGCTTCAGCGCATCATCGGAGACTTGAAGCGCTCTGGGATAGGCATCCTGATTACCGACCATAACGTTCGGGAGACACTGGCTGTTACGGACCGCGCCTACATCATCAACAACGGGAAGATCTTTCGTTCTGGTACACCGGAAGCGCTCGGCCGCGACCCGGACGTCAAACGGGTCTATCTTGGCGAGTCGTTTCGTTGGGAGCATCCCAGCAGTATTCAATGACAATGCGGTGAATCGACAGTGTATTCGCCGCATCTGATGCGGTTATTAGTGCTATAATCACCGCAGGTGGTGCGGTGATTGCCTGTCTACATCCATGAGTTGCCAGAATGGCCCAACTTTTCCTGGGATAGCGCAAAGTTGGCCGACCGTTTGGCAGCGGTCCGCCATCAGCAGGGTCGCCTGATCGGCCGGATGGAGGGACTTGGCTTCTCCTTGCAGGAAGAAGCTGTTCTCCAGACACTCACCCGGGACGTGCTGAAGACTGCCCAGATAGAAGGCGAGAGATTGGATGCCGAGCAGGTCCGTTCGTCTCTTGCGCGGCGTCTTGGGATGGACGCGGGCGGACTTAAGCCGCCCGATCGCAATGTAGACGGTCTTGTCGAGATGATGCTGGATGCGACGCGCAACTACGATCACCAACTCACAGCGGACCGGGTTTTCGGCTGGCACGCTGCATTATTTCCGACTGGACGAAGTGGGATGCATGAAATCAACGTAGCCGCTTGGCGGAAAGGTCCCATGCAGGTCGTATCGGGGCGTATCGGCAGGGAACACGTCCACTTCGAGGCTCCGGCAGCCGCACGCCTCCGCGAAGAAACGGCGCTCTTTTTGGAGTGGTTTAATGCCGCGAAGGGTCCGGACCCTGTCCTGAAGGCCGCGCTAGCGCACCTCTGGTTTGTGACCATTCACCCCTTTGACGACGGAAACGGCCGCAT
>DASQLD010000674.1:0-4613 GCA_035630195.1 Bryobacteraceae bacterium
ATTCGATACACGATCCCAAGTGACGCGCGGTCGCAACTCCACGAACTCATCGGAAGGATAGCGACCGGACAACATGTCGAGCACGCTCTCAAACATCGATCGCGACAAATCCGCATAGGGAGCGGCGCCGCGTATCAAGGAGAACAGCTCCCCGGTCTCCCAATCATCCATCCCAACCGTTGCGACAATCTGCTGCGCCAGTACGTCCAACGCATTGCGTGGGTAGCTGACACTCTCCACCTTACCTTCTTGCATCGCACGCGAGATCGCCGCGCACGCCACCAAATCGCCTCGATACTTCGGGAAAATAATCGCGTCACTCACGCCGCCGACATGATGGCTCGATCGTCCGATACGCTGCATCCCACTTGCAATCGAGGGAGGAGCTTCGATCTGTACCACCAAATCAACCGCGCCCATATCTATACCCAACTCAAGAGAAGATGTAGCGACGATTCCTTTCAGCGTCCCCATCTTCATGCGTTCTTCAATATCCTTGCGTTGCGCGGCGGCGACGCTGCCGTGGTGCGCGCGAACAAGAATTTCACCGGCCAATTCGTTGATTGCTCCGGCGATTCGTTCCGCCAGCCGGCGACTGTTGACGAAGATCAGCGTGGAAGTGTGCGCTCGCACGAACTCCAGTAGCTTGGGATGAATCGCGCTCCAAATCGATGGACGAACAGGACCCTGAGAGGCCGGCCCACTCGGAATGGGCTCGATTTCGTCCAGGCTTCTCATGTCTTCGAGCGGAACTTCGACGCACAGATTCAGCTTCTTGGGGGCGCTTGCATCGACGATGGTCACCGGCCGGTACCGCGGAACATTGGAGCTCGACTCATGATCCAAAAGCAGATCGGAAGCCTGCTCTACGTCGCGCTGTGCTTCGACTCCTCCCAAAAAGCGCGCCACTTCTTCGAGGGGACGTTGCGTCGCCGAAAGTCCAATCCTCTGCAATCGACGGCCGCAAATATGTTCGAGCCGCTCCAATGACAGCGCCAAATGAGAACCCCGCTTGCTGGGAACGAGAGCGTGGATCTCGTCGAGAATGACCGTCTCAACGGAGCGTAGCGTCTCGCGCGCATTTGAAGTCAACAGCAGATAGATGGACTCAGGCGTGGTGATCAGAATGTCGGTAGGTCGCCGTAAGAATCGCGAACGCTCCGCAGCCGGCGTATCACCCGTCCGTATGGAGATCAAAGGCTCATGAAACTCGACATTTTGCTGACGAGCTATCTGCGCGACACCCGCGAGAGGAGCCCGTAGATTCCGCTCCACATCGACGGCCAGCGCCTTGATCGGAGAAATGTATAGTACGCGGCATCGCTCCGCCGCAGGTGGTGGCGACGAAAACATCAACTTGTCGATGCACCAGAGGAAAGCAGTAAGCGTCTTGCCGGTGCCGGTCGGCGCCAAAATCAGAGCCGACTCACCCCGCGAGATAACCGGCCAACCGAGTTCCTGCGGCGGTGTAGGAGACGGAAACACCGTTTCGAACCACTCGCGAACAGGGGAATGAAAGAGCGCCAGGGGATCAGACTTCGGAACGTCGGGCTTCCGCGCCGGCTTTCTCATTCGCTAATCACGCTTACGGCCGAACCAGATCGCATTGGGAGCGTCCGATCGCGCCGCGATGATGTCCTGCCAACCATCCCTGTCCAAATCGCTGAAAACCATCCCGTAAACCGCTCCCTTGCCATCGTTCCAGGGAAGCTCGTCAAAGCTTCGTCCCTTACCTTCATTGACGTAAACCGCGCCGGGGGATTCCACAAATCCAACAACTACATCGACTGCGCCGTCACGGCTAAGATCGGCAAGCGCTAATGCATAGGGTGTCCGCCGAGTTCCTGGCAGTTGTACAGGCTCTCCAAAGTGCCGGCCACCACGATTGAAGACCACATAGGTCGCCTTCTGCCGTTCTTCGATGAATGCCAAATCGAGACGTCCGTCTCCATCGAGGTCACCCGCCGCGCCCATGCGCGCCGCCGTCTTCGCTGATCCCACGTTGGTGGACGTGGGAAAGCGGCCTTTGCCATCGTTCCACAACAGCAGAGACTGACCACCGTCGCGATGCGGGACAAACAGATCGAACGCTCCATCCCCATCGAAGTCGGCCGCCACAATGGATGTTGCCGATTCACTTGGCAGTGGCTCGCAGGACGGGAAGGAGCCCTTGCGATCGTTCAAGCACACAAAACTCGGGCGTACGGTGTCCCCACCCCGGTTAGCGACCACGACTTCCGGATAGCGATCTCCATTGAGGTCCGCCAGTGTCACATAGCGTGTACTCCAGTTCGGATCTCCAAAAGAACCGGCTTCAGTAAACCTCCCTCGGCCATCGTTTTTGTAGATAAGTTTTCGATCAGGAGCATCATTACTGACGACAACATCGAGATCGCCGTCTCCGTCGATATCGGCTAGAGCCGCAGAATACGTACGATCCGGAGCTGTCCCCAGATTGCTTGCGGAGAAACCCCCTCTGCCGTCGTTGAGCAGAATCCGATTGTGGAGGGGCCAGTGGCGCCCCTTGGCCAGAACCAGATCGAGCTGGCCGTCGCCGTTGAGATCGCCGATACTCACACCCGCCGACGTTTCTCCCTTGTCCTCCAGCAAGCGAACCCGTTCGAACGAAGGAAGCGTCTCAGCAGGCGGTCGCGCAACCACCGGCAAAAGAGCCATCAAGAGCAGTGTTATCAGCAACAGCCGCATCGTTGTCTCCCATCGAATATTAGATCCTTTACGCCCGACTCACGTCTAAGCGCTCAAACTCTATCCATTGATGGGAACGTCTTGCGTCCGAATTGGCGTTTCGCCACGAATGTCCGACCAACATAATCGGAACACGAATATCAACCGTAGCGGTAACGTCGCCGCAGTGACCGCGACCATGATGGGAATCGATTCGGTGGCTAAGACCACACCACCATCCTGCCCTCAGGGACACGACTCCCAACCGCAGTTCGGCCGCAACATACAACTATGTTGTGCTGAACCCTCCCCGTTGAACTACTGTTCTAAGGCAAGCATTTCAAACCAGCGGCGATGTTTGACAATCAGCCTCGCCGTCTGCATATTCGTCGCGCCTTCCGTCCGCCAGTTCGGATTCCCTTTGGCATAGTTCAGCAGATGCACCATTTCGTGGGCGATTGTATTCCGTTGTTCGGCGCGAGCCAGACGGCCGTGAAGATCTGAATCACTCTCCCGCAAAATTCGCATAGCTGCCGTTTTCGTTTGGATGTCGGGCTCAATATCCCCAATTGTTCCAGACTGCAGCTCCTGCCGCCCGACCACCTGCGTGGTGATTTTCCAATCTTCTAATCCCAATTCGCGCTGCCAATATTGAACGCACTGCGGCAGCTCGTCCGGACGCGAGAAATAGGAGGCGAAAACCAGAAAAAATCGCAGCATTCCATATAGTGCAGGAATGACTTCCTCATCTCAATAGGATAACGGGCGGGATAGTACTAAATCTTGTCGAATTCGATGCAGTTTACGCATCAGCTACCCATCATCGACACCCTTTTTCGACGGAAATGAGTTGCAATACAATATGCCATAAACATTGAGTTTCCCAATTCGCAGGTTTCGGACTGTGCCTTTTTGTGCCGGATAAGTGCACTGGACTTGACTCCAGGTCGGGAAGGTGAAAGAGTGTTCGCCGGATCTAGTCGGCGCTTCCGAGACCGCGCCGTGTGCCAAGCTGATCCGGGGACCGGCCGCGTAAACGATAGCTTGCCGCACCGCTCGGTCGCGCAAAATCCTCATCGGCGTATCCATTAAAGCAATGTGCCAGAAGAGCCGAACTCTTTTTTGGGAGCCGGGTTCTTCTAGCTCCTCCACCGACATCTTCAGCCGACATGAGCTATCGAAGACATAATTCCCGCCTTATAATAGGGCGCTCTTGAAGAATTTATACTTGTCAATCAGATTCAGCCTGACTCTCCTTGTGTCCGCTGTCGCCACGCTTGCGCAAAGGGCGCCGCAGCCGATTCCCCCGCTGAAGCGGGTCGAGATTCCCAAGCCAACGAATCTGTCTACTTATGTGCGCGATCAAAATGCGCTTGTCGCGCTCGGCAAGGCGCTGTTCTGGGATCTACAGGTGGGAAGCGACGGCAAAGTCGCCTGCGCCACCTGCCACTTCCACGCTGGCGCCGATCATCGTCTGAACAATCAGTTGTCCAACGGACGTCCAGGCTTTCCGCCGAATTACCGCCTGACGGCCGCCGACTTCCCGTTCCACCAATTGGCCGACCCGACGAATCAGTCGTCGCGAGTCATTCGTGATTCCACAAATCGAGTCGGCTCGGCCGGGATGTTTTCACGTAAGTTCGACGGCGTGCTACCAGGCCTTCCAGCCGACAACGGCGCCGATATTGAGGATCCGACCTTCCGCGTAGGCGCTCTAAATCTTCGCCACGCCGGCGACCGTAATGCGCCGAGTGTCGTCAACGCCGTTTATTATTTCCGGAATTTCTGGGATGGGCGCGCAAGCGAAACCTTCACGGGCGCCACGCCGTTCGGCTTGTCGGATACTCGCGCCATTGTTCTGTCATCGGCTGGGGGAAACCTGAAATCCGAGCCTCTCCGGCTCGATAAGTCCAGTCTTGCGTCCCAGT
>DASQLD010000675.1:0-4362 GCA_035630195.1 Bryobacteraceae bacterium
CGGTGTGACGAGCTTCAGCTTCCCTTAATGTCACCGAACAACACCTCTCGATTTACCACCGCGTTCTGCGAAGCGATCGACGCTGCGGATGGCGTCGCTACGGGGATCTCGGCGGCGGACCGCGCCTTGACGATTCAAACAGCCATGCGTCCGGAGACGCGGCCATCCGATCTGGCTCGTCCCGGCCATGTATTTCCGTTGCGCGCCCGGGAAGGCGGCGTTCTGGTACGTGCAGGGCAAACTGAGGCTGCGGTGGACTTGGCGAGACTCGCAGGGTTTCGTCCAGGAGGCGTCATTTGCGAGATCATGAACCAAGACGGAACAATGTCGCGGATGCCCGAATTGGTCGAATTCTGTCGGTCTCATGATTTGAAGTTGATCTCCGTGGCAGACCTGATACGTTATCGACTTCTTCATGAGCGCGTTGTGCGACGACATGCCGAAGGCGCTATTCGAACCGAGTTCGGCGAGTTTCAAACAATCGCCTATTCAAGTTCAGTCGATCCCGATATTCATCTGGCTCTCGTGCTCGGTGATCTTCTGAGCGCAAGCGATGTGCCTGTTCGTATGCATGCCAACTGTACCTATGGTGATGTATTCGGCTCAGTAGACTGTGACTGTCATGATGCTATCCGAGGATCACTTGCCAGAATCGCCAAGGAAGGTCGCGGGGTGCTCGTCTATCTTCATCAATCGACTGCCGGACTTCGGATGCAGCGTGACAAGCTGATGCCTCACACCCGTGGCGCGACGTACTCAGCCAGCACCGACGGACATCGAAGATTGCAGCATGAAGCCGGAATCGGCGCGCAAATCCTGGCGGATCTTGGCTTATCGCGTGTACGGCTGCTTACAAACAATCCACGTAAAATTGTCGGCCTGGATGCTTACGGGATCGAAGTGATGTCGCAAGAGCCAATCCATACGGGGAACTTTCTGCCCGCCGACGGCGTTAAGGAATAGTGAGGGCAAATGAAGCTAAATACTCTGATCCTGATTGCCGCTGCCTCGGTTTCTCCGCTGCTTGCGGTGGATGCCGACCTTCTGAAATACGGGGGGTCAGACGCCAAGGATATCGCCGGCGTATATGTCAGCCGGGTGATGGCGTCTCCACTGGGCCTGTTCGCCCAGTCGCGATTGGGTCAGGAGGATGCGGCGTTCGGCAAGTTCATCACCGCAACGGGTTTTGATCCGCGACGGGATCTCATCGAACTCGTCGCCTTCTCACCGGGTGGCGAAGGGAAAAAGCCAGGGTTGATTGCAGCTCGGGCTAGGTTTAATACCGAGAGTCTCGGCGCCGCGCTGATCGAGAAGGGAATGGAGCGGAGTTCGTACGCGGGCGTAGACATCTATGAAGCCGCCGGCCCGACAATGATCGCTTTCCCGGAGACCGGGATCGTGGTGGCGGGCGATACTGCGCTTGTCAAAGCTGCTTTGGATCGGCGCAGTAAGCCTTCGGAACTGAACGCGGCGCTTGCGACGAAGGTCGCTCTGGCCGGATCCCGAAATGACGTCTGGTTCGTTGCGACGGGTCAGAGCGGTTTGAAGTTCGGCAAGATGCAGCTTCCGGAAGACGCCCTCGAGATCCTTAGCGGCGGTTTGACACTCGGTTCCACGGTCGAACTCAGCGCTGAAGCCATCATGAAGACCGAAAAGGACGCTCAGGCCTTAGCCCAGGTCATTCAATTCATGATGGCGATGGGTCAAATGCAGGGGAACAAGAATCAAGCGATTACCCCTTTCCTGTCACTTCTTCAGACGGCGAAGAGCACTGTTCAAGGCACCACTGTACTGTTTTCCGTCAGCGCTCCGCAGTCGGATGTTGAAAAGCTGTTTCGGTCTCGGCCGCGCCGGGCCGCCCAAGCCATTCGATAAGCTGGAACGAGGCTGCCGGCCCAAGGTGGCCTCGCGAACCCTTCTCTCGCAAACTTCCATAGGAAACTTCCTCGGCGGCGGCTGTCGTCTAGATTACAGTCGAGACAAGCGGGCGTACTGCATATCCATGTATTCCCTCAAGATCTTGACGCTGGAGCCCAATGACGGGATAGAGTAAGCGTCATACGGACGTGCGAAAATCGTAGGTAGCCGAGACTCAATAGTGGCAGTTCGATTACAGGTACCGAAAAAAGCTGCGCTTGTACGCTTCGTTCTGCACCCCTGGGGCAGGGCCTTTCTCCTCGCCTTTGTTGTTGTAAACACGCTGCTGCTCGGGCTGTTTACGTTTTCTTTTGTCAAGTACTCGCGGCAGATAGACGAAAAGCTTCGTAGCGGTCCTTTCGCCAATACCTCCATGCTGTTCGCGGCGCCCCAGGTTGTCATGGTGGGGGATCAGATTACTGCCGAAGAGATCGGGGTTGCGCTGCGGCGCAGCGGCTATTCCGACAGTAAGACAACCAGCAGCATGGGCTGGTACAACATGCGCCCGAACGCCATCGAGATCTTTCCGGGGGCGGAGTCCTACTTTAACGACGAAGAGGCTGTCGTTAAGTTCAAAGATCGCAAGGTAGTGCAAGTCATTTCTCTTCGCGACAATACAGAACGAACCCAGTATCTGATCGAACCGGAGCTGATAACGAATCTGTTCGATCGAAGCCGTGAAAAGCGCCGTCTGGTCCGCTTTCAGGATCTGCCCAAGGTGCTTGTTAATGCTGTGGTTTCGGTAGAAGACAAGCGCTTCTTTCAACACTCGGGCTTCGACCCGCTCCGGGTTTTGAAGGCTGCCTACGTCGACCTGAAGGAACAGCGACGTGCGCAGGGAGCCTCAACGCTCAGCATGCAGCTCGCGCGCAGCTTTTGGCTGACTCCGGAGAAGACCATCCAGCGAAAACTGGCCGAGGTGATGATCACTCTTCACCTTGAGCAGAAGCTCTCAAAAGAGCAGATTTTCGAGTATTACGCCAATATGGTGGACCTCGGCCGCCGGGGCAGCTTTGCTATCCGTGGTTTCGGGGAAGCGTCCCAAACGTATTTTGGAAAGGACGTCCGGGATCTGTCCCTTGCTGAAGTCGCAACGCTTGCTGGTCTCATTCAGCGTCCCAGCTTCACGAACCCCGTACGCTGGCCGGAACGCGCGCGGGCTCGTCGGAATGTCGTCCTCCACCTGATGCGGGAGAACGGCTACATCACCGACCAAGAGTACGCTCGAGCGGTCGAAGAGCCGCTGGTCGTCGCCAAAAGCGGTTCGGAGTCAACCGATGCTCCCTACTTTGTTGATCTAGTGA
Organism: Bryobacteraceae bacterium; assembly: GCA_035630195.1. GTDB lineage: Bacteria > Acidobacteriota > Terriglobia > Bryobacterales > Bryobacteraceae > DASQDN01. The sequence goes on from DASQLD010000675.1 coordinate 3,222, forward strand.
ACGATTCGCTCCTTGAGCAGTTTCAGGAGCACGACTTCCAGAACAACTCCTACCGTGTCTACACCACCCTCGATCTGAACCTGCAGCATGACGCCGCCGAAGCCGTCCGCATCGGCATGAAGGAATTGGACGACCTGATGCGGAAGCGGACTAAGAAGGGTCAGCCGTTCCGGGAAGCCCAAGTCGCCGTCGTCGCGATGGACCCGCTGACCGGGGATATCAAAGCGTTGATCGGTGGCCGCGACTATGGTTTGAGCCAGTTGAACCGGGCGGTTGCCAAGCGTCAACCCGGATCAGTGTTCAAGCCGTTTGTTTATGCTGCTGCGCTAAATTCGTCGGTTGGCAGTGACACATCGACTCTTGTCACGCCAGCGACAACAATGGCAGACGAGCCCACAACGTTCTACTATGACGACCGGACATATCAGCCAAGTAACTTCGGCAATCGTTTTTACGGAACCGTAACTGTTCGGCAGGCCATGGCGAAATCGCTGAACATTCCAACCGTTAAGCTCGCGGAAATGGCCGGTTTCCGTAGCGTTCTCGACATCGCTAAACGAGCGGGAATGAGCATGAACGTCGGCGCGACTCCTGCCATCTCTCTCGGAGCGGCGGATGCAACGCCAATCGAAGTCGCCGGCGCCTACACGATGTTCGACAACCGTGGTGTCGTATCCAAGCCCAACTGGATCCGCATGATTCGGAGCCACAAATCCTCTTTGATCTACGAATCTCAACCGCAGCGCAAGCCAGTGCTCGACCCCCGCGTGAACTACTTGATGGTCAGTTTGATGCAGGAAGTTATGCGCAGCGGTACTGCCGCCGGTGTTCGCGGACGCGGGTTCACGCTCCCTGCCGCCGGCAAGACTGGGACCTCTCGAGATGGTTGGTTCGCCGGGTTTACATCGAAATTGATCTGCGTCGTCTGGGTGGGTTTCGACGACGGCAAAGACTTGAATCTGGAAGGCGCCAAGTCCGCTCTCCCGATCTGGACCGAGTTTATGAAGCGCGCCCATGCGCGCCGGGAGTATCGCAACGTCCGCGATTGGGATGCTCCGGATGGAATCGTCAGCGTCGATATCGATCCGCTTTCCGGTCAACTCGCAACGGGAGCATGTCCAGGCATCCGACCAGAGTATTT
>DASQLD010000676.1:0-4426 GCA_035630195.1 Bryobacteraceae bacterium
AGCCGCCGACTTCCCGTTCCACCAATTGGCCGACCCAGCGAATCAGTCATCGCGAGTCATTCGTGACTCCACAAATCGAGTCGGTTCGGCCGGGATGTTCGCGCGCAAGTTCGGCGGCTTGCTTTCCGGCCTTTCCGCCGAGAACGGCTCCGATATTGAGGATCCGACCTTCCGCGTAGGCGCTCTAAATCTTCGCCAGGCCGGGGACCGCAATGCGCCGAGTGTCCTCAACGCCGTTTACTACCTCCGGAATTTCTGGGATGGTCGCGCGAGCGAAACCTTCACAGGCGCCACTCCGTTTGGCTTGTCGGATACTCGCGCCATTGTTCTGTCATCGGCTGGGGGAAACCTGAAATCCGAGCCTCTCCGGCTCGATAAGTCCAGTCTTGCGTCCCAGTCCGTCGGCCCGGTTCTTAACTTGGCCGAGATGTCCTACAACGCGCGCAGTTGGCCCTTAGTCGGCAAGAAGATGCTCGCTCTTCGACCGTTGGCAAACCAGCGAATCTCGGCTGACGATAGTGTCCTCGGCCGGTTTGCAAACAACCGTGCTCCGGGATTTCCTCGCGGGACCGTGTATCTCGATCTGGTCAAGGCGGCGTTTCAGCCGGCTTATTGGGATTCAACGCAACTCGTCGACGAACTAGGGAACCTGCTGAACCCCGGCTCGTCCGTGGTGGAGGCGAATCGGTTCACCCAGGCCGAGTTCAACTTCTCCTTGTTTTTCGGTCTTGCCATTCAGGCTTACGAGACGACGCTTGTGTCCGATGATGCGCCAATAGACCGTTTGGAGGGCAATCCGCTCACCGCCTTGAACAACTCCGAGCTGTCCGGCATGCGGTTATTTACGGGTCGTACGGGATGCGCTGTCTGTCATGCGGGCGCCGAGTTTAGTCTGGCTACGCACAGCGGCGTTAATGGCGCTGATCCGCTGAAGAAAGGCCGTGACACCGGCTACTTTTATATTGGTGTCAGACCGATTGCCGAAGATCCGGGTTTGGGGACACTCGATGGTTTCGGCAAGCCGCTCGCCACTACCTTGCCAACGGATGACTCTCCGGCTTCGGCGCGCGGCCGTTTCAAGACGCCGGGGCTTCGCAACGTCGAGTTCACCGGCCCGTACCTCCATAACGGCGGGCTGGCCACGCTGGGGCAGGTAATGGAATTCTACAATCGTGGCGGCGATTTCCCGGTGAACGCGGAGAATGGCCCGGATATTCGAACCTTGAACCTCAGCCCACAGGATCAAGCCGACCTGATCGCCTTCATGAAAGCGCTCACTGACGATCGCGTACGTTACGAGCGCGCTCCTTTCGACCATCCCGAGTTGTGCGTTCCGGACGGCCACCTCCAGACGGCTGGAGCTTCGGGTGTACGATCAAACGGCAATCCCGCGTTCAGTATGAGCGCAGCCGATCGGTGGGTCGGAATCCCTGCCGTTGGTCGCAACGGAAACACCGCGCCTTGCAAACTTTCGAGGAACTGCTTGCGGGCATTGGAACCGACGGGAGCCGCACTCACCATATGTCCGACGCGTGCGAGATCGCGGCCTTGACGGCGACGGAGTTCGTCGCCGCAAACGCCGCAAGTTTTGAGAGAGCAATCCTCGCCCAGGACTCGATCGTAACCGCGTTCGCTACCAATCTCACATCTGCCAGCGCTATCGCCGAGTCGACCCCCCCACCCACAAATCTGGCCGGGTTGACGGTAGTGGTAGAGGATTCGGCCGGCGTTTCTCGCAACGCGCCCGTCTTCTTCGTCTCGCCGTCACAATTCAACTTCCTCGTACCGCAAGGGACGGCGTCGGGTCCCGCCACCATTAGCGTCGCTGGTGGAGTCTCCCCGTTTCGCTCGGCGGTACTGATCAACGCGGTTGCCCCTGGGCTCTTTGGAGTAGGAGGTTTGGCAGCCGCCAACGTCGTCACCTTCCGCGGTGGCGAACAGAGCGCCACGAATACGATTCGCGGTGGCGCAGGGGGAAACCTCGAGTTGGTTCCCATCGATCTCGGTCCCGAGGATCAACATGTGTTTCTGATTCTGTATGGGACAGGCATACGCCATCACGCAGGGGCGGTCACTGCCACAGTTGCTTCAAGGTTCGGATCCGCTACGATCGAAGCTGCCTTCGCCGGACCGCAAGGAACATTTGCTGGACAGGATCAGATCAACGTCGAACTTCCCCGCGCGCTTCGCGGCGCCGGCGTTATCGATGTATCCCTATCCGTGGATGGGCGGACCACTAATATAGTTAAAATTCATATCCAGTGATCCTACTGGCATTTTGAATCACCATACCTGAGGAGAATACGAATGAAACAAAATCGAGTTCGCCAGCTTGCGATGCCGCTGCTTGCCGTAGTGTTCACCATCGGCGCTATTGGGATGTTTGACGTGCCCATTGCCGAAGCGCAATCGGGGTATACCTACGACGCGGACGCCGTGCAGAAGGGCCTTAGTATCTCACCGGTGCCTTTGAATTTTGCGGGGCGAGACAGGAACCAAGTGGGCTATGGCAGCTATCTGGTGAATGCCATGGGCGGCTGCAATGACTGTCATACGAATCCGAACTACAGTGCTGACGGAGACCCGTTCAAGGGAATGCCTAAGAAGATCAATGTCGCGGGCTATATGGCAGGCGGCATAGCCTTCGGTCCGTTCACATCACGCAACATCACACCCAGCGTGGAAGGGCCGGTGACGGGTAGCCTTACGAACTTCAAGGCGCTTATGAGGACCGGCGTTGATTTAAGAAAGTTGCACCCGCAAATCTCTACGCTGCTCCAGGTAATGCCATGGCCTGTGTATCAGGACTTGGCCGATCGCGATCTCGATGCGATCTTTGCCTTCCTGAGTTCCATCCCCTGCGTTGAGGGGGGACCCGAGGAAAAACCCAACCGGTGCGGGACCCCTGCCGGGCCGACGGCGGTAGCCGGACCCAAGGATCTCACTACTTTTTCAAATCAAATCCAGCTCGACGGAACCAAGTCCGCTAGTACCGACGGTAGTCCGTTAAAGTATCGGTGGAGCAATGCGGCCGGAAGTGCGGTTGCCGCCCTCTCAAATGCGGATACGGCGACTCCGATCGTGCAGTTCCCAACCGGTCCCGCGCCGTATATCTTCGACCTGACCGTCACAGATTCTGCGGGCAGATCTGCTACGGACAAGGTCACTGTCAATTTCGCTAGAACTGCCTTCTGAACTCTCTCAAGGCGGGCGTACCGAAAGTCTATCCCGCTGGCGCCAATCGGCGGGATAGGCGCCGACCGACGCGACTCAGCGGCTGGCTGCATGAGTCGTGTATACTAGTCGTTTCATGCTCCTGCACGGCCGCCATCATCATCACCATCGACATGGGATGCCTCCGCGGGAATCGTGCTAACTAGGATCTGACCTCTCATCAGAACGAACGAGCCCGCGGGAAACCGACGGGCTTTTTCTTTTACAGGACTTTATGAATCTGGATTTCACCAAACTCGACGGCCTTGTGACTGCCGTCATTCAGGACCACGCCACCAGCCGAGTGCTGATGGTTGGCTTCATGAACGAAGAAGCATGGCGGAAAACGGTAGAAACCGGCTTTGCAACATTCTATAGCCGCTCCCGCAAGAAGCTCTGGCTGAAGGGCGAATCGTCCGGTCACCGTCTCGTGGTCAAAGAAATTGCGACGGACTGCGATCAGGATGCGGTCCTCCTTAAAGTCGAAGCCATCGGGCCTGGCGTCTGTCATGAGGGCTACCAGAGCTGCTTCTTCCGCAAACTCGATGACGGCGAGTGGAAAACATCCGATACAAGAAGCTACGATCCCGAGGCGGTATATAAAGGATGAACGCCAGAAGCGATAAACTCCGCCTAGGCATCCCCAAGGGCAGCCTGGAGAACGCAACGGTCGACCTGTTCCGCCGAGCCGGTTTCAACATCACCACCAGCAGCCGCTCTTACTTTCCGGCCATCGACGATCCCGAGATCGAGTGCATGCTGATCCGGGCGCAGGAGATGGCGCGCTACGTGGACGATGGAATTCTCGATGTCGGGCTTACCGGACGGGATTGGGTCGAAGAAAGCGAAGCGCAGGTTGTCACAATCGCCGATCTCATTTACTCCAAACAGAGCTTTGGCAAAGTTCGCTGGGTGCTCGCGGTACCCGAGTCGTCGCCGTTCCACTCGGTAAAGGATCTGCAAGGCAAGATCATCGCGACCGAGTTAGTGCAGACGGCAAAGCGCTATCTTGAGCGCAACGGGGTTACCGCCAAGGTTGAGTTCAGTTGGGGCGCGACCGAAGTGAAGCCGCCCGTCCTGGCAGATGCCATCATCGAAGTGACCGAGACAGGTTCGTCCTTGCGGGCGAACAACCTTCGCATAATCGAAACCATTCTCGAATCGAACACTCAGCTGATCGCCAATCGCGTGTCGGTCAAGGACGAGTGGAAGC
>DASQLD010000677.1:0-5392 GCA_035630195.1 Bryobacteraceae bacterium
TCTCTCGGTGGTTGGAAGACGAAACGGCACACGCCGAGCAGTTGCAATTAGCGTTGCACTACGCGGCATGGGCCGCCATCTCTCCCGCCGGACGTGAGAAGCACCGCCACGACGTGCTGTTCAAGCTTCCGCAGAAGCTGGATCAGGTTCACCTGATTCACGTCGATACCGTTCACATCGAGGGCACTGACGCGTTCCGCCTGCATCCTTCGCACTGGCGCAATCGCGAAGGGTTTGACCTGACAGATCCCGGCGCCGATCTCGCGGGCGCCATCGATCAGGCGAACTACTGCATCAAATGCCACAACCAAGGCAAAGACTCTTGCTCGACCGGCATGCGCGAAAAGACCGGTGAGTTCAAGAAAAGCGTCTTCGGCGTGACTCTGAACGGCTGTCCTCTCGAAGAAAAGATTTCGGAAATGCACGTCGCCAAGCAGGCCGGTAATCCCATCGGCGCCTTGGGCATCATCACCATCGACAATCCGATGTGCGCGGGCACCGGACACCGGATCTGCAATGACTGCATGAAGTCCTGCATTTATCAGAAGCAGGACCCCGTAGATATTCCGCAAGCCGAAACAAGAACACTCAAAGATGTTTTGGAGCTTCCTTGGGGCTTCGAGATCTACAGCCTGCTCACACGCTGGAACCCATTGAACATCGACCGTCCAGTACCGAAAGCAGCGACGGGATACAAGGTTCTGGTTGTAGGGCTCGGTCCGGCTGGATTCACACTGGCGCATCATCTGATGAACGATGGACACAGCGTAGTCGGCATCGATGGCTTGAAGATCGAACCGCTCCCCGCTGACATCTCAGGAGTCACACCGGTGGGCGAACGAACGCTGTTCAAGCCGATCCGCGATATCTCTGATATCTACGAATCGCTCGGGGACCGCGTCATGGCCGGCTTCGGCGGTGTCGCCGAGTACGGCATCACAGTGCGCTGGAACAAGAACTTCCTCAAGGTGATTCGGCTATTGCTGGAGCGCAGGCGTGAGTTCGCCATGTTCGGCGGCGTTCGCTTCGGCGGCACGATCACGGTCGAGAGCGCCTTTGAGGAAGGCTTCGATCACATCGCGATGTGCATGGGAGCCGGCCGTCCGACAGTCATTCCGATGAAGAACGGATTGGCTCGCGGAGTACGTCAGGCGTCCGACTTCCTGATGGCTCTGCAGTTGACAGGAGCCGCTAAGCCGGACTCGGTAGCCAACTTGCAAGTTCGCATGCCTGTCGTCGTGATTGGTGGCGGACTTACAGCGGTCGATACAGCGACGGAAGCACTCGCGTACTACGTGGTCCAAGTCGAGAAGTTCCTGGCTCGGTATGAAACGCTAGTTGCCGAACGCGGGGAGCTCGCCGTCCGCGGTAGCTGGACGCCCGAAGAGCGCGAGACCGCGCTCGAGTTCCTTGAGCATGGCCGAGCCATTCGCGCAGAACGTGACGCAGCGGCGCACGATGGCCGGCCCGTCAAGCTGATCGATCTTCTCAATTCATGGGGCGGCTCGACCATTGCCTATCGTCGGCGATTGATCGATTCTCCCAGCTACACGCTGAATCACGAAGAGGTCGCAAAAGCGTTGGAAGAAGGTGTTCAATTCGCTGAGTGTCTCTCGCCTGAATCGGTCGCGGTAGACACATACGGTCATGCCGCTTCGATCACCTTCTCGCATTTGAATGTCGACCCGGAAACAGGCAAGTTAGCTCCTTCCGGTCGTGTGGTCACGTTGCCCGCTCGAAGCATTCTGGTAGCCGCTGGCACGCAACCGAACACAGTCCTCGCTCGTGAGGATGCGGACAACGTCGTTCTCGACGGCCGTCATTTCCAGGCGGTTGATGAAGACGGAAATCCGGTCAAACCCGAACGTGTTGCGAAGCCGAACGAAGTTCGGGTGCTAACGTCGGTACGGCCCGATGGCCGCGCGATCAGCTACTTCGGCGACCTGCACCCGTCATTCTCAGGCAACGTGGTGAAGGCGATGGGCAGCGCAAAGCAGGGTTATCCCGTTGTGTCGCGTATTCTTTCCAAGGTCAAGCCGGCTACGCGTGAGCCGCTTGCGGATCGCTTGAATAAGGAATTGCGCGCCACGGTGCACGAAGTAGTGCGTCTGACTCCCAATATCGTCGAGGTCGTCGTGAAGGCGCCGCGGGCGGCACGAGCGTTCCAACCGGGCCAGTTCTATCGGCTGCAGAACTTCGAGACGTTGGCTATGCAGATCGAAGGCACAACGCTGGCCATGGAAGGTCTTGCGCTCACTGGCGCGTCCGTCGATCGCGAGCGCGGGCTGCTATCGACAATCGTGCTCGAGATGGGCGGCTCATCGGATCTTTGCGCTCTGTTGAAGCCTGGCGAGCCCGTTGTGTTGATGGGTCCGACCGGCACACCGACCGAGACGCCGGCAGATGAAACGGCCTTGCTTGTCGGCGGCGGGCTCGGCAACGCGGTGCTCTTCTCCATCGGGCAGACTCTACGGGCGAGTGGTTCGAAGGTGATCTACTTTGCCGGTTATAAGAAGATCATCGACCGCTACAAAGTGGAAGAGATCGAATCGGCTGCCGACGTCGTGATCTGGTGCTGCGATGAAGCTCCTGGCTTCACCCCGGATCGTGTTCAGGATCGCTCGTTCGTCGGCAACATCGTGCAAGCGATGCTCGCGTATGCTTCCGGTGAGCTGGGCGAAGTTACGATTCCGTTCAGTGGCGTCGATCGCGTGATTGCGATCGGCTCGGACGGCATGATGAACGCCGTCGCCAAGGCTCGTCATGGAGTGTTGCAGCCATACCTCAAGCCGAATCATCATGCGATCGGCAGTATCAACTCGCCAATGCAATGCATGATGAAGGAGATCTGCGCGCAGTGCTTGCAGGTCCACAAGGATCCGGTAACTGGCGCGGAACAGGTCGTGTTCTCGTGCTTCAACCAGGACCAGAACCTCGACCACGTTGACTTTACCAACCTCCGCTCTCGCTTGTCGCAGAACGGAGTGCAGGAGAAGATCACCAAACTCTGGATCGATCGATCTCTCCAACGGCTCGGCATGCGGACCACAGCGGCGGGCGCGTGATGCTCATTGTCCACGTACATGTCCATGTGAAGCCCGACGCTATCGAGCCGTTTCGCGAGGCGTCAGTGGAGAACGCGCGCAACAGCATCCAGGAGCCGGGCATCGAGCGTTTTGACGTGATCCAACAGACGGACGATCCTTCTCGCTTTGTGCTGGTTGAGGTCTATCGGACTCCCGAAGCAGCGGCCGCGCACAAGGAGACTCGGCACTATCAGGTCTGGCGGGACACGGTCGCCGACATGATGGCTGAACCCCGCAGCAGTATCAAATACTCCAGTGCAGTTTGAGTTCGCGACCGCGGGCAGGATCGTCTTCGGCGCCGGAACTTCGAAGTCGCTTCCGGACCTCGTGGGCTCGCGTCCATTGCTTGTCACGGGGCGACGACAACCCTCTCTACCGGTCGGCATAGCTCGCTTCATCGTTCCGTCGGAACCCACGGTGCAGATGGCGCGCGATGGCGTGGCGATGTTCCGAAGGGAGCGTTGCAAGTCCGTTGTGGGCATCGGCGGCGGCAGCGTGATCGACGCCGCGAAGGCCATAGCCGCGCTAGCAACCAACAGCGGCGAGCCGCTCGACTACCTCGAAGTCGTTGGCAAAGGCGCCGCTCTCGAGAACGCCCCGGCACCCTTCATCGCCGTGCCGACGACTGCCGGAACCGGGTCCGAGGTCACGCGTAACGCCGTGCTGGGCGTGCCCGAACATCGAGTCAAGGCCAGTTTGCGTAGCCCAATGATGCTCCCCCGAGTTGCGGTGGTGGACCCCGAACTGACTCTCGAACTCCCTCCCGCGCTCACAGCCAGTACCGGCATGGACGCGCTAACGCAGCTTATTGAGCCTTACGTGTCATCGAAGGCCAAGGCCCTAACTGATACGTTGTGTCTAGAAGGCATCCGCCGTGTAGCCAGAGCACTGCGCCGGGCTCACGCCGACGGGGGCGACCTTGAGGCTCGGACCGACATGGCCTTCGCGAGCCTGCTCGGTGGATTGGCCCTCGCCAATGCCGGGCTGGGTGTGGTTCACGGCTTTGCGGCCCCAATCGGCGGCATGTTCGACGCTCCGCATGGCGCGGTCTGCGCGGCGTTGCTGCCACACGGAATGGCAGCCAACATCCGGGCTGGCGCTGCGTTGACCCGGTACTCAGAGATCGCCATGCTCCTTACCGGTGAGTCGGAAGCGGAGGCCGGGGTGTCCTGGGTCGGGAGCCTATGCGCGGACCTGGGAATCCCCAGCCTGTCAGCGTATGGCATAGGACATGAGCACATGGACGTCCTATGCGAGAGCGCGTCCCGCGCGAGCAGCATGAAAGCCAATCCCGTGGTGTTGTCGCAAGACGAGCTTCGAAGTGTGCTGACAGCAGCTATTTAACGAGTTGCACTCCCGCATAGAACACCCCATCTCGTTGATAATAATGGCGTATCTCATACGAAAGCTGGTGGCCAGCCGCGTTCAAGACCAAGTGATCTGACTGCGGAAGCGGATCTTCAAAGCGGAGGAGCAATCCCCCCTTCGAGATGTCCAATACGACTGCCTTTCGAACTCCACAAGGTCGCAAAGCCCGGTAAAACTGAGCCTCTACGATCCGTGAACAAGCAAATCGAGGATGTAAGCGATGCTCGACCATAATCCCTTATCGGAAGTGGTAGGGGTTCACTTGAGGGAAAGTTGGTCCATCAGATTGTTCGCTACCCCTATAATGTGCGGCAGCCGCTCAGCCGAAATCAGGTAAATGAGCGTTGCAATGATAACGGGCGAGCTCGAAAAAGCGAGTCCGGACAAGTGTTCCTGTGGAGGCTGGCTTATTCTTGCTGGCTATAGCTATATGGGTCCGACTAACTTCCTGATACGTAGAAAGTGCGTCAGCTGTGGTACTTGGGTTGTCGATGAAGGCAATCGACCAACAAAGTAATGGTGCCCGGGGCGGGACTTGAAAGCGCTAACGGGTGGCTTACACTGCCTCACTACGTCCTAAGATGTTGATTCTGGGCTCACCCAGTTGCGCTAATCTCACCCTGTTTCACACTCTTTCGCCGGGATGTTAGCGCGATGTTAGCCCATATGGGCGATATTATTGGTGCTTGTCCCCACAAAATCCCCACAGCTACATTGACGTCTCGGCGGGAGAAACGAGGAGGTGCGTGCAGCGAGCATCCTGCTCTACTTGCTTCGTGCATCTAGCACTCCAACTACAGCACCGCAACCGGCGCATTGGATAAACCATAAGGGGACGTTTCAATCCCGGAACAGTCTTATCCACGTACTGGAAGCTCGTCTTTCCGCATTTCGCGCATGTTGATTGTGCAGGGTTTGTGAAACCGATTGTATCGAAT
>DASQLD010000678.1:0-10387 GCA_035630195.1 Bryobacteraceae bacterium
ATGAGCCGGTGGATACATTCACAATGCTGCGGCCGCGCAATGAGCCGATTCAGCTCCAGCGCAGTTCGGCGGATCTGCCGAGCCGCGCCGGTGACAACCTCTTCTGGATGGGCAGGTATATTGAACGGTCAGAAAATCACGCGCGTACTCTTCGGACGCTGATCTCGCGCGTGAGGCAGGCTGACGAGGTGGAGTTTCAGTGCCTATTGCGGCTGCACCGCAGCAATGAGATTTTCGGAAGCAAGCTGCCAAAGAAGAATCGCCCCACTCCGCGGGAACTGGAGAATGAAATCATTTCCTTAATGGTCGATACTGACCGGGGCGGCAGTCTTGCTTCGACACTTTCCGAAGTGACGCGGGTCGGCAACTCAGTACGGGAGCGGCTTTCCTCGGACTACACACGATTACTGGGTGAGCTTGCCGGTTCGATCAAGGTTGAAGAATACATGCTGTTCGTGGAGTACTCCGCTGTACTCACGGGATGTCTTGAGTTGCTTTCCGCGCTATCCGGGATGGAGCGTGAGAACATTACGCGTGGCCACGGATGGCTGCTGCTCAATCTGGGCCGACGTCTGGAGCGCGCTATGCATTCGGTGCGGCAAATGCGTGAGATAACAAAACCGCTTGCCGAGGAGGAATTGCCGCTGCTCGAGTATGTCCTCGAGGTCGCGGATAGTTCCATCACATATCGGACCAAGTACTACACCACGCTGCAACCGTTGGCTGTGCTGGACGTTCTATTAACGGACCGCCTTAATCCGAGGTCGGTGGCCTTTCAGTTGCGGCATATCGCCGATGTTTACGAGAAACTACCCCGGCACTCGCATGAAGATCTGCAAGAGATGAAGCGCGCCGCCGCATTTGTCGAGGATCTTGATTTGTCCCGGCTGGAACTGCCCCCTGCAGGGAGCGGAGCCGTACCAGACAAGAATGCGATCAAATTGATTAGCTGGCTTGCGGACATGGACAAATCTTTACCGCGTTGGTCGAATCAACTTTCCGAGCGATACTTCAGTCACGCTCGCACGCTTCCGACAGCAATTGGCGAATGAAGTACCGGCTCGTTCATCAGACGATTCACAAGTACAAGACCCCGGTTTCGGTGGGCAACCATATCGCGTGTCTTACACCGCGCGCCCTCCCATGGCAGCACGCCACTTCGTTTGAACTGGTCATTACGCCCCAACCGGCGACGCTGACCGAAAGGGTTGATTATTTCGGCAACCGCCTGACGCTTTTCACTGTTCAACAATCCCATCACAAGCTGACGTTGGAGTCCCGGACCGAACTACACGTGGTGAATCCTCCGAAGTGGCCGGAGATCACGCCGGCGTGGGAGCAGGTAGCTGAAGAAATCCGGACCGAGACAAGCGCGGCGGGGCTGGACGCATATCAATTCGTATTTGAATCGCCACGTATCCGGCGAAGGCCGGCGTTCGCGGCATACGCCAAGCAATCGTTCACGAAGGGACGGACGCTGGCGGATGCTCTTTTAGAACTGACGCAAAGAATCTACAAAGAATTCAGGTTCGATGCAAAAGCGACTCACGTCGGCACGACGGCGGAGGAAGTGCTTCGAAAGAAGCGGGGGGTGTGCCAGGACTTCGCACACCTTCAGGTGGCATGTTTGCGGTCGTTGAATCTACCGGCGCGCTATGTGAGCGGGTACATCCGTACGTATCCAGCGCCCGGCCGTCCTCGACTGGTTGGCGCGGATGCGTCGCACGCCTGGGTGTCAGTTTACTGTCCGGGCGGGGGTTGGCTAGACGTCGACCCGACGAATAACATCGTCCCGTCGGACGGTCATGTGACCCTTGCCTGGGGTCGTGATTATGGGGATGTCAGTCCACTCCGGGGCTTGATCCTGGGAGGTCGCCATCACACATTGAAGGTAGGGGTCGACTTGGAGCCTCTAGAAGAGTAGCGCTAAACTGGCCCACCAATTGCTTTATGTCTAGTGGTGAACGTGTCGGGGTTGTCCTAAGCTCCTGATTTCAGTAACTCGCTCCCGCTACGACCATGAACTTCTTACCTAGTCAATCGCCTGTCCCGGAACTGGGCCACTCCATGTTTACGCTCGCTGCGCTGCAGCGGGCATACGGATGCCGGTGCAATAGCGCTGTTTTTTTCCTAAACAGCCATTGCCTGCGGTGCGACACAGCTCTTGGGTATGAACCGGAATTGGGACGTGTGGTGTCGCTTGCTCCGGGGAGTGAAATGGGGACATGGCTGCTCGCGGGGCCTAACGTACCCGAGGCGCACAGCAAGCTCTATCGACGCTGCGCGAATCTGGAAACTGCGGCGGCTTGCAATTGGCTGGTACCCGCAAACGAACGGTCTCCCTGGTGCATTGCTTGCCGGTTAAACCGAACAGTTCCGAGTTTGAATTCCCGGGAAGACGGTATGCTTTGGAGCCGCGTCGAGGCCGCGAAACGCCGCGTCATCTCCGCGCTGGTTGGGCTAGGATTGCCTGTGACGTCACGGGTTAGCGAAGAACCCGAGCGCGGTTTGGCTTTTGACTTCGTTCGATCTCCGGCGAACGGTCCCCGAGTTCTGACCGGGCACGAGAACGGCGTGATCACGCTGAACATCGAAGAGGCCGATGACGTCACTCGCGAGCAGATGCGAACCTCCATGCACGAGCCTTACCGGACGCTGGTAGGGCACTTCCGCCACGAGGTCGGCCATTATTATTGGGACCGACTAGTAGCAAACTCGCGGTACCTAGAAGGTTATCGGAATCTGTTCGGCGATGAGACCGCGGATTACGCAGAGGCCTTGCGCGTTAATTACACCTCGGGTCCAAAACCACATTGGTGGCTCAATCACGTCAGTGCTTACGCGAGTGTGCACCCTTGGGAGGACTGGGCGGAAACGTGGGCGCACTATATGCACATGGTGGATACACTCAGCACAGCGGCAAGTTTTGACCTGCGGCCGGAAACCATGTCGCTGCCCTTTGATTGCTTCGGACCGGAAGTGCTGTATCGCTGTGACACGCCCGATTGTGTCGAATTCCTCTCTTTTCTAAATTCGTGGCTGAAGCTCGCCGCTGTGATGAATGAACTCTGTCGCAGCATGGGGCAACCCGACTTTTACCCGTTCGCTCTATCCGGCGCGGCGGTGACGAAAATACATTTCGTTCACATGGTGGTCTGTGATCAGAACCGCGCGGGATGCGAGCTCGCAAGTTCCGATGAGCCGTCGATGCTCCAAGTGGCTTGACGTCATCGACACGTGAAGTTCACGCCGATAGGCCAAGCGATGGCTCAATTCCACTATGCCGGTGTATACATTCAGGAAATAGCCTCTGGTTTTCGGTCCATTTCCCGCGTATCCATGCCCGAGTGAAATAGGACGCGCCAGGCACTACCTCCGGAGACCCGTCGCCGACAACGCACACGATCGGAGCGTCGCCTTGCCTTTACGGAACCTGTAATGATGCAGGGAGGAGCGATGACATTGGCTGGAGAAAAATGCAATATCAACAATGCCTCGTCGCCTGAGTTGTCTACAGAAGAACCTGGTGGTCTCGAGATGCTTAAATCCATAACGCTACCGGCATTCGTCCTTCTGGTTATGATGGCCTCGGGAGCGAACATGAACCAGAAGACGCTGCACTTGGCGGCGACGAAGGACGATGTCGCCGCAATCAAAGAACTGCTTACCAAGGGAGCCGTGATCGATGCGCGCGACAGTAGCGGTTGTACTGCGCTCCTTGTCGCTGCTCATGGCAACAAGGTGAATGCCGCCAGGGCGCTGATCGAGGCCGGCGCCGACGTGAACGCCAAAGACAACATCAATGACAGCCCCTATCTGTATGCCGGCGCACGCGGCCATATCGAGATTCTAAAGATGACGCTCGCGCACGGCGCCGACCTTAAGAGCACAAACCGGTACGGCGGAACCGCGCTGATTCCTGCGGCGGAGCGCGGCCATGTCAAAACAGTCCGCACGCTCATTGAAGCGGGAGTGGATGTCGATCATGTCAACAAGCTCGGTTGGACGGCTCTGCTCGAGGCGATCATTCTCGGTAGTGGTGGCCGCCAGCATACGCAGATTGTCCAACTGTTGGTGAAAGCCGGCGCGAAGGTGAACTTGGCCGATCGAGACGGAGTCACGCCGCTTCGGCATGCGCGAAACCACGGCTATTCCGAGATCGAGAAGATTCTAGTGGCAGCCGGCGCGCGGTGACGGGAGCTAACGCTGTCGATTACCTCCTGAATAGAGGAGGAGATAAGCTCTTATGGTATGTACCGTATATCGGCGTTTGCGCTACTGCTATTCTCGTGCTTCTTCACAGATGACGTTCTTGCGCAAGGCGTGCGGATTTCACACGGACCGATGTTGGGCCATGTCACATCCGACAGCATCTGGATATGGGCGCGAACGTCTTCGCCGGGGCAGTTTCGGATTCGTTACGGTTCCACTCCGGGCCGATTAGACCAAGTCTCGAATCCGGTGACGACAGTTGCCGATCGCGATAATACAGGTTGGCTTCGATTGCAGGGCTTGCGGCCGAACACCCGTTATTACTATCGCCCGGTGACGGATCGTGATACCGGCGAGGAAGGGTCCTTTGTCACGCTGCCTTCCTCAGAGGAATACCGAAATTCGGAAACCAATCCTCGCGGCCTCTTTAACTTCAGCTTCCAATTTGGATCCTGCGCGAATCAAAAGCCAGGCAGCGGTACAGGTCCAGGCCTGCCTGCCTATGGAACGATGCTCCGCAAGATTGCCGATCAAATCTCTTTTTCGATCATGAATGGAGATTGGCTTTACGAAGATAAGCGAGAGTTTACCGTCGATGCCTGGCGGGCGCAGGTGGGGATATCGGATGGAACCTTGCCTCGTATTTTGCAGATCGCTCCTTCGCTTGCGGGAGTCTGGGAGAACTACAAGTACTTCCTGGAGCGAGGAGCGAATCTAGCGGCTTGGCATCGCGTAATGCCGTCCTATTACACGCCTGACGATCACGAAATCTTGAACGATGTGTTCGGCACTGCCGAGGTGGGGCGGCGCGATCGTCGAACGGTGTTCCGTGATATCGGCATGCAGGCATGGTTCGATTACCTCGCGGGCTCACAACCGGCGGCCTTCCCGCAACCGATTCAATTCGGCGAGGCGAAACTGACGGCTGGGTCGGATGTGCTGGTGGCCACGAATGCTGATTTCACAAAATTGGATGCGAGCCAAATCTCGAATGTTCATGTGCATTGGGGAGGCCAGTACGCCGGTGTAGATGCGGGTCGCTTTCCGGTGGGTGACGGAGACCCCAACGCCGGTGTGTATGAACTTGTCGAAGTACTGGACAACAACCGGCTGCGGATTCGCCCGGCGGCCAAGGAAAGCCGCACTTCGGTTTACTCGTTGGGCCGGATGTCGTTTTCCAGCTTTCGTGTGGGGAACGTCGAGTTTTTCCTGCTTGACACACGTTCCATACGGGACCTGCAAGATACAAACAATCCGAACAAGCCCGGAACATCGCTGCTCGGTCGAAGGCAACGTGAATGGCTGATCAAGTCCATGAAGGAGAGCGACGCCGACTTCTTCTTCATCGCATCTTCTGTGAACGTAACAATCCCTCATCAGGGCCCCCCCGGCGGTGGTTTGATCGAGAACAAGGATGATGCGTGGACCGCGTTTCTCGAAGAGCGCGAACAAATGATTCGCTTCTGGGATTCTCTCGGTAAACCAGTGATGGTCATGACCGGGGATCTCCATAATAGTTGGGCTGTCAAGATTACGGATCGAGTGTGGGAGTTTGCTTCGGGGCCTTTGGGATCTCAAAACCATCCGGCACGCAGCGAAGGAGGACGTCCTGCGAACGGCGAGTTCGATTCGCGCGGACGCAAAGTGGACATTCGCTGGTCCAGCTACATACGCGACGACATGCCTGCACAACTTCGCAAGCTGCCCTACTACGCAGTGGCCAGAGTGAATAACGTTTTCGACAATCCTGTTGAGCCCGGTAAGCCGCGATGGGTCGCTTTTCCACGTCCCCATGTTTTGATTCAGTACTACGACGGCCTGACAGGCGAATTGCTGTATGCTGAGCCTGTTCATGGTTCCCGTCGGTGATCGATCTGGTGGAGGTTTCGGCGATGAATCGGAAGACTCTGGCTGCTGGGCTGATTCTATGGGTGAGTTTTGCCTCGGTATTGACCGCACAGTCGAACGCTGCAATATCCGGTAGCGTACAGGATACGAGCGGAGGGGTTGTGGCATCCGCGACGGTGGAGGTTACAAATGAGCTCACAGGGCTCCAATGGACCGTGGAGAGCGACACGGCCGGACGCTTCAGCGTCACTCGCCTGCCGGTGGGACAGTATCGCGTGCGTGCAAGGCTCGAAGGGTTCAAACAATTTGTCACCGAAGCGTTCCGGCTGGATGCGGATCAAGTTCGCTACGTTGAAGTGACGCTCTCAGTAGGCGCAGCCGCGGAGTCGGTCACCGTCTCGGGTACGGTGAGCCAGGTGGAAACGGTTGGCGGCGTGATTCGCCAGGTCGTCGATGAAAAGAGAATCACGGAACTGCCTCTCAACGGGCGGAATCCGATTCAACTTGTGTTGCTTGTTCCGGGCGCCGTGCCTGCGCCTGCAGCCTCCAATCTGAGCGCCAACGCGGGAATCGCGGTCAATGGCGCTCGTGGTGGTTCCACCAACTATCTGCTGGACGGCGGCGATAATAACGATCCGCAGGAAGGAGTTTCGGCCGTAAGCCCGAATCCGGATGCGCTAGAAGAGTTCAGCGTTCTGACAAACAATTTCGGCGCCGAATACGGACGCAACGCGGGCGCGGTGGTGAATGCTGTCACAAAGTCCGGTACAAACACACTGCATGGATCGCTCTATGAATTTGTTCGGAACGATGCCTTCGATGCGCGGAATTTCTTTGCAGTGTCCAAGGGTAAATTGCGGCGGAACCAGTTCGGCGGCAGCGTGGGAGGACCGGTGATTCGCAATAAGGCGTTTTTTTTCGGGTCGTATGAAGGCGTGAGCCAGCGGCAAGGTGAAACGTTCTCGAGCCTTGTTGTTCCCACCGAGTTGGAGCGTCGCGGCGATTTCACGGCGAGCGCACAAAAACCACGCGATCCGCTGACGAACGCACTCTTCCCTAATTCTGTGATCCCCGCCAATCGCTTTGATCCCGCGGCTCTAAAGTTCATGGATTTGCTGCAGATTCCGCTCCCGAATGCGACCGGCAATCGATACATCTTCAACCGTCCGCAGGACCTTGACTCGCGTCAGTTCCTGGGACGCGGCGACTACAGCCTCTCGCAAAGCCAGCGATTGACGGGCAGAGTTTTCGAATCGTCCAGCAAGGAATTGCTCACCGCCGGTCTGCCTGTGTTGCAGTCGGATGTTGCGTTCGACACGTGGAACATCAACGGGCAGCACACGTGGACCTTCACGCCGGCTCTCTTGGGAGTCGGACAGTACACCTGGAACAAGTCACAGATCGATCGAGGTCCGCTGCCGGTGGGTGGCGGGGATGGTGTGTCTTACCAGGACATGGGCGTTCAGGTGAATCGAGGTGGACCCGACGCGTTGGGCAAGACGCTGGTTCCCCAATACAGGGGGCAAGTGAATGGATTTTGGAACCTGAATCAAGACAATCTTGTGTTGATCGATCGAGGAACGCATCAAGCCTCATACAGTGTGAACTATAACCGCGGCGCCCATCTCATCAAATTCGGCGGTGAATTCCGACTTACCAAAAGTGACCGTGTTACCGCGAACGGCGTAGATCCACAGTTCACTTTCAACGGTCAGATCAGCGGGAATGCCTTTTCAGATTTCCTTCTGGGCAGGCCGTTCAACATGACACAGGGGTCGGTGCGCATCAACCGCATCCGCTCGCAAACGTACAACCTCTACGTGCAGGATGAGTGGCGTATTCATCGGGATTTGAGTCTCACGCTGGGGCTACGCTACGAGCCTTTTTTTCCGTACTATTCGGCTGACGACGAACTGACGCTCTTCCGACCCGGACAGCAATCTACAGTCTTTCCGAGCGCTCCTACCGGACTGCTATATGTGGGCGATGACGGCGTCCACCGCGGTGGCGCTGCTTCCGATTTAAACAATCTCGCGCCTCGTGTCAGCTTTGCCTGGAGTCCCTTCGGAAATAACAAGACCAGCATCCGCGCGGCATATGGGATTTTCTACGACGTCCTCGGCTTCCATCGGATGAGCCACTTCGTGAACTCGCCGCCGTATTCATTGCAGGTGACACTCAATACGCCACAAAGCTTCTCCAATCCATATGCCGGCCAGGAAGATCCTTTTCCGTACACGCCTCCAGTGAGCGCAGAGGACAAAGCCGGCTATCAGTTCTTCCGCCCAGTGACGATTGGGCTCTCAGTTAATCCGGATCAGGCGGCTCCTTATATCCAGCAGTGGAACTTCAACGTGCAGCGCGAACTGGCACAGGATTACCTGCTGACGGTCGCATACATTGGAACAAAGGGCACGCGGCTACCGATCCGAAACGAATTGAATCCGGCACTCTATGGACCGGGCGCGACGGCCGGAAACACGAACGCGCGGCGGATTTATGCGCCTCAGTTTGCGAGCATTATTGACTACCAGACGGTAATCAACTCCACGTACAATTCCCTGCAAACCACATTGAATAAGCGATTCAGCAACGGGTTCACGCTGCTCGCGAGCTATACCTTTAGCAAATCGATCGATGGGGCATCGATAGAAGCGGACGCGTTCAATGGTCAAAATCCACTCGACCTGGCAGCCGATAAGGGACTCTCCGACTTCGACCTGCGCCACCGATTCGTGGCATCGTTTCTATACGAAGTCCCTGGTCCGAAGACTGGCTGGAGCCGATGGATTTTGGGCGGGTGGCAAACCAACGGCATCTTCACTGCTCAAGCTGGATCACCGTTCAACGTGACTAGTGGCCAGGACCGAGCGCTGTCCGGAGCGGGTACGCAGCGACCCAACCTGGTTGGCAATCCGCACCTCGATCCGAACCGCAGCCGATCAGAGTTGATCAATCAGTATTTTGATCCGACAGCATTTGCACTGCCGGCGCTGGGGACATTCGGGAGCACCGGTCGCAATGTGATGATTGGGCCGGGTCGTTGGAATCTGGATTTCGCGCTATTCAAAGGGTTCAAGCTTCGGGAAACCATGAACCTCAACTTCCGGTGGGAAATGTTCAACGCGATGAATCATGCGAATCTGAACAATCCACGAAGCAATACTTCTGCGGCGAACCCGGGCAGAATCGACTCAGCGAGCGACGCGAGGATTATGCAGTTCGGTCTGCGGCTGGCGTTTTGATTTAACTCTTCAGCGTTGGATTGCCGAAGACTCTCCCCCGTAGCGTTGCTGTTCCATCCATCGGCTACACGTGCACAAATCTTCTAGGGTCGCTGTCTGGTCGGAGATTCTGTTTTTCGTCGTCGTTTAGCCACTGACTGGAGTTCTGGTTATGGCGCCGATAGCGCGTTAAGCTTTTACCAATGAACAAATTGTTGTTGATCGCGTTTGGCGCTGCTGCGTTGTCAGCGGCACAGGATGCCAAAACCTACTTGGGTCGGTGGACGTGACGGTCACTCCAGCCAGTGGTAATCCGTACCCGCAGTGGATCGAACTACTCGAAAAGCAGGGGAAGATCGAAGGCCGCGTGCAGCCGCGGGGTGGCGGTTGGCGGCCGATTCTCGGGGCGACGGTCGAGTCCGGCAAGATCATAGTCGCAATCTCTGGCGTGACATCGCGGGGACCTGCCGTCAATTGGGAACTGACGTCGTCCGGCGCAGACAAGCTTACTGGCGTGGAGAAGCGTGGCGATCAAAATGGGCCAGCGCTCCTTGCCGTTCGGGCGCCAAAGCTGGATCGTCCGATGCCGAAGGCTTGGACGGCTCCTCAACCGTTGTTCAATGGCAAGGATCTGACTGGTTGGGAGCCTATCGGCAACGTTCAGAATAACAAGTGGATTGCGCGGGACGGCGAATTAGTCAATAACAATCCCGAAGTGCAAGGACAGCGCGGTCCAGGAGCGGCCAACTTAAAGACGACTGCCAAGTTCCAGGATCTGAAGCTTCACATCGAAGTGAACTGTCCGGAGCATGGGAATAGCGGGATCTATCTGCGCGGGAGGTACGAAATCCAGGTGGGGACGGAAGGTGGAAAATTACCGGATCATGAAATGGGCGCCGTGTACAGTCACTATCCACCACCCGCTGGCGCTGAACTAGGGTTAGGCAAATGGACAGCGTTCGACATCACACTCGTGGGACGTCGCGTTACGGTGCTTCGCGATGGCAAGATGTACCACGACAATGTTGAGATCCCCGGACCAACGGGTGGGGCGCTGGACAGCAATGAAGGTGAGCCCGGACCGTTCTTCCTACAGGGAGATC
>DASQLD010000679.1:0-7515 GCA_035630195.1 Bryobacteraceae bacterium
CCAGGATGCGCCGAAGCCCCTGCCGAAACAGGTTATGGTCGTCAGCGAGCAATATCCGCGTTCCGCTCAAACATGCACCTCCAAATTTGCGGGACGCTGGGCGCTCTCGACATTTGGCAGCCAGAGCCGCACCCGCGTTCCCTTTTCATTCGCCGATTCAATATCCAATTCGCCGCCAAGGGCGGCAGCACGCTCACGCATACCCAGAACTCCCAGACTTGCAGGGGAGCGCCGCTCGTTGCGGAATCCGACGCCATCATCCTCGACTTCAACCGTAAGCCCTGAGGCTGTTTGTCTGACGCGTACACTTACGTTTTGCGCGTGAGAGTGCTTTTCGCAATTTCGAAGCGCCTCCTGCGTGACTCTGTAGACGCAGGTATTCACGGCGTCAGGTAGTGTGGCTCCAAGATTTTCTTCAATGTATTCGCACGGCACCCCGGTACGGCGTGTAAAATCATCGGTCTGCCATTGCAGGGCGGGCCCGAGACCCAGGTCATCGAGCAGCGACGGCCTTAGCAGCAGACTGATGTTTCGAACGGTGCGCACGGTGCGGTCCGCCAGTTCGCGAGCCCGGGTTAGCGGCTCTTTCGCCGGATTATTTTGCAATGTCGACAAAGCTTGCGTAATCTCGATTTTCAAGACCGCGACATTCTGTACGATCTCGTCGTGCAACTCACGCGATAGCCGTGTCCGCTCCTCTTCCTGAATCTCCATCAGCCTGTTCGAAAGATGTTCGAGCTCCACTTTTGCTTGGAGCACTTCCTCGAAGCGGACCGCGGCCTGGCGCTCGAGACCGTCAGAGTATTGAAGGGTAAACCATGCTATTCCGACGGCGCCGAGCAGCGACAACGCGAGAAGCCAAAGGAGTTTGTTGGCCGCAGATGATCGACTGACGGAGAATTCTTCCTCACTCGCGGTCAATGCGTGATGATTCTCTGTCTCCAACTCCTGAAGAATCTGACCGGCTTTCGTACGTGGCGGTGCAATCTCCCGCTGAACAAAGGCATACGTTCCAAGACTATCCCTGGCCTGATCGGGCGCAGTCTGCAACGCCCTCCAAAGGTCGTCGATGTTTCGGTCCAACTCCTCAACGGCTTTCGGATGGGGACTAGATTTCTTGAGTTGCTCGATTAACGGTATGCTCGATTGCCGGAATTGCTGAATTTCGCTCCGGTAGGCCTCTTGCTTGTGTACCGATGGATTCAACAGATAGTCGCGGACAGTAATGCCTCCGGCATAAAGCAGGCGTCGAAGACTCGTGACGGCTTCCTGCTCCTGCACGTAGTGGCGATGGATAGCGACACTCCGCTGCGAGAAGCTCTCCTGGATCTGATAGGCCAGCGCCGTCGACAGCACAAGCAAAGCGGTGATCACTCCGAAGCCCGTACCGAGCGCCGATCGCTTACCTCTTGCCATACTCTCATTCTGGCGCAAATCGAAGAACATGGCTGCTATACCTACTCTCGTGCTTGTGACCTGGTAGACACCATACGGAAACCTCTGTATCGCCTGTACAGAATTCGGGGTATGGCGGACCTGGATTGTTTTCGAACGAGCTGCTTAGCCCAATGCCTGGTTGAGATCTTCTATCAAATCACTGACATCCTCTACACCGACGGAAAGGCGAACCAAATTATCAGCGATACCGAGCTGCGCTCGCTGCTCCTGCGGAACGGAGGCGTGCGTCATGATCGCAGGATGCTCGATCAGGCTCTCCACCCCACCAAGACTCTCCGCCAAGGCGAATACACGGCAGCGTTCCAGAAACCGTCGCGATTCAGTCAGGCCACCCTTGATCAGAATCGTGACCATCCCGCCGAAGCCGTTCATTTGGCTCTTGGCGAGGTCATGTTGCGGATGCGATCGCAGCCCCGGATAGATCACCTTCTCGACTGCCGGATGCGCGCTTAGCATTTCGGCAACTGCTTGCGCATTGTCGCAATGAGCACGCATCCGCAAATGCAGCGTCTTGAGCCCACGGAGCACCAGGAAGGAATCGAAGGGCGATGGTACTGCTCCAGTCGCATTCTGGAGGAACGCGATCCGGTCAGTCAGTTCTTTGTTGCCGTGGCCGGTGACGATAATGCCGCCAATGACATCTGAGTGGCCGTTGAGGTACTTCGTCGCAGAATGCATCACGATGTCAAAGCCGCGCTCAATCGGGCGCTGTAGATATGGACTTGCGAAGGTATTGTCAGCGACGGTGATAGCGCCGATGGATTTACCGATCTCCGCGACCCGGCCGAGATCGATCAGCTTGAGCATAGGATTCGACGGGGTTTCGATCCAGATCAGTCTGGTGCGAGGCGTGGCAGCTTCACGAATCCGATTGGGGTCGCTCATGTCGACATAGGTAAATGTCAGGCCGGCCGACCGTTTTCTTACCCGCTCGAACAACCGGAATGTCCCGCCATACATGTCGTCCGCGGCGATGACATGGTCCCCTGAGTCCAGCATTTCAAGAATGGTTGAGGTGGCCGCCAGGCCCGAGGCGAATGCAAAGCCGCGCGAACCGTTCTCGAGCGCCGCAACGCAACCCTCGTAAGCGAACCGCGTTGGGTTCTGGCTGCGGGAGTACTCGTAGCCTTTGTGAACGCCCGGGCTTTCCTGGACATACGTGCTGGTCGCGTAAATGGGCGTCATGATCGCGCCGGTAGATGGATCGGGCTGCTGGCCCGCGTGAATCGCGAGTGTTCCGAATTTGTTTGTCATTTTGTTCGCTATCGTAATCGCCGGCGCATGAAGTTAAGCAAATCCGTGCGCGTTATGAGTCCCACGAAGAGATCTCCGTCCATGATCATAGCCACGAGACCCTCATTGAGGATCTCGTAGACGGATTCAATTGAGGCATCGGGCCGCAGGGTTTTCAGTCGTGTCGTCATAGCGCGACTTACCGGCTCTTTGAATAATTCATCACCACCTTGCACCGCCATGAGTAAGTCAGACTCATCCAGAATGCCGACTGGTTTGCCATCCTGAAGCACTGGCAACTGAGAAATGTCGGCCATGCGCATGCGTTGATACGCAGTCAGCAGCGAATCGCCGGGAGCCACTGTAATCACTGCGCCCTCTTGGTGACGCCGCAAGATCAGGTCACGAAGATCACCGGTCTTCGGAAGCTGTATGTATCCCTGGTCGAGCATCCAGAAATCGTTGAACATCTTGGATAGATACTTACTTCCGCTATCACAAACGAAGGTAACCACTTGCTTCGGATTGCTCTGCTCCCGGCAGTATGCGATGGCCGCCGCGACGAGTGTGCCGCTGGAAGAACCCGAAAGAATACCGGCCTCGCGCAGAAGAGCACGTGCGGTGTGGAAGCTCTCGGCATCACTAACGGTGTAAGCGCGCCTCACGCGAGAGAGATCGGCAACTGGCGGAATGGCGCTTTGCCCGATGCCTTCCACTGCATAAGAACCGCCAGGACCCAGCTGCCCGGTTCGCACGTACTCGGCTAGGGATGATCCGGCCGGATCGGCTAGAACGATTTCCGTGTCCGGACTAACGCGCGCGAAGAACCGGCTCAGGCCGGTTAGAGTGCCACCAGAACCGACGCCACAGACAACGGCATCGACGTCGCCATCCATCTGTTCCCAGATCTCCGGACCCGTAGTCTGCTCGTGAGCCAAAGGATTGGCTGGGTTTGAAAACTGATCGACGAACCATGAGTCGGGTGTCGTCTCCGATATGCGGCGGGCGAGATTGACGTAATTCTCCGGATGATGCTTGTCGACATCGGTTCGCGTAATGCGAACGTCGGCCCCAAGCCCATGAAGATGCTGGATCTTCTCGGTCGACATCTTGTCCGGAATCACCACGATCAGATGGTATTTCTTCGCGGCAGCGACCAAGGCGAGTCCCAGGCCCGTGTTGCCCGCCGTTGCTTCGACAATGACACCGCCCGGCTTCAGCACACTCGAGCGTTCGGCGGCCTCGACCATCGAGACAGCCATGCGGTCCTTGATGGAGCCGCCGGGGTTCTGATTCTCGAGCTTTACGAACAGCCGGCATGGGCCGGTATCGAAGTTGGTGATTTCTACGATCGGAGTATTACCAATCAAGCCGAGTAAATTCGTGGCGACTGCAGGTGTTTGCGGATGAGCCAGCGGCATGGGACGCCTCCACAACCATTTTGCCCGACGATAGGACAATAGAAGTATTGGCGTTACGAGCTTCCATCATGTCCGTTCGTCGAGCGCGAGACCTCGTGATGTCATACGGGTGGAATTCCACCTGTTACCAGATCCTCAATCCTGGTATCGAGCATTGGTTTCCCTCTACGATTCCGGCGGTTGTGGGGTACACACGCCGACATCGTCTGCTGTTGGTCGCCGGCGCTCCAGTGTGCGCTCCTGAGATGCTGGGCAGAGTCAGCCACGAATTTGAAGCTTTCGCGCATCAGCAGGGCTGTCGAGTCTGTTATGTCTGCGCTGAGGAACGTTTGCGCTCTCTATTCGCCGATTCGACCAGCCACGCAACTATTACTCTGGGCGCTCAGCCGGTTTGGGACCCACGCAATTGGCAGGCGACTGTCGAAGGCACGAGCGCGATTCGCGCTCAGTTGAACCGTTCGCGCAACAAATCGGTATCTGTGGAAGCGGTGTCAGCAGAGGAGGCGGCAAGAGAACCCGAGCTTCGAAGAGTTTTGAATGAATGGCTGAGAGCGCGACGTCTTCCCCCGTTACACTTTCTGGTTTCGCCGCATGTTTTGGAAGGAGACGGAAGCGACCGTGTCGTTTTGGTAGCAAAACACGGTGGTCGGCTGGTGGCGTACCTGGTTGCGTCCCCAGTCGTAGCGAAAGAAGGATACCTGGTTGAACTCCTGGCCCGAAGTCCTTCCGCTCCCAACGGAACCAGCGAACTGCTCATCGACAATGCGATGCGGCGTTTCGCAGAATATGACAAGTCATACGCGACTCTAGGCTTGGTCGCGCTTTCGAACTCTGCCGCGAAAGGCATCCGGAATAATCCTTTGTGGCTCCGGTCGATGATGCAATTTGCCCGGCTCCATGCGAACAGATTTTATAACTTTCGGGGTCTCGAACATTTTCGGGTGAAGATGTCTCCTCGCGTTTGGGAACCGGTTTACGCCATATCCAATGAAAAGCACTTCTCGCCGAGCACGTTGTATAGCATGGGAGCGGCTTTTTCAGGCATTTCGCCACTGGTCGCGATTGGGACCGGCATCATGCATGCGATTGGTAACGAACTCCGGGGTCGAGTCGGCAAATCTGGAGTCGGCAAATCTGGAGTCGGCAAATCTGGAGTCGGCAAATCTGGATGACAAATCCAGACTGGACCACCATTCTAGTCCCGCTCGTGTTGTTCCTCGCCACGGTCATTCGATCGACTTTCGGTTTCGGAGAGGCCCTGATAGCTGTGCCTCTCCTTGCTCTTCTGATTCCAGTTGAAGTAGCAGCACCGGTAGCGATGCTGGTTTCCGTTACCGTAGCTATGATTGCAATCGCTCAGGACTGGCGGGAAATTCATGTTCGCAGCGCCGGTCGGCTGGTGCTGGCCACCGCGTTTGGTATTCCCCTGGGATTGTTGCTGTTGAAGACGGTTTCCGAACCGGTGGTCAAAGCCTTCTTAGGTATCGTGATTGTCGCTTTCTCCACGTATTCTTTATCTAGTGCCAAACGCCACGAAATTCATAGCGATTATTTGAGCTGGATGTTCGGATTCAGCGCAGGCGTCCTGGGCGGCGCGTACGGAATGAATGGTCCACCTTTAGTAATCTATGGCTCGTTGCGAGGGTGGTCCCCGACACGGTTTCGCGCGACGCTACAAGGATACTTTCTTCCTGCCAGCGCTATCGGCATGTGCGGCTACTGGCTTACGGGATTGTGGACCCCCGCCGTGACGCGCTTCTACTTCGTATCCTTGCCCGGCATTTTGATAGCAACCTTCTTGGGTCGCGTGATCAACCAAAGATTAAGCGCGGGTCAATTCCTCGTCTATATCCACCTTGGCCTGATCATCATCGGGTCCATTCTGCTAGCGCAGGCGATGCTTTAGGCTATTCGTATCGAAGAGCACGGATCGGATTGATTCGCGACGCCCGCATAGCAGGTAAGTACCCGGCAAGCGCAGCAATCGCGATCAAGATCAGAGTGGCTACGGCAACTGTCGTTGGATCGTTGGGCGTCAAGCCAAAGAGTTGCGTTTGAATGTAGCGCGTCAAGAGAATTGCAGCAATCACTCCGATTCCGGAGCCCACGCCGACCAGAAGCAACACTTCTCGCATAACCATCCAGATGACGTCTCGGCGGAAGGCGCCCAACGCCATTCGAATCCCGATCTCTCGTGTCCTGCGGGCAACGGTATATGCCATGACACCGTACAGTCCGACCATAGCTAGGACGGTTGCAACGATCCCGAAGACCGCAGAAAGCATCGCAATCATGCGTTCGGTCACCAGTGACCGATCAATCTGTTCGTTCATCGTTCGCAGATCATAGACGGGAAGTGTACCGTCCATTCCCTGGATAGTTCTACGAACGCTTGCGAACATTTGAGATGGATCGAGATTCGTACGCAGATACACGTTCATCCCCGCCACGCCTCCGGCCTGCATCGCCGGCAGGAAGACCTGTTTCGGGATCTGCTCACGCAGCGTGCTGTACATCGAATTCTGAACAACACCGACAATTTCGATATCGGTCTTCGTACCGGGATTCCCTCCAAACCCGAAGCGTCTTCCGATGGCGCTTCCGTCGCCGAAGTAATAATGCGCAAATTTTTCATTCACGATGGCGTACTTCGGCGCTCCTTTCAGTTGCTTCTCGAGTTCTTCGAAGCGATCGCGGTCTGCCTGACGATTGAAGTCGAGCTTTTCGATAATCTCCTGCGGAACCATTTCGCGTTCGTCTGAGGGACGGAACTCACGACCCGCGACCATCGGAATTCCAAGAGTGGCGAAGTAGTTCGGACCCACGACATTGACCCATGGCGACATGTCCTCGCCGTCCTTCGAACGATATCCTTCGACAGTAACGGTGCTGTCCGACCGGTCCCCATCGAGCAAACGTACGCGCCCGATCCCGACCGATTGCACACCGGGGAGTGTTTCCAGAGTCGACTGCAGATTCTTGTAGAATTCGCGCGCTTTCACACGGTCATAGCCGTTCAGCACTGGGTTCATTGAAAACGTGATCAAGTTCGATGTCCGGAAGCCCGGGTTAAGAGTCTTCAAGTTTCGCAGACTACCGATGAACAGGCCGGCGCCGATGAGAAGCAGTAACGACAAAGTCACCTGCGCAACCACCAAACTCTTTCGAAAACGGATGGCGCCCTTACTAGTGACTGACCCCGCTTGATCTTTGAGTGTACTGGCTACATCGGCGCGTGTGCTTTGCATCGCCGGGACCAGGCCGAAGAGGACACCCGTCAGCATAGAGACCAGAAGGGTAAACGCGAATACCCGAAGATCAGGCGTCGCTGCAATTGGCAATGGCGCCGCGCCTTGCGGCATGACACTCAATAGATACTTATCGAGCCACACTGCAAGGAGCA
>DASQLD010000680.1:0-19897 GCA_035630195.1 Bryobacteraceae bacterium
ACCTTATCAGGCGTGAAATTCAACATCAGATGAACGGCGAACAAGGGCATCTGATTTTCAAGATGAACTCGCTTTCCGATCCTCAGGTTATCGGCTTACTATATGAGGCGTCGCAAGGGGGGGTGAAAGTGGAACTGCTGGTTCGAGGCGTCTGCTGCCTTCGTCCCGGAATCCCAGGTACCAGTGAAAACATTACAGTTACCAGCATTGTTGGGCGTTTCCTCGAGCACAGCCGGATCTATTATTTCCGCAATGGCGGGGACGAGGAGATCTACCTCGGCTCGGCAGATCTGATGAACCGGAATCTTAACCGCCGCGTCGAGACGCTGTTCCCGCTCGAAGAACCGGGGCTCGTGGATCATGTTCGAAACTGCATCCTGTCTATTTATCTAGCCGACAATGTGAAAGCGCGCCGGATGAGTAGCGACGGTAGTTATAAACCGATCCCTTCCTCGGGCGAACCACTCAATTCTCAGGAGTGGTTCTTAGAGCAGGCAAAAGCTCTCAAAAAGACTAGATAAAACGAGTTACGCTGCGGCCATTTCGGCAGGGCAATCTCATTTAGCGCTGCGTAGTACGATGTAACTTACGCATGCAAGCTCTCCTCGATTCGCTGAAGCCTGGGGAAGAGGATTGGCTGCTCGCGCAGGCAATCGATCCCCAGAGACTTCCCGCGCATATCGCCATCATTATGGATGGAAACGGCCGATGGGCAAATAGCCGGAACATGCCGCGTGTGGCTGGTCATCAGGCCGGCATCGATCCGGTCCGGAATACGGTAGAGGCGTGCGCGCGCCTTGGAATCGGAGCGCTTACCCTGTATGCCTTCTCGGTCGAAAACTGGAAGCGTCCCCGCCATGAAGTGGAGACGCTTTGGAGGCTTTTGCGCTATTACCTGAAGCGTGAATTGCCCAAGCTCCTCGAGAACAACATCCGTCTTTTCGCCGTCGGCCGGATCCATGATCTGCCCCAGCAAGTGCAGGATGAACTGCTTGCGGGCATGGAGGCCACGAATCGAAATACCGGTCTGCGAGTCAACCTGGCCATCAACTACGGTGGAAGGGCAGAACTGGTGGATGCGATGAATCAGATCCTTCAACTCGCCCGACGCGACGGAGTGATTGGGAGTCTGGAAGTGAACGAGCAAATGATTTCGTCACATCTCTACACCGCCCATGTGCCCGACCCCGATCTGCTGATCCGTACGTCCGGCGAAATGCGTCTGAGTAACTTTCTTCTCTGGCAGATTGCTTATGCCGAGTTGTACGTTACTGAGACGCTTTGGCCGGACTTCAAGCAATCGGATCTGCTGCGGGCAGTTCTCGATTATCAGCGTCGCGATAGGCGCTTCGGCGGTGTAAAAGTGGACCGTGCTGCCGCGAACGACGGGTTTTCCGAAGTTGTTGTAGCGCCCACGCGATGAATCGTGTCTTAACCGCGCTCGTTCTCATTCCATTCGCACTCTACGCAATCTTCTGGGCTCCTCACTGGGTATTCGTGATCATCGTCGCGATGATGGCGATTGCCTGTTACCACGAATTCGTTGGCATCGCAGGAGCCAGCGGAGTTTCCGGGCCGGTATGGATCGGCTTTGGACTTGGCGGGATGTTTCTCGCCGAACCCAATACGGTTCGCCTCTTCCCTATTGTCGTTCTGACCTTCGCTCTTCGGCTGGCGGACCTGACCAAGGTACTAGGGTTTTCGGCCGCAACGATACTCGGCGTTCTCTACATCTTCGGGGCGTGGCGTTGCGCCATCGACCTCCGTGCGATCAGCCCCTACTGGATTTTGTTCGCCCTTGCGATTAACTGGGTGGGAGACATCGCGGCGTTTTACGTTGGACGGACGTTCGGGAAGCACAAATTGTCTCCACGGGTCAGTCCCGGAAAATCGTGGGAAGGAGCGATTGGCTCCGTGTTGGGGGCCATCGTGTTCGGCGTGGCGATGCAGAAGCAGTTTGCGCTGAACATCAGCATTTCGGAGGTTGTGGGGCTTTCTATCTTGTGCAATATCGCAGGTCAATTGGGCGATCTTGCGGAGTCGGCGCTGAAGCGGGGCGCAGGACTGAAAGACAGCGGAACTCTACTTCCCGGCCACGGCGGCTTTCTTGACCGCCTGGATAGCTCCCTCTTTACGATGCCGGTTGTTTATTACTTTCTGCTCGCGCGGGCTACCTGAGAATGCGCAGCAGATTGCTATAGTCGTCGGTCCAAAGCGGGACTTTCGCTGTGACGGGGCTCGACAGGTTCTGGATCGAAGCCGCAAGCCTCTCATCTCTCGTCACCACAACCCAACTCGACGAGTAAATCTTGTTCATCAGTTCGCTGCTATTGTGAATCGTCAACGCCCGGGCACCCGCGTGCTCGGCGATCTTCTTGACTACTGGGGACAGATCAAGATGTTTATTTGTGACATGGATCGCCAGCGCTCCTCCGGACTTCAAGTGCCGGAAGTATAAATCGAATGCTTCTGCTGTTAAAAGATGAACGGGGATCGAATCGCCCGAGAACGCATCAACAACTAGTACATCGAACGACTGGGGCTCCTCCCGCTCCATCGAGAGACGCGCATCGCCCGCAACGATCTCAATTTGCGCTGCCGACTCGCTCAAATAACGAAATTGCGTCCGCGCAATGTCGATCACGATGGGATTGATCTCATAGAAGCGATAGACATCGCCCGGCTTCGCATAAGCGGCCAGCGTTCCAGCGCCCAAGCCGACGACTCCAACGCGCATCGGACCGCGGCGAAGCCTGTCGATGGCGATCGCCGCTCCCGACGCTTGACCGTAGTATGTGGTCGCAATGCGGCTCCGTGCCGGCAAAATGAACTGCAGACCGTGCTGGATCGTGCCGTTGAAGAGAGAAACGTATCTGGCGTCGGTTGGGCCCGCTTCGTTCACCTGGACAGTGCCGTAGAAATTACGTGCTCGCAGATGGCGGGTCAGTGTCGTATCCGGGACAATCGCCACGGCCAGGCCCGCAGCCGCGGCAACGGCGCCGATCCGAAGCACGCGCTTTTTGGGGAAGCGATACAGGAGCCAAAGCGATAGCATCACCGACCCAAGCACCCCGATCGGCAGCTCCAGAAATTCTTTGAAAATTCGGGGCGCGATCAGCCCGACGAATATGCCTCCCAGTGCCCCGCCAGCGGAGATCGTCAGGAAATAAGCGGTCAGTTCATTCGTTTCCGGTTTTTGCCGGGCTAACTCACCATGGCAGAACATACAGATGACAAAGATTGCATGGGCGAAGACGACGAGAGTGAGCCGAATCGGCATCAGCCCTTGCTGGCCGACGCCTAGCATGATTCCGATCCACGCCAGAGGCAACAGCCAACGATACAGCTTCGGCTTGTACCAGCCCTGCGAATCGAAACTGAGCGCAAAACTCAACAGATAGAGAGCTAGGGGCATCACCCAGAGAAACGGGACCGCTGCCACATCCTGGCTCAGATGATTCGCCAGCGCAAGCCACATCACTGACGGGCAGACGGATAACGCAAGCCAAGTCCAAGCCCGCCGATCGATGATGAGCCGTCCCTCGGCCATCGCGGTTCCGGTCCGGCTTTGTAAAGCGGCAAGGGAGCACAGGAGCACGAATACCGCAAATCCTACCGACCAGAAGGTCATCTGAGTGCGCGTCGCGAGCAGTGGTTCAACTACCACCGGATACAAGAGCAGTGCGGCGAGCGAGCCGAGATTCGATAGGGCGAACAATCGATAAGGTGTCTCGGCAGGCCCCGAGCGGGCGAACCACGATTGAACCAACGGACTAGTCGCCGAGAGCAGGAAGTAGGGAAGACCTACCGTCGTGATCAGTAGCCCAAGAATACGCATCGCGGGATCGTCCGTAGGGTCCGGTTTCCACGACAGGGATGGACTCAGAGGAAGCAGCAGCAGGCTGGAAAGCAGGAGAGCGATGTGCGTCAGGATTTGCAGCCGCAGAGTAAACCGGCGCGCCATTACGTGAGCATAAGCATATCCAAGCAGAAGCAGGCTCTGATAGAAGAGCATGCTTGTGATCCACACGCCTGCAGACCCGCCGAACCACGGCAGTATGGCCTTGGTTAAGATCGGTTGAACCAGGAGCAGCAGAAGCGCGCTCCAGAAGACGGTGACCGCATAAAGCAGTCGCTTGCCGCGGACACTCACTCAAATCAGTCTCGCATGAGGAGTCATCCCGCCATTGTGCGTTAATTTGAGGTAATGGCTTATTTGCCCATCGAGGACTATGGGATCGTCGGAAACTTGCAGACGATTGCTCTTGTAGGGATGAATGGATCGATCGACTGGTTCTGTTTCCCCCACTTCGATTCCCCGAGCGTTTTCGCCGGTATCCTCGATGAGCGAAGTGGGGGGTACTTCCGCATCAGTCCGGCGAACGGAGACGGCATCGTCTACAAGCAAATCTATTGGCCCGAAACAAATGTGCTTGTTACTCGCTTCCTGTCGGAGGACGGTGTCGCTGAGATTATTGACTACATGCCGGTTGGAGCGCCCCGTGAAGGAAGCGGCTTCCATGGTCTGGTAAGGCAGGTGAAGGTTGTCCGTGGCGAGATGACGTTTCGTGTGGAATGCTTTCCCGCATTTAATTACGGCCGTGATCAGCACACGGTGGAAATCGTCCCCGGTGGCGCGAAGTTCCTGTCCCCGAATCTCAACTTGGCGCTTGCCGCTGACTGCGATATCAACAAAATTGAGAACGGAGTCTGGGGAGAGTTCACGCTGAAGCAGCAGGAGAGTAACAGCTTCGAACTCCACGAGCTCAGCAAGAACGCCTCAGACGACATCGGCCTCAGCGAGCAGGAAGCTTACCGCCTTTTCACCGAGACTGTCGAGTACTGGCAGCGCTGGGTTGGCAAGTGCACCTATACCGGCCGCTGGCGGGAAATGGTTCATCGCTCCGCTCTGGTGTTGAAGCTCCTTGTGTATCAACCGACCGGCGCTATCGTTGCTGCCCCAACCACGAGCCTGCCGGAAGCCATTAGAGGCGAGCGCAATTGGGACTACCGATACACATGGATACGCGATGCCGCATTCACGCTATACGCGCTGCTCCGAATCGGCTTCACCGAAGAAGCTGCGAATTTCATGGCTTGGATCGAAAAACGTTGCCATGAGATGGAATCCGATGGCAGCTTGAACATCATGTACGGCATCGATGGCCGCCACAATCTGAAAGAGGAGATTCTTTCGAACTTTGAGGGCTATCGGCAATCCTCGCCGGTAAGAATCGGCAACGGCGCCTACGATCAACTGCAACTCGATATCTACGGCGAGTTGATGGACTCGGTCTATCTCTATAACAAGTACGGCAGTCCGATTTCCTACGATCTCTGGCGATACCTGCGCCGGCTGACCAACTGGGTCTGCGATCACTGGAACAAAAAGGATGAAGGGATCTGGGAAGTTCGCAGCGGTCGTCAGCATTTTCTGTACTCGCGGTTGATGTGCTGGGTCGCAATCGATCGGGCGCTCAGACTGGCCGAGAAGCGTTCATTTCCGGCCGACCGCGAACGCTGGCTTAAGGCCCGCGATGAGATCTACGAAGAGATCCAGGCCAAAGGTTGGAACTCAGAGCGCAATGCGTTCGTGCAGTTTTACGGCTCGGATTCGCTCGACGCGTCGCTCCTGATGATGCCGCTCGTGCTCTTCATGTCGCCTACCGACCCGCGCATGGTGAAGACCGTCGATGCGATTCTGAAGCCTCCTGCTGAGCGTGGACTTGTATCGGACGGCCTGGTTTACAGGTATAACGCGGAAGAAACGCCGGATGGATTGGAAGGCCGTGAAGGCACATTCAATATCTGTACCTTCTGGCTGGTGGAAGCTCTCACGCGGATGGGCGCTGCGGGTGACCGCCGCCGCCTGGATGAAGCTCGCCTCTTATTCGAGCGCATGCTTGGATACGCTAACCATCTAGGTCTCTACGCCGAGCAGACAGGGCCGCGCGGCGAAGCGCTAGGAAATTTTCCGCAAGCTTTCACGCACCTGGCTTTGATTACCGCAGCCTATAACCTGGACCGCAGCTTGGGAGGGGAATCGCTGGAGACCCACAATCTCTAGGAGTGTCCCGGAGCAGCCGTCGATTCCGCATAATTCAGTAGAGGTGTTCGATGCTGCTACCAATTCTGCTGTTTGCTGCCGAAGCATGCAACTTCACAGTCGCATTTCACCGCCCTGACGAGAACGGCACGCGCAAAGTTCCTGTATACGCGGCAAAGTCGGAACCACGCTCCGGGGGTACGGAACCTCTCGCCTTCGTGTCCAGCCTTAAGGTCAATACTGACGGTACACGCATCTCCTACAAGGCCGATGATCCGCGTGCTGTCAATGGCGCCATCAACCACATCCAGAACGCGATGCGATCAGGCGCGCGTCTTGCCGACTTCGAACGCCTTGCAGCCAACAACTGGGAACCGGTCGACGAAACGTGGAAAGTCCTTAGTTCCAGCGTGATCGAAAAAGACACAAAGCTGCGCAAGGACAATAAGCCTTGCATGACAGCGGATAAGTTCCTGGTGTCGAAAACCGCCGATGTTGCGGTCGCAGGAGGTTTCAATCGCGAGGGCGATTGTGATCAGAAGAAATGGATTGACGCGCTCACCATCCCGGCGCTTGTTGTTCCGGGAGGGTCAGAGTTTCAAACGCGCAACGCGAAAACACGAAGCTTTGTCGTGGCGATGACGCTTGGATCTCCGCGACGCTTCGCCTTCGGTATCATCGGCGACACCGGTCCCACAAATGAAATCGGGGAAGCGTCGGTAGAGATGAACCGGATGTTGAACGGCTTGCCTGCGGGCAGTATCCCCGCCAACCGCAAAGACGCAGTGGCGCGCTTTCAAGGACCGAGATCGATCGTGCTGATCTTTCCCGGACCGGCAAACCGTCTCGCCCATCCGATCACACCCGAAAGAGTATTGACTGAGGTCAAATCCAGATTCGATGCCTGGGGCGGGGAAGCGAGACTCACAGGCTGTCTGGCTGAGATCCCCGAAACCCAGTAGGGTCGCGATCAGAAGTAGAATTTGGCTCCCAACACGATACGTCGAGCATCGAGAGTCGAAGTGTATTGGCCGAATGTTCCACTCACCTGACGTCCCGCGGCATCGAATCGTGCTGCCGTATCCACATTCTGGAAATTTGCGTGGTTGAAGAAATTGTAGAATTCGAACCGGAGTTGTAATCTCTTCGACTCAGAGAACGGAATGTTCTTGTAGAAGGAAACATCCCACATGTTCTGACCCGGTCCGCGCAGCGGCGTACGCGAGGCATTTCCAATGCCGAACTCGGCGCGTGTCGGAGGTTGGACAACCTCGGTGCGGAAGTGCCGCGCTACGTTGCGTTCGCTCTTCGGCAGAATCGGATCGCCTGTTAAATTCACACGCGAATCCACCCCGGAACCAGCTCCGCCGATGATATCTGCGCCGCTGACCAGAGAGTAACTTAAGCCCAAGGGAGCGCCGCTGATGAAGCTTGTCACTCCTGCGACCGTCCAGTCATCGAACACCGCCTTCACGAAAGGATTCGGCATAGCCGAACTCAATCGCGGAATGTTGTACGTATAGTTCAACACGAAGTTATGCGTACGATCGTAATTCGACAGACCGTAGTTGCGGGATCTGTAATTGAGGAATGGATTGATCGGGTCATCGTTTCCATTCACCAGGTTCAGCGCCTTCGACCACGTATACGACAGGCCAAACTGCAGACCGGACGAGAAGCGCTTGTTCACTTGAGTCTGCCACGAATGGTAGTTTGATGACGACGCCATCTCGACATACAGAATGTCGCCGTAGCCAGGCAGAGGCCGCAGGAAGTTGTCCGGTAGCGGAGTGTTCCCGGTTGTCGGATCGATGCTCGAGGATTCGAATCGTTTGCCGTACGGCACCGCGTTCAGATTGCGACGTTGCAGCAGGTGACGTCCGACACTTCCCACATACGACGTGTCCAGCACCACGCCCCATCCCAGATTCTGCTGGATTCCGAAGCTCCAGTTGTATACCGTTGGCGGCTGATAGGAACGCTCTATCGCAAATACTGTCGAGGGCGAGGTGCGCAATGGACTGTTCAATAGATCGGCGATGGTGAGATATGTAGCAGTATTCGTGATCGTCAATGGCGGTTGCTCTCGATGACGAATGATCTGATCGTCGTTGAAACGATCATAGAAAATTCCAGCTCCGCCACGTATCGCGGTACGACCATTACCGAAGACATCGAGCGCAAATCCGAGTCGCGGAGCAATTTGAATTGGAGGTGTGTGGACAAGATGCTCGTCAACCACCTGCATACCTTGGAAGGGCGCTGCGCCAGAAGCGAATTGACCGATAACTGCGGCCGACAGTTCCTGTCCAGTCACCGGATCCCGCCCTACTCGCTGACCTGCGGCATTGCGGTATGGCTGGATCAGCGCCGGCTGCTTCGATGGATCGTACTGCGCTGGATCCCAAAAGGCGAGCTGATCGTCAGCGCTCCAACTGGGTTGGATGTAGTAGAAACGCACACCGCCGTCAATCGTCAACCGGCGAGTAACTTTCCATGTATCCTGCGCAAACCACTCGACGTTCAGATAGCGGGAATGGCCGTGCGGGTGGTTCGTGGATTCCGTGTAGTTCTGCACACTTCCCAGCAACGCGTTCGAATACGCGTAGTTCGAATCGTAGGGATTGTTGACATCCCGATTGAAATTGAAAGTGCCGTTGAAGGATGAGCCTCGGGACGCGTTGCGCGTGGTCTGCTCGATATAGACACCGAACTTCATGTTGTGAGAACTGAGAATCTTCGACACGTTATCCGAATAGTTCCAGATATTGTTCGTGCCGAAGAACGGATACCGGTTCTCGATGCTAAGGATCCCGGCATTCGGCACACCACCAAAGTTCGCGTTTGGAATAAGATCATCGGGGTTCGCGCCGGGATAGAACTGCGGCAGGTTCAGTCCAATAGCCGCGCGCTGATTGCGCGCCAAGCCCTCTTCCGTGAGCGGGTCTACCGTCTGCTTTGCCCGATTGATGCCAAACGTAAATTCATTGATGAATGTCGGACTAAACGTGTGGATCAGCGTCGCAACCGAGCCTGCCGATCGGATCTGATACTTGATTGGCAACTGTGGCCAACTCGAACTCGCGAGTACGAAATCAAACTCGCCCTTGTAGGCTTCGTAATCGTTGATACCGCGCCAGTAGAATTGCGTCTTGGGTCCGATGTTGTAGTCGATGCGGAGAATCGTATCGCGTCGCGGCTGATCTACCGTCGCCTGAATCAATGCGTTATAGGAGCGCGCGGGGTCTGTCGCATTAGGCAGCGGCAGTATGTTCAGAAGCGCCTGTCCTGTTTTGTCAATCCGGTTCGTCGGGATGATGTTACCTGCGAACGGTTGACGCGTGAGCGGATCGACGATCGGAATTAATGCGCCGTTCTGGTCGAACGTCTGCGAGAAATTTCCCTGGCGTTCGAGCGCCGTTGGGAAAGTGCGGCGCTGTAGTGATGTGGGATATTTGCGCGGCAAAAACTCCTGCGACCAGAAGAAGAACAGCTTGTCGCGGTTTTTGTTGAACTTTCCGATTGTGATTGGACCGCCGATGAAATAGCCGGGATAGTTGAAGCGGTATTGCGGACGAGGCAATCCATCGCGGTTGCGGAAGAATTCATTGGCGTTGAACGCTTCGTTTCTTGCAAAGTAGTATGCGCCGCCGTGGAACTCGCGCGTGCCGCTTTTGATAATCGTGTTGATCGTGCCGCCGGAAGACCGGCCGTATTCGGCCTGATAATTCGTCAGGAGCACCTTGATCTCGGCGACCGCATCGACGGACGGCGCTAGATACGGACCCGTCATCGACCCTGTATCGAGTGACGAGACTCCGTCCAGCGTTAGATTGACTGTGCCCGTTCGATTGCCATTGATGCTGATGCCGCTGAAATTGTTCCAGCCTGGCGCATTGCGGTTTTGATTGTCGACAACACCCGGCAACAATCGCACTAGGCCGAGGTAGTCCCGACCCTTCAGGGGAATGTTCTGCGTTTGCGCAAGTGAGATCAGTCCGCTGCGTTCGGCCGACTCGGTTTGCAGCCGAGCCGTCTGCGCCTGTACTTCGATCGTCTGAGTCAGCTCGCCGACTTCGAGATCGATGCGGCCAAGGACGACACGCTCCGTGGCTGTTAGAACAATGTTAGTCTGCTCGTACTTTCGGAAGCCCTTTGCTTCGACGGACAGCTTGAAAGTGCCCGGCAGTAGTTGTGTGAACACGAAATCGCCACTGGCTTGTGATGTGGTCGATCGTACTTGACTTGTATCGACGTTTGTCAGCGTCATCTCGGCGGTTGGAACCGCTGATCCGGTGGCGTCAGCTACGGTACCGCTAATGGAGCCTGTCAGGCCTTGTCCCAGCAACGACGCTGCTAGCGCTAAACAGACGAGTAGCGACTTAGTACTCGTACGCATGTGGTAATCCCCCTCAATGGGGGTAAATATATCATTTGTCCATTAACGCGTACAATGAACTGCTATCTAAATGGGCTGGGAATATACAAGCGTCACGATAACTCTGCAACGATCTGGAGAATTCCAACTGCAGGACCTGGAACAACACAAGCAGGTATTGACGGACAACGGCTGGGAATATATCGGCATGCGCGCGCTCGCCCAAAAGTACGAAGATGTTGCGGAAGTCGTGCTCCGCTTTCGAAGACGCGCTGTGAAGGCGACGACTAAGAAGTGACATGAT
Organism: Bryobacteraceae bacterium; assembly: GCA_035630195.1. Lineage (GTDB taxonomy): Bacteria > Acidobacteriota > Terriglobia > Bryobacterales > Bryobacteraceae > DASQDN01. The sequence continues at coordinate 10,729 of DASQLD010000680.1, forward strand.
CGACGCGTCTTGCGCCACATGACGGAACGCCCGTTCGAAGTGTTAGCATTTGCCTATGGATCGCCGCCATTTCCTGCAGCTCGCGGCTGCATCGCAGGTTCTCGCTCGAAGCACGCGGCCAACGCCGGCATACACCAAAGTAACTTCCTTTAAACCCGGGACATCAGGCTCCGGGATGCCTGGCCCATTTCCGGGCCGCCTCAGTACCATTCATCGAGCGGACTCCGTCGATCCCGATTCAGAAAAAATCAATCTTGCTGCCGTGCAGCAGATGATGCGCGATGGCATGCTCGCATTTACCGGCGATAAGGATATCCGCGATGCCTGGGCTCGCTTTTTCGTCCCGGAAGACGTCGTCGGCATCAAGATCAACGCCTCCGGCGCGCCTAATATTAATTCCAGCCCTGAGATCGTCGGCGAAATTGCCAAGAATTTAGTGGCGGTCGGCGTGAAGCCGGAAAACATCTGGGTTCATGAGCGATTTCAATCGCAGGTGAACACGGTCAATTACGCGGCATTTCTTCCGAATGGCGCCCACGTTGTCACCGCCGACACGATGGGTTATGACCCCTACACATACGTGGAAGTAAGTTTCTTCGGAGAAGACGACACTCGTTCCAATCTGCAAAGACTGGTGAGCGAGAGACTGACCAAGATAGTCAACGTTCCCAATATGAAAGACCACGGCGCCTCGGGCGTCACGGGATGCCTGAAGAACATCGCCTATGGCGAGTACAGCAATGTGGCGCGCTCCCATTATTCGAATGACACTCATACGTTGTCATTCATCGGAACGTTGGCCTCAATGGAGCCGCTACGTTCCCGCACAGTGCTGAACGTCATGGATGGTTTGAAGGGCGTTTGGCATGGCGGTCCGTTCGCCCCGGATAAAAAGTTCCGCTTCTATCCGAGGCGGATCATGTTCGGAACGGATCCTGTCGCGCTCGATCGAGTGCTGCTCGATGTCATCGAGGAAAAGCGTCGCGAAGAAAAAGCCATTTCCGTATGGGACCGCTCGGACGACAGTCTGAAGCCCGGATTCCGCAAAGATCCAAACGCCAACAACTACATTCGGGAGCCTGGTCACATCGAGTATGCGGCCGGCTTGGGTTTGGGAATAGCCGATAAGAAAAAACTCGATATTCGTGAGGTTAAGGCGTGATCGCGGCACTCTTTCTCGCTGCTGTAATTCCATCGATTTTCACTTCCGAGAGCCCGACAAACGCGACAGACCTGGTTAAGGCCGGAATTAAGCGGGTCTATGTGCCGGCAGCTAATATCGGCCAGTGGAAAAGTAGCGGCATCGAAGCTGTCCCCGACAGCGAACTGAAGGACTACACGAATATTCCAGCTCCCGGAATGAAGATGCGCGCCGACCGCGCCGCAGCGACCAGTATTCCCTGGGTCGATTCCAACGGCTGGAGGTATCGCCGCGGAGTGAAGCGCGCCTATTACTCCAACTTAATGGCCGGAGCGGCTCCGCTCGCAGCAGCCGAGGCTTATGCATACGGCGCCGAAGCGGTGCTTGCCCCCGATCGTGCCGACACAACGGCGACCGCCGCTATGCTGCGGTTCCTGCAATCGATTCCGCCTGTCGATCTGCCGGCGGTTGCGAATATCGGAGTCGTCGATGACGGATCAGCTCTCCTTGGGGAAGTGCTGAACCTGCTCACCCGACGGAACCTACTTTATCGAATCGTTCCGCAAAAAGACCCAAAGCTGGAACTTAACGTAGAGCTTGGATCGGAGCAGTTCCCAAAGGCTTCTGCCGCCAATCCAAGCGACTTTGCAGCGCGTGTGAGAGAAAAGCTGAGCGACGAAAAGCGCTCACTCCGTGTCTACAACACAAGTACTGTCATTGGATACTTGACTGGTAGTGGCCCACGAGTTCGGCTACATCTTTTGAACTATGCTCGACGTCCCGCGAAGGACGTGCACATTCGTATTCTGGGCGCATACTCGAAAGTCCGGCTCCTCGACAGCGCCGATGCTCAGATGCAGGCAATGGACGTAAGCAATCATCGCGGCGGCACAGAATTCCGAGTGCCCTCGCTACAAACGTACACCGTCGTAGACCTAGAAAAATAGAGGAAAATCATGTCCGATCGCCGTAAATTTCTGCAGCGCCTGAGCACAGTCCCGGTTGCCGGGGCATTCTTGACGAAGCCGGAAGCTGTACAAGCCGCGCCAAAGTCGCGGGATTACTTCTCCGAACTGGGTGTCCGTACGTTCATCAACGCGGCCGGGACCTATACGACGTTGACTGCGTCTTTGATGCCGCCCGAGGTTGTCGGCGCATATGACTACGCGTCGAAGCACTTCGTGTCACTCCTGGAGTTGCATGATAAGGTCGGCGAGCGAATCGCGACGCTGCTGGGAGCCGAGGCGGCAATGGTCACCTCCGGCGCTGCCGGCGCTATGACGTGCGCGACGGCCGCGTGTATTACCGGCGCGGACAAGAAGGCGATTCAACAGATTCCCGATCTCACCGGACTCAAAAGCGAAGTCATTGTTCAAAAGACCCACCGCTATGGTTACGATCATGCCGTTCGCTCGTGCGGCGTAAAGCTGATCGAAATCGAAACGGCCGAAGAACTGGAGCGCGCCGCAAATGAACGCACCGCAATGATGCTGTTCTTCAATGCGAATGAGCCGCTTGGAAAAATCAAAGCGCCCGAATTTGTGGCCCTTGGGAAGAAGCTCAAGGTTCCGACCTTTAACGATGCCGCTGCGGACGTGCCACCCGTCGAGAATCTAACAAGGTACGTCAAGATGGGCTTCGATCTCGTGACGTTCTCAGGTGGCAAAGGCATCCGCGGACCTCAGAGTGCTGGTCTGCTCTTCGGCCGCAAGGATTTGATTCAAGCCGCTCGTATGAACACTTCGCCGAATAGCGATTCGATTTCGCGCGGACAGAAGGTCAACAAAGAAGAACTGCTCAGCATGATGGTCGCGCTCGAAACCTACCTGGCTAAGGACCACAAAGCTGAGTGGAAGGAATGGGAGCGTAGGGTCAAACTGATCGGGGACTCGGTTGCCGGCGTCAAGTCAGTTCAGACGGAGCAGTGGATTCCAGAGATCGCCAACGCGGTGCCGCACTTGAAAATCCATTGGGATCAGGCGCAGATCAAGTTAACGCCGCAGGAAGTGATGAAACAACTGCGGGAAGGCAAGCCGTCCATCGAGGTGTCTCCTGCGACGGACAAGGACAATTTGATAATCGCCGTGTGGATGCTGCAGCCTGGTGAAGCCGAAGTGGTAGCGCGGCGTGTCCAGGCTGTCTTGAAATCCGCCTAAATCAACGATGTTGCGCCGTTCCCGCGATCGCTTCGGCCGCTGGTGTCTGCAGACGCACAAGCGCACTCGGCGCGAGTCCGCCCCAGACCAGGAACAACAAACAAGCGGATAACACCCAGCGTTCCCGAGGAAGCGCATCGGGAACGCCCTCGCCCAGTGTGCCACGCGTTCCAAGGAAGAGGTGCGAGAACAGCCGTAGTACTTGAACAGCATTCAGCGCCGTCGCCAGCGGCATTGCGATTCCAATCAAGGGGTCTGCTTGCAATGACCCATGCAGCAATAGATCTTCCGAGCAGAAACCGAGAGTTCCCGGTAGACCGACTAGCGCCAGGCTGCTGCCCGCAAAAAATACGGCGAGTCGAGGGAACTGCGTCGCCAAGCCAAGAAAGCGTCCGCTCAAGTCTGCGCCTGCATCTTCTCCAATCCGCGCTTCTAGGCCTCGATAGACGCCGATCAAGCCGGTTGTAGAGACAGCGATCACAAACCAATGCACCAGGCCTCCTGCGATCCCTTCGACACTTGCGCTGGTGATGCCCGCGAATAGAATCGCCGACTGACTGACCGTAAGCAAGGCGAGCAGACGTCGAGGATTTCGCTCGACAACACCGAGGATGGCGGTATAAACGCTCGTGAACAATCCGAGATTGCTGAGGATCACGAGCAGTTCCCGTTCGGCATCCGGCAGCATCGACACCATGGCGCGTGCGATAAGAAACGCCCCAAGTTGAGCATTCACAAGCAGGCCGCCGCCCAGCAATGGACCTTGACCCAGTAGGAGAGCGGGCCAGGAATGAAAAGGAAATAGTCCGGTGCGGAGCACTGCGGCGAACCCGAGAAATCCAAATCCCCACATAGCGTACATCGATGATGACGGATGTGCGCCGAACATCGAGAACGGATCGGGCGACTGCGCGTTGGAGCGTTCGATTCCCAGCAAGACTGCCCCGGCGATAAGCGCTGCCAAGCTGATGAAGAGGATTGCGCGAACGGCTTTTGGAACTGTCTCTTTCGAAACGAAAGGCAACAGTCCCAGCGCCCACGCGATCGTGAACAGAATCAGATTGCCAGATGCATAAGCCATCGTTGTGGCCGCGAGCGTCAGCAGTGTATTGCTGAGGAACTGCGAGGTGCAGTCGCGTCTCGGCGCGAAGATGATTGTCGACAGAGTGATTGCCGCGAACAGAGCTATCGTGACAGTATTCAAGGAATCGACTACCAACCATCCGGAAGCTACGCGGACTTGCCAATTCGCCCAGAAGGCGCTGAGCAACGTCAATGTAGCTGCGATCGCCGCAATCTTGCGGCCTGCATCACTCGTAATCTTGCGAACGACGAAGACTGCGATCAGGGGCGCCAGAATCGCCAGAGGCAGACTAAACATCAGCGCGCCTCTCGATATGCAGCGGAGTTACCGGGATGCATGTCGGTCTCGAAGGCGTAGTACCTGTTGTCGATCGCAGACTGAGCACACCGAGTATCCGAGCCAACCCAGACAATGGATCGATCACATAACGATCTATCGCGGTGTCGTGATACCCCCGATCGAGCGCCAATCGGTACAACCAGGAACGTAACGCAGCCGGGATTATCGCTTCATAATGCAAACCGGTACGTCCAAGATGTCCACCTGAGGCTGCGTGCATACCGTGATACTCATGCAACATCGACGGAGCGCGCAGGAACTGCAACATTCGGACAAGTGAGTGCCCGATAATGTGCGCTAAAGCTAGCCGCGGAAAGCCGAGTCCGATCTCCACGAAAATCAAGCCCAATTGCGCCATCGCCGCGTATGCGAGTGCGGTTTTCGCGTCGGGGCAGACTCGGCCCACGAAGGTTCCATGCAGAGCGCTCCACGCGCCGATAATCACAACTGCGGCACTGGCAAGTGGAGAAGCTACCAGCACCGGACTTGCTCGTAGCAATAAGTACGCGCCGACGTGAACGGAGATAGCGCCATAAAAGATCGCGCTGGAGGGTGTCGGACCTTCCATGGCCCGCGGCAGCCATCCCGAAAACGGCGCTTGAGCCGATTTCCCCATCGAAGCGAGTAGCAAAAGCAGCGCCGCGGTTGTCGCTGTCGCTCCAGCCAAGGTTGTCGTTTGATTCGGCCACGTTCCGAGGAACAGTCGGTCGAAGGTCGCCGCTCCGGAATGGTGATACAGCACGAAAACTCCGACCAGCAATCCGAGATCACAACCTCGATAGGTGGCAAATACACGGATGGCATTGCGAACAGGTTCAGCGCGCTCTTGGAAAAACGAGATCAGCAGGACGGAAGTAATGCCCACCAGCTCCCATCCGGCGATCAGAAGATCGAATGAACCCGAGGTGAATACCAGCACGGCTCCAAACGTGAATAGCTGCAGCAGGAAAAAGAAACGCAAAAAACCCCGTTCGCGATGAAGGTAGCGCTTAGAAAACGCCGAGACGAGTCCGGAGAGTAAGACCGTCAGCGTGACCATCGGGAGCGATAGCCAGTCGACAAAGAACGCCAAGGGGAAGTGGTAATTTCCAACCGAGAACCAGTTTCCGAATGCGATGGAAACTACATTGCTGCCCGACGAAACCATCCACCACATCAGGATCAAAGTGGCAACAATCGAGGTCACCAGCGTAGCGTTCGTCAGCGCAGCCATTGTGCGCTCTCTCGGACTCCAGCCCAATAACCACCCTAGTCCGAGCGTAAGGAACATAGCGCCTGGAATGCAAGAAGTTGCTACGAGACACATCTGCATCGCCCCGTATAGTTCAATCAAGATCGAGCTATCCCCTTTTTGACGAGAGCAATTGGCAAGTGATCCATTTTGCCTCCGTACCATTCCAAGGAATCTGCTACGGACGGCAGAGCCTGTTTCGACTCCTCCGCGCGCTCAAACCTTCCATCACGATAAACGTGAATCACGCCCGTCTCCGGATCCAGCGTTGAGATGCGGATCCAACGCTTCTCAAGCAACTCCATAAGTAGCGCGCTGGTTGAGAATGCTCGCATCACGCGTTCGGGCGTTGTCTCGATCACGAACAGAATGCGTACGGGCTCGTGCAATTCAACCATCTGCCAAGGCAAGCCCGTTCGAAGATCGCTGGATGGGCCATTCATGACGCCGACCAGACCCGTCACGTTGTGCGGAAGCTTCGTTCCACATCCATAGCCTTCGTTGTCCACAAACGAAAAGTAATACTCAAGACTGATGCCCGCGCATACCGGACCGGCTGCGCCAAGCAAACCCGCGAGACTCTTGTCCTCCGGATCCTGCGTGGCGTCGTAGGAAATCAGGAAAGCGCGACGATCGAGGTACAGACCTCGTGTGGTGCTGCGCCGGCCGATGATGCATGTTGCGTTCGTGCAGTGGCCGTACTCCGGGCGAGGCTCGGCAAGATGTTCCGCGCGTTCCTCGACATGCCGCAGGGCCTGCTGGGGTGTCGCGCTTGGATTGGCGGCTTCAAAGCGCCTCGTCCTCTCGTGCGCGTCACAGGCCCGAGCCTTGTCCAACGATGCCTTAATACGTTCTAGATCGGGTTGATGGCTTGCTGGCAGGACGTCGAGGTCGTAAAGATCAACTCCGTCGTGGCACGTATCGTGATACCCACCCACGAACCACGTATCGTCCGGTATGTCGATGCCGCGCTCCCGGAGACCGGCTCGAACTTGAGGTTGATTCGCCATAGCGGCGAACAGACGCCCATTGGGACCGCCGCGTCGGCCTCCGCATGCGCCGCAATCGTGTGCCGACTCATGAGGATTATTCAAACTGTTCGATCCGTGCCCGAGAGTAACGACAATTCGTGCGAATCCTGTTCGCAGCCCCGCGGTACCTAAAACCCCGGCGATGCGGTCGATCTTCTCGCGTATCGTAAACCCCAACAAGAGACCACCTAGCGCAGCGCTTCCTTGTACATCGGTGCGCATGAACGCCAATTCCGTTCTAGGCTCGGGTAGGAAACTTCGATTTACGGCGTCGCGCAGCCTCGCATATTGGCGCGGGGCCAATACACGAGTCACCAGCGGAAACAACGACAATCCGCCCAGCGCAGCGGTACTCAGCCATCCGCGTACAAGCGAACGAGACGCCACGTACGTTCCGAAGGCCATCTTTGACCATAGGCGCCGGCGTTCGCGTCTTCGCTCCAGGACCTGTTCGTCGTTGGACACCGCCTTCTCGAGAATCGCATGTTGAGGCTTTACAACGACCGGGCAGAGAGCCACCCCGTGAGCATCATCGATGCCCGTGTAGTCGATGGCCACACCGTAAAAGCCAGCAGCCGATAGCGTCTCAACGGCGGGATCGATCTCCTCGAGATGACGCCGCATCGATTCCTCGCGCTCATCGATACAGAAAAACACCTGTGCAGCCGGTCGTTTCGACGACTTAGGATGTGCCTTGGAGCAGTGTTTTCCGAGTGGTCCCAGAATCAGTAGTTCGTGCCGGCGCTCATAGGCAAGATGAAAGATGCGGCGGCGTTCGAAGTCGGTAAAGTCTGCGATCTCTTGGCGGAGCTTCCATAACGCGGTCGAATCCATAGCGGCAAGCTGTGGCGCCGAGAGTCCGAGTAACTGCGCGACATCGAATAAACGAACCGCAGAAGTGAGGTGTTCCAGTTCCGGGCGGTCCATGCGAGCTACTTTGGTCTGCCGTGGAACATTGGCCGATGCGACCGCGATCATTGTCAGACGAACCGCGAGAAAATCGGTCAGCGAACATGGGACGGACTCATGCGGCGCAAGTTCGGGCTCTTCTTCGAGCCGACGCATTAATCCGGCCCATCCCGGCAGCGCCAGCAACTCAGCTTGGACGAACTGCTCCCACTCATCTCCGGCAATGCCCAATCGATCGAGCATTCGAATTGCGACTGTAGTCGAGTCGGCTCCATCCTGGCGTCGAAACTCGTCTGCCAAACCGTCGAGACACTTCGGGTACAAAACCAGAGGTCGTCCCAGCAACGTACGAACAGCGTGCAGAAAGCCGTATTCTCGATTCGGCATCGGCCAATACGCCATACCCTGATCGAGAAACACCGCGGCGAGTTGGATCAGAAGCGGATGGATCAGCTCATCGATGTCGCGGCGACGCTCCGGAATCGAAGATTCGCCCAACGGCGCGGTTGTGGGAATTCGCTGAAAGCAAACCGAGAACAAAGCATGAGCCGCGCTCGACTCGTGCCCGACATCATCTGTCGGCTTCGTCGCGCCGTGCTTTAGTGCATACGGCCAGCCTTCCGTGATCAGCCGTGTGCGTGTTTTCGGGTCCAGATCCGGGCGAAATCGCGTAATCAGATCTGTTTCGGTGAGGAGCCACTCGACAGTATTCTTCTCGAAATGTCGGATACCAGGAAGCAGCATCCGGCGGCGAAGCTGATTGCGTTCCACGCCTCCAGCCTCGTGAGCCAGCACCCAGTCGATATCCTCTTCGCGGATCCGTCCAGCTTCAAGTTGAGATCGGTAGGCTTCTTCTTTCATGTACGGCTCAGTCCCGTACAACTTTGAAGCGTTCACCACCGCCTGTTCGAAAGGCAGATGCTGGAATGCGTGAAGGGTGTTGTGATGGATGAATACACCGATGGGTCCCTGCGCAGGTAGCAGGTGGGCGGCATGCGCGATGGCATGAGCAAGATCCTCCCGAAGGCCCTCGGGAGTACTCGCTACCGCGAACGATCGTCGCATCTGGCGGGCTTCATTCTAGCAGTGTCCGGCTATGATTGACTATTCACCTAATCTCGATTGGTTTGGTAGAGTAGAGATTGCGCAGCATGTCTCAGCGGGCCATCGTATTGTTGTTCGCACTTTGTTTAGCCGCTTGCTCAGGATCTTCCGACGGCGCCAAGGTGCTGCGAAATGTCTCCTATGATCCGACCCGTGAGTTTTATCAGGACGTGA
>DASQLD010000681.1:0-3904 GCA_035630195.1 Bryobacteraceae bacterium
GGGCATGCTGAAGCTGACGTTGCGCACGATCAACCCAGGGTTGGAGATGCTCAACACGCACTTCGTAGTCGCAACCTTCAGGGTTGTCGAAAGGCGGAAAATATTCGGGCAAACGCATCTTCTCGCGGAGCCGTCCGGTTACGAACTTTACCGCTTCCTTGTGCGAGTTCACCAAGCTGGCATCAAGATAGAACCAGACGTTTGGGTAACGGGGCATGCTCGCAGGGAACACCGCTTTTGCGGGCAGGTGAAAAGATTCGATCGACTGGGCATGGAGCGCAGCTACGAACGCCGCGAGAGTGATGATCCGAAGCATATAGCGCATCTAGAGAGTTGATTCTACTTCAAGAGAATAATTTTCGTCTCGATGGTTCTAACGACGATCTCATTCAGATTCACTGCCCCACCACTTGCATCGTCGCCGGGATTCCTTGCTTGCGCCCGCGAACTTGAGGGCGACGAGATTATCCTGACATCAGTGGCGCCTTGCCCGGTGCTCTCCCGGAGGCGAAGAACATGCACATCGGGTTTGCGACAGAGCGCTTGAACGCAAGAACGTGGATCGCATATCGGAGAGTTCCAGGAAGCTTCTGGTAGGAGCCGTACATTGCCTGAGCCACAACCACCCTCATTGCACGTTGTCTTCAGCGCCAAAGCTTTTTCACATTTGACTGCCCTTCTGAATCGCCACTCGAAAGCGGAGGTTTCATATCGAAGAACCTAGGGTTCGCTCGAGCGCTGATGAATGCTTTCTCCCACCGAAACGGAAATGAAATCGCGAATCGAGTGTTCGTACCTGTGACGCCTTGCGCGAAGCTTAGATCCCATCAAATCGAAGATCGACGCAGGGCGCATCACGATCAATTCTGATCACGCTGAGCGGCAATGCCTGCGGTGGAGGTTTCGTGGGCTCAGTTCCCTTCACAATGCGATACATTCTGCGCCCCACAGAGACATCGTCGGCGAATAGGGATGTCGTTAGGTGTCGGGTACTTCTTCGTGAGGAACACGCTCTCCAGTTCACAAGTCTTTGACGCTAATGTGCCTTCGCGCAACGCAGAAGGTAGCCAGTCTCCAATCGCAGAACCATTCCGCTTCCGCCCGAGGCCTTTATACACGACAACCGTCGTGGGAGCAGAGGCAGACGCTCTAAATGGCGTTCGCACTCTGCGCTGAGTTGCTCGGTGGATAAGCTCTTTGCGTTAGTGGGGAGATGGAGCCCGCGGATTCTGCCGCCGACAACAAATTCGAAACGTATATCATTTTTACGCCACCTCAGGCACGCGCACTTTCACGAGTTTCCAATGTGTTAGTGAGATAATCAACATCGACATCGTTTGCATCAGTTCGATCCATCAGGAATCGCATTCCGCGAAGCATTGCGTCGAGCACAACCTGAAGCGGGTGCATTACATTGCGCCCATTCACGGGAAGATCATGTACGTGGCTTGTTGTGACCACTGCGCCTAGCGTTGAACTGATCGCGACTCGGTCCCTGATCTGACTAGTTCCACGCGTGAGATCCAAACGCAATCGAGCCGACACTTTAACGCTAGGCCTCGGTCACCGCCTTTTGAAACGAATTCCGAAGCAGTAAACAGTAGATGCCGATTAGAAGTACTGACGGGATGAAGTTATCCGATCATCGGCGGTCACGTTCACTGTAACATCTGCGCCTAGCACTCGGGACGACCGTGCTACCCGAATCGAGCACGGTTCCGAGTATGACTCCCGTGTCGAGTTGCGCGAAGCATTCCCGTCCTAACAATCGATAACACGAAGAGAGGGTAGACAGATCCATTCAGCATATGTCACGTCTTCTCCGCTTAAATCAACACTTTCTTGACTACGTTCCCCCGAACTCCCGTAATCCTTTGCTGCAATCCAGAGTAGAAATATGTCAGGCGAGTATGGTCCAGGCCCATAAGATGCAGGATTGTAGCGTGCAAATCCGACACGTGTATCGGTTCTTCTATTGCCTTGAAACCCAGGTCGTCGGTCGCTCCGATCGCTTGGCCACCTTTCACGCCGGCCCCGGCCAACCACATGCTGAACCCGTGCCAATCGTGATCACGGCCCGGCTTCCCGACACCTTCGCTCGTTGGGGTTCGACCGAATTCTCCGCCCCAGACGAGAAGCGTTTCATTCCAAAGGCCTGTTCGCTTCAAATCGGCAATTAAAGCAGCGATGGGCCTATCGGTTTCTCCGGCGTGAAGCGTATGATTCGAGATGCAATCGTTATGACCATCCCATGTATCTTCAATGTGACCTCCACCGGAATAGAGTTGAACGAACCGTACACCACGTTCCAGTAGCCGGCGCGTGACCAGACACTTCCTTCCGAAGTCGGAAGTTATCTTGTCGTCCAGTCCGTACATTGCGCGCGTTTGCGGCGATTCGCGATCGAGGTCGACCGCCTCCGCGGCGGAGGTCTGCATTCTGTAGGCAAGTTCATAGGACTCGATACGTGCTGCCAGTTCGCTCTCATCCGGACGCAATTGCATGTGCGCCTCGTTCATTTCCTTCAGCAGATCGAGCGCGTGGCGCTGTGCTTTTTTGTCGACGCCTTCGGGAGTGGCAAGGTCGAGCAGTGGCGTCCCGCCGCTCCGGAAGAGAGTTCCCTGGTAGGCGGCGGGCATGTAGCCGGCAGTCCAATTTGATGCGCTGCCAATAGGTCCACCCCGCGGATCCGTCATAACGACGAAAGCCGGCATATTTTCGTTTTGGGTACCTAGGCCATACGATAACCACGAACCGAGCGATGGTTTTCCGATGAGTATACTTCCAGTGTTCATCTGTAAACACCCCGAAGCATGAGCGGCAGTATCGGTATACATCGACCGAAGTACGCAGAGGTCGTCAGCAAACTTTGCCGTGTGCGGAAATAGGTTACTGATCTCCAGACCGCTTTGTCCGTGCTTGTGGAACTCGAAAGGAGAAGCCATGAGGTGTCCTATGGCGCGCATATTTGACCCTACAGCGAGATCTCCTTTATATGGCTCCCCATGATGCCGCGTAAGATCGGGCTTTGGGTCAAAAGTGTCCACTTGACTTGGGGCGCCGTTCATAAAGAGAAAGACAACGTGTTTTGCTTTGGCAGCAAAGTGCGGCGGTTTTGCGGCAAGCGGGTTCGTTCTGGCAACTGACGGCGCCGCATGGGCGTGCTTGGCGAAAAAGCCGTCACGGCTGAGAAGATCGACGATTGCGAGCATCGGAAACCCGGCTCCAACGTTCCGAAGAAACAGACGGCGATCCTGATTCATAATGATCTCAATCCGTGTATGCAAACTCGTTCATATTGAGGATGACTCGGCATAGCTGTTGCATAGCGCTCTCCCCGCCGCCCTGATCCTCGACAAAGCGAAGGAGCGTCGAGATTTCAGACGCGGAGGGCGGGCGCGCAAACAAGAGTCGGTATGCATACTCGATTTGACGATTGATATCCGGGCCTGCTTCCCGGAGTAGTCGCGAAGCCAGATGCCGCGCCTGTCTGTTGACGAAATCTCCATTGAACAGAGTCAGAGCTTGAGGAGCAACACTCGTATTGATCCTTTTCGCCGAACTCCGAGAAGTGTCGCAGAAATCAAGCACATCCAGCATAGGTACGATCATGGAGCGCTTGATGTATGCATAGATGGTTCTGCGCGACGCCTCGATTTCATTGAACGGCTGCCATATCTTGTCGGGGTCGCTACTGCCCTCGAGAGCTTGCTTCGGAACGAAGGGATACATACCCGGTCCGTACATCTTGGCATTCAGCTTACCGCTAACGAAGAGCATCGAGTCACGAATCGCTTCAACTTCGAGACGGGCGAAAGGGACTCGCCAGATGAGACGATTCTCGGGATCGTCTGCGACGTATTCCGGAACAGAACGCTTGCTCATGCGATAAGTGTTGCTCGTC
>DASQLD010000682.1:0-8808 GCA_035630195.1 Bryobacteraceae bacterium
CAAACCCGTCAAGGCGGCCATACCGGTTGTTCCCAGCATTTCACGCCGGGTGGCGAGTGGGTTCGACTTCATAGGGTGATTCTCAGTCATGCGAAAGCTCCTTGTGCTGCGATTTGGGCAGCCGTTGAAGGCTAGATGGTATGGCCCGACGACAGCTGTCGCGAAATCGTCTTCCCGGGAGTAGAGGCTCCTCTCTGGCTAGCTTACGGAAGATTCTAATGACCGTCTACAATTGTCCGTAATCTACGTCTATAGCGAAGCCAACCTAAATAGTGACCACCCTGAAAATCCATTCAGGAAGTGGACCGCTTCTCAAATCGAGCGGAGTGCGGGCCACGCGCTTCTAGCGCACGGGCTAACCGCGCCAACGCGTTGCGAATACGCGCAGGATCGAAGCCTCCAAACCCCAGCAGCAGCGCCCGTGGGTCTGACCGTCGCAGAGTGAATCGATGCAGACCCATGCTTTCGATCTCATGTTCGGTCGCGGCCAGCTCCGCCTCTCGCGATGTCATTCCATTGCGCAGAAACGCCGCAGTGTACAACCCCGCCCGAATGCTCGATATCTCCATCAGCCCTTCCAAGTGCCGGCGACCCCCTTCCAGCAGCGCCGCCAGCCGCTCGGCATACAGTTCGCGCATTCGCCCTATATGCCGACCGAGGTGTCCTTCGACGATGAAGTCGCATAGCACCGCCTGATCGATGCTTCCGAACCGGAGGTCGGCTCCATACCGAAGCACGAGGAAGGGCTCCAGCAGCTTCGGCGGTAGCACGACGTATCCTAAGCGCAACGACGGGAACAAAAGCTTGTTGAATGTTCCGACAAAGATCACATTGGAGCCGTTATCCAGCCCCTGCAGAGCGGGCACAGGCCGGCCTTCAAAGCGATACTCGCTGTCGTAGTCGTCTTCGATGACGAAGGCGCCTGCTTCTCTTGCCCACTCGATCGCCTCCAGGCGTCTTTCCAGGGACATCACCACACCCATGGGGAACTGGTGCGCGGGTGTCAAGTACACCAAACGTGCTTGCGGCGACATCTTGCGGCCGGCTTCCACGTTCAAGCCATGCTCGTCCACCGGAACCGGCACGATGGTCGCGCCTGCGTTGCGGAATGCAATCGTCGCTCCGAAGTATCCCGGATCCTCCATCCACACCGGATCTCCGGGCTGCGCCAGAAGCCTGGCTAGGAGGTCGAGCGCTTGCTGGACTCCGGAAACGATCGCGATCTGGTCCGGGTAGCACCGCACGCCGCGCGATGTGCCCAAGTAATCGGCGATGGCCTCGCGCAAGGGACCATAACCGCGACCATCGTCTTCGGTCTCAAGCCACTCGGAGAAGCGCCGCAACCGCCTGCTCGCCACACGTGCCCATACCTTGGCGGGAAACTCGGCCGTTGCCGGTTCTCCGATTCGGAAGGGGCGTGCTGGACCTGTGGCGGGTAACAGCCCTCTCAGCGGATCGGGGCGGAATCGGGTGTCCTTTGCCGACTCGCGAACGCGAGCCTGGCCGTCCTGCGGCAGTTTGTGGTTGACCCACGTACCAGCTCCGACGCGGCCACAGAGATAGCCGTCGGCCTGCAATTGCTCGAAGACGGTAACCACGGTGCCGCGCGAGACGCTGTACTGGCTGGCAAAGTCCCGCGTGGAAGGGAGTCGGGCGCCAGGCCTGAGTCGTCCATCGAGAATCGCGCCCCGCAGTTCGCCGGAAAGCCACCGCGTCAAAGACCCACGCTTGCCACTGTCGTTCAGCGTCAGTTCAAACGAGCTTGCGTCCTTAGGCATCAGGCATCAGCCGCCGGTGAAGTAGATTGGTACAAACTTCCGTCGCAATATGGATCTTTACACTGTACCAATAAGAGCCTTACTATCCGGAGGTGATGATCAAAGCCATTGTTGTCGCAGGATTGATTAGTGGCGTGTTCGCTGTCGCCGCATCGGACGATTTCAAAGTGCCGTTCCCGGAAGGATATCGGCGGTGGACGTTTTTACATGGAACTGTAATCGGCGCCAACAACGGTTCCCTCGGCAAGGACAAGTGTGAAAAGCCCTGCACCGGAGGCATCATGTATTTCTATGCCAACGACAAAGCCATGGAAGGCTTCCGCACAGGCAGATTTCCGGAAGGGTCTATCATCGCGGATGAGCTGCTCGAAACCGAGGAGCAACCCGAGCGGAAGAGCGCGAAAGAAGGCCGCCGCCGGGGCGTAGGTGTTATGGCGAAGGACAGCAACCGTTACGCTTCAACCGGCGGATGGGGTTACGCAAGTTTCGATGGCGATAGCAAGGTGGACGAAAACACCGAGGCACAGAAAAAAGCGTGCTTCCAGTGCCATCTTCCCCGCAAGGATCAGGACTACGTGTTTTCTCACTACCGCGAACGCTGAGCGCTCCGCTGTTCACCCAGATGTTCACCCAGACCCTGCGTGGGGCCTCGCTGACGGCGTCCGATTGTCGATGGGACGCCGGCTACTCCGCGCGCAGGGTTTGTGCGGGATCGGTCTTCGCCGCGCGAAGCGCAGGTCCCAATCGCGCCAGCAGACCTACACAGCCGCCGATCACGTCGAGGTCGCCGATGCCAAACAGAAAACCTCGCAGCACCTTGGCCACAGGCCAACCAGCGCGAGCCAAATGACGACGGAAATTGCCACCATGCAAGCTGCTTGCCCGAGCACGAACCTTCCCAGGTGGCTGGCATTCGCTTGAGGCAGGAACGCTGGATGAGGGTTGCCCCGCGGCATCGCAGTTGCGATTGCGACTTCTCATTACCGATCAGCCACGCACTTCGACGAGATTCCGACAAAAAGTCAAAATGGCTTCCGTAACGGAATCATGGCTTCTAGCCTCATGGCACTTGCGCGTAGCGCACGGATTGGGACGATCCGCGTACGTGCTAATGTCTGCTTAATGGCTCCGCCTCACGAACATATTTCTCTGGAAGGGGGATGTTTCGCCCTGATCTCTGGCCTACCAAGCCCACGCCGCGCGGTGTTTTTCGTGCACGGCTGGGGTGGAAGCCCATCGGCTACATGGCATCGTTTTCAGGAGCTTGTTGATGATGAAGAAGGTAGAGATGATGTGCGTGGCTGGTGGCAAGATGCCGATTTGTACTTCTTTAGTTACGAGTCCCGGCGGTTCAGCATTTCGGAGCACACTGAGAGATTCCTGCGGTTTCTGGACCACGTCTTTCCGATCAGACCGATTTCGGTTCTTCGAGCGTCGGATCCCACGCGGAGTCACCGCTATGGTGAGCTGTGCCTGGTTGGGCACTCGCTGGGTGCGGTCGTGTTGCGCGAAGGCATTCTCGACCGGGCCGCATTAGCAGCCGCCACCGCAAGGCCGATTACGAAGTCAACAGATCTCCTGAACGGGCAGCTTCGACTTTTCGCGCCCGCGATGCACGGTGCAAAGCCGAGCGGTTGGCTTGGGTTGGCTTATCACCTGCTTCGCGAAATCCGCGAAATAAAACCTTGGCTGGAAGCCGCCCGGGAAAGCCAGACCATCATACGACAGTTGCACTCGGAGTCTGACAAGCTCAAGCGGTTGCGGGATGATACTGAGAAGTTGGCGGCGACAACATCTCACTCGGCACTTGTAGCTGACGTGCTGTACGGTGAAGAGGAACATATCGGCGAAAGGGACAAGTTCCGGCTGGACAGGATTGAACTACCGATGCCTGGCCGAGACCATGCGTCGGTTTGTAAGCCTGACAAGGGTTATCGCGAGCCACTCCAGTTTGTCATGAGAGGCAAGCATGCCTAATGCGTCTTTGCTCATCGAGTATTCGCGCGTGGCGTTTCGGCCCGCCGTTGCCGGCTGGGAAAAGGCACAATCAAGTTCAGAAGCGAAGCAGCGATTTGCCGCGGCGTCATTAATCGAATCATACGGCTGGATCATTGTTGGCGTCCAGGTTACTGCGTTTCCGGCGGACTTGGCACGGCAAGTCATGATTCCACACGTACAGTCAATAGCGGCGGCGAATGTCTTGGCGGAACGAGAGTCGTTGTTCCAATCTGGGTTGACGGCTCAGAACCGGGTCCAGCTCAGATCAGAAGAGACGTTTCCGCCATCGTTCGCAGCCATATATCCCAGCGAGTTTGCTGAATTTCCCGAGGCACCGTCGCTGTTTTCGCAGTGGTGCTTAGAATCGTTGGCGTTTGCGCAGTCTGACGGCGGGTTCGCCGAAACCCTCAACTTCGCCCTTGATCAAGAGTGGGAGGTTGTGCTTGGTCGGCTGAGAGATGAGCCTTTTTTGCTTGAGGTTGCGACCGATTCTGAGCGGAGCTTATTCGAGGGTTATCTGCGAGCGTTGCTCCACATGAACCGGATGGCAGACCTGATGGGAGTCGATGGTGCGCGAACAGCTAGTTGGCCGGCTCGGGCTCTGATGCGAGTCTCGGTAGGTGATATCCACGGATGGCGGCTCAACTTGACGAGTGGTTTGTTCGAGACGCGGTTTGATTCGGTTACTGAGGCGGTAGAGGCACGTCTCCGAGCAGAAGCTACAGCAGACGCGGTGGAACTAGAGAAGAATGGTTTCATTCGCGGAGTTCGAGAGTTGCGATTGCGGTATGCTGAGGCCCTGGGATATCTTTCAATAGAAGCTAGCGATTGATCTTAGCTGCCGCAAGTTCGCACATAGGCAGACGATAAACTCCCGATAAACGCCGCAGGGTTCCAGGTCCGATTTGCACGTGAGCGGTGCATTCAGAGGACGAGTACCACGGTATCGGTTGCGCGGCTCTGCGCTAGTGCCGCCGGATAATCTCGCCCTGCGCGAGCGGCGTGTTTATCGGGAGCCGCCGGGCCTGCGTTTCCTGCTCGAAGCTATAGCCGATTGAGAGAAGTCGCGGTTCGCTGAAGGCGGGGCCGAGGAACGAGAGCGTGACCGGTATGCCGTCGGTCGTGAAACCGGCAGGAACAGCGAGATCCGGGAAACCGGTGAGGTTTGCGAGGTTCATCGGGCTTTCGCGCACGCCTCCGGGCGGATCGGGCGGAGCACTCAACAGAGGCGCGCGCCGGGGCTGGGTAGGATAGATGATCGCATCGAGGTTGTGAGAACGAAAGATGCCTTCGAACACCGCCCGGATCATCTCTAGCGCGTGGTCACGGACCGACGTATAGCGATAGTCGTCGAGCTTCGCTGAAGCAGCTTCCCGTTTCATCATCGTCCACCGGTTCGGGTTCGGTCCGGTGCCGTCGGGACCGAACGCGTGGACCTCGGTTGCTCTCGCGAGGAGTTCCTCGATGTTCTTCGGGTACGCTACGCCGAGCGTCTTCAGATATCCCGGGATGAAGGCAGCGAACTCGGGATAGCGAATCGCGTTGTAGAATTCGCTTTTCGAATCGAGGAGCCATTTCGGGAGTTGGACATCGACTACTGTTCCTCCGGCGCGCCGTATCGCCAACACCGCAGCTTCGGCGGCCCAATCCACATCCGGATCGAAACCCATGAAATCGCGGGCAATTCCAAGGCGCGCACCTTTCAGGCCGTCGCGCCGCAGAAACTTCGTGTAGTCCAGCTCGATGTGAGTCTCGCTCTTCTTGGTTGCCGAGTCGTTCGGATCGACTCCCGCCAACACACCGAGCGCGACTGCCACATCATGGACATTTCTCGCCATCGGCCCGGCGGTATCCAGCGTCGGTGCGAGAGGAACCACGCCGTCGCAGCTGATCAGTCCGTGCGTGGGCTTGAGGCCGACAATGCCCGTGGCCGATGCGGGCAGACGGACCGAACCTCCGGTGTCGGTTCCAACGGCGAGCACGGCAAACGCAGATGCAACGGCGATGCCGGAACCGCCGGAGGATCCGAGTGGAGTGCGGAGGAGGTCGTGCGGGTTCTTCATCTGTCCGCCGAGTGAGCTCGCGGCGCGCCCGGATGCAAACTCCGATAGGTTGGCTTTGCCAAGCATGATGGCGCCGACCTCACGCAACCGCTTTACGAGAAAGGCATCGTCCGGGGGAACGGAGCCCTTCAGCATGATGGATCCCGCGGTTGTCGGCATGTCCGAAGTATCGATATTGTCTTTCAGAATGACCGGAATTCCGTGCAGGGCTGACCGTGCGCCTTTGGTCTTCCGTTCGGCATCCAGCTGGCGGGCGGTCTCGAGCGCTTTCGGATTCAGGGTGATGATGGCGCGAAGCGCGGGACCGCGCTTATCGTAGCGGTCGATACGGGCAAGAAAGAGCTGGACGAGCTGCTCGGAAGTTAGTGAGCCCGCGCGAAATGCGGCATTCAAATCGGCGATGGAAGCCTCATCGAGGGGAATCGTCCCGGCGGCGGATTGAAGCGCTGTTGCCTGTTCCGTACCGATCACGAGTAGTGCGATCAGACACCAACCGAGTTTGTGCATGGCCTCGCTTCCTTTTGTTCGACTGAAGAAACCTGCTATTTTAGCGTCATTACGACCGGTCCAGTGAGCGAACTCCGCAGGAGTCCATGAAAGAGACAGGAGTGCACGGCGACGATCTCGGGCATGTCCCCGAGGTGACCGTGACCTAGTTTCGCCGTGCCTTGGAACGCGTGACGAGCAATCGTTGATCTCACTTGGATTCGGCGTATCTCACACGATCAGGACTGCTAAACGCAACTAGCGTCTCCGATCGCTCCGAATACGAAAGTCCACAGGACCTTTCATACGCAATAATGAACACAGCGTCATGGAAATCACTTTAGATCTCCCCGAAGATCTGGCACAACGTTTTGCCGCTGATAAGGAAGGTCTCTCCCGTGCGGCGCTCGAAGCTCTTGCGCTCGAAGGACTGCGGTCCGCGAAGTTGTCCACCGCTCAAGCTCGCCGCCTCTTGGGGTTCCAATCCCGCTATGAAATGGATTTGTTTCTCAAGGCGCACAAAGTGTATATTCCAATCACAGTTCAGGACGTAGCGCGAGATTCCGAGACAGCCATCATCTTCACCAAATGAAGGTTGTTGTCCCGATACTTCACCGCTGAATTATCTCGTTCTGATTGACTCTGTCGAGATCCTGCCACGACTTTACGGCAGTATTCTAGTGCCGCCACAGTGATTGCAGAACTCGTGTTCCCGGAACGCCTGCCCAGTGAAGGACTGGATAAACAGCAACGCCGAATGGTTGCAGATCACGAGTGCGCCCGGATCCGAAGACTCGTCGCTCGACCAACTCGACTCCGGTGAACGGGCGGCCATTCTTCTTGCCTAGGCGCAGACCGAAGACGTGCTTCTAATCATCGACGACGCCGCCGGTCGGCTTGCCGCAACCGAACGGGGAATAGCGACAGTAGGAACGCTCGGAGTCTTACGCGCAGCTTCCCATCTGAACATGATCGATCTTCCAGCGGCGCTGAATCGGCTCTCGAACACCAATTTTCGCGTGCCTAGGCGACTCTTAGAGGATCTGGTCTCTGAAGATCGCGAATCACGTTCTCGCGAATAGATCACGATCAACGTAACAGGCGTTTCCAAACTTGGTGTCACAACGGCCTTCGCATTTTGACCATGGACCGCACTCGGAATACTCCGAAACTTCCTTTCTCCAACCTGGGTCTGATGAGTATGAGCAAACAGGAAAAACTCATTACAAATGACGAGAACACAACCGCCGTGGACAATAGTGGAGCCCAGACATCGAACAAAACCGGACTGAAATCCAGTTCCCGCAAGCCGTCCAATACCGGTCCCGATGCCCATCAGGAGCATGCGGCGCCTGTATCTGGCGCATTTGGCAACGAGGAGAATCGTGAAGACCAGCGCGGCACGTTCGCCCCAGCTGATAAGGCAATCAAAAATAACCGTGATTCATAAACGCCCTGCCACATTGTCTGAAGCCAATAAGGCTCTGGGACCAACATTGCCTCTTGCTAAGGCGCAGACGGGAGACGTACTCTTACTCCTCGACGACGTTGCCGCCGATTAGACACAACCATCGCCGATCACACGCAAAAAACCCGAAAACGCCAATTCATCATCAGCGGACAACGGTAGCATTTCCCCCACTCAAGGGATGGAGGCGCCGGCGACATCCTTCCCTACACGCGATAAGCAGAAGCCTCTAAAACCCCGTCCACACAACTCGAGAATTTATATTCACCCAAATCGTCAATAACTTACAAAAACCAACCCCCAAAACCCCAATAATCAACTGCTAAATTCAAATCGGGGAAGTTATGATCTGCGAGATCGACATACCGTGGACGCCACGGACTATCAAACGATCCGCAACGCCCAAAAACCAACCTCTCCCCTTCCACACACTTCTAGCCATCATCAACGACGCGCTAAAACCCTCCGAAGAAGCGCGAATAGCCCTCTCAACCGCCCTAATCAACTTCCAGGCCGCCACATGAGCGCGCAGGACCTCGCCATCGGCCTGAACGCCGCCGAATTCGCCCGAAAATTCCTCGAATTCGAACCCGACCCCCATCAAACTTGCGTTCTCCTCAGCTCTGCCAACCGAGCCATTCTGAACTGCACGCGCCAGTGGGGCAAGTCGACCGTCTGCGCCATCAAAGCGCTCCACCGAGCCCTCCACCAGCCCGCAGCAACCGTCGTCATCGCCTGCCCATCCCAGCGCCAAAGCTCCGAATTCTTACATAAAGTAGCGACATTCCTGCATATCCTGGAAATTCCAAGAAAAGGCGACGGCCGAAATCGCCACTCACTCAAACTCCCGAACGAATCGCGCATCATCGCGCTCCCGGGCCAGATCCAGCAGACCATCCGCGGCTTCTCGGCGCTATCGCTGCTCATCATCGACGAAGCCGCACAGGTCACCGACACGCTCTACCTCGCCCTTCGCCCCATGCTCGCCGTCAGCAATGGCGACCTCTGGCTCCTC
>DASQLD010000683.1:0-8248 GCA_035630195.1 Bryobacteraceae bacterium
GGCTAGGCCGGCAAGATGACACTGCGCACAGATGCTGTCGCGCCGCAGAGCGTCGAGTTTGGCTGGGTTCACGATAGCGGTTTTCTGACCAGCAATGTGGGCCTCCCCTGATCCATGACATCGCTCGCAACTGACGCCGCCTTCGAGAAAGGCCGGCGATTTATAACCATTGGCTGTGGCCTCGATAGGCTGAAGCCGGCTCGAATGACAGCGGAGGCATGCGGGTTCGACAGCGCGCGTGAGCGAAAGCTCGTCGCGTTTCTCGAAGCCCGGCGAGATGTCCCAACGGCGTTGAGACGTGTAGTAAGACACGGGAGCCTGGAAGAGGAAGCCGCCGATCGCGGACGCGTAACTACGGCCGACCAGGCCCGAGCCGATGAAATAGTCTAGCGGCCGACGAACCCGCTTGTCCCCATCCTCGATTGTGAAGTGGATGCGTGAGCCTTCGGCAGAGACACGAGCCCGGCCGACCGCGGCCCGCTCGAAGCTCTCCCAAGGTGGATTAGCGGTTACCAAGCCGCTGGACCGAGCCATCGCAGTCGTTCGATAGCTTTTGAAGATGGCAGGGTGACAGGGGGCGCAGGACTGGCTACCGACCTCCGACGCCGAGGCGTGTCCGACCAATATCAAGGCGAGGGTCAGGCTCTTCAACGCCTCACACTATACCGTGATCCTAGGCCGATGAAGTAAAATCAAGGCGCAGATGACGTTGCGTGTCAGCCTCGGCCTGGTTGTACTCTTTGAAACCTTGGTGTTCGCTCAGGTCGCGGTACCGCCGATCAGTCCGCAAGTGACCGGGACTTTCCCGCATGGGGGACAGCGCGGCAAAGAGATTGAGATATCTTTACAAGGTCGTAATCTGCAGGACACTACATCCATCCTGTTTCGCAGTCCGAAACTGCAAGCGACCGTGCTCTCAGCCGATCCGTATACCGTGAAGGCGCGCGTGAAGATCGCAGGGGATGCGGAACCGGGTCGGCACGATCTGCGCCTAATCGCAAAGCACGGGAGCGCAATCGGATATTTCGATGTAGCTACGTTCGTCGAGACGAATGAGTCCGAACCCAACAACGACCCAAAGAAAGCGGAAGAGTTGAAGTTCCCTGCCCTGGTAAATGGGTTGGTCACTGCGGGCGATTACGACTTCTTCCGATTCACGGCGGCGACTGGCCAGACGCTGACTTTCGATGTTCTCGGCACGCGCAATGGCAGTAATGCCGACACAGCGATCTCGATTCTCGACGAAGCCGGCGAGGAACTCGCTTATTCCGACGATTACTACGGTTTTAAAGATCCACGAATCGTTTATGTGTTTCCGAAGGCCGGCACATACTTGCTGCGTCTGTCAGGGTCGAGTGAGGCGGGCTGCGAAACCTGCGACTACCGGCTGTTTGCAGGCGAAGCGCCTTTTGCTGAGCTTGCCATGCCCGCGGGCGCTCGTCAGGGAAGCACCGTCGAATTTGCGGTTCGAGGTTTCAATCTCGATAAGGCGAAAGAAGTAACTCTCGGCGACGGGCTCGCTCGCGGGACGGTAATTTCGTCCAAAGCGGATGAAGCTCGTGTACGCATGGTGATTCCTAAGAATGCCGAGCCGGGCGCTTACCGCTTGCACGTCGATGGAGCGATGCGGCCGGCGCCGTTCGTCATTTCGCAGTACAACGAGGTCACAGTAGCAGATGGACGCGCTCGGAGTCGCAAGGATCCCGTGCCTGTAACGCTTCCCGTGGTTGCCAATGGCGTCATCGACAAGCCGAAGGCCGCGGATTATTTCGTGCTCCGAGTGGACGAGCCGAAGCGAGTTGTTCTCGAGGCGCACGCCATGCAGCTCGATTATCTGACCGACCCGCTAGTTGTGATCTATGACGAAAACGGTAAGCGGCTAGCATACCAGGACGATCCTACGACCAACACGGGAAAGGAACCGGCCAACATGGATCCTCATCTTGTGTTTCAACTGCCGAAAGCCGGACGTTATGTCGCGATGATCCGCGATGCGCAGTATCGAGGCGACCCGTCGTTTCTCTACAGGCTGACGATGAAGGATGCTGAGCCAGACTTCACGATCCGCACGATCGGGACGGATGAAACGCTGTATCGAGGCCGGACGAATCCGGTACTTGTGCGTGTTCGCCGCTTGGAAGGATGGAATGCGCCGGTTGAAGTTTGGGCGGAGAATTTACCGCAGGGTGTGAGGGTGAAGCCTGTAATTGCGGAACCTAAGAACACGCCGTATACAGGAACTTGTGGCGAGACGCACTACCTGGACGGGACGAACATAGAGGTGCAATTCGAGGTCGATCAGGATGCGCCGCTGAGTCTATCGGAAATCCGGTTTCGAGGTCGCGGGGTCTTTGAAGGCCGAACAGTGGAGCGCACCGCGAGGGCGCGATACTTCAAACGACGCATTCGTCACATTGGCGACGCGGAAGAGGAACAGCTTCGGGCTGTAGTCGCCGACGCTCCGGGCGTTGTGCTCGATGTGCCGCGTACTCTCACGATGACGAAGAACGGTGAGGCATCCTTGACGGCGATCGTTACGCGACTTGACGGCGGTGGCAGCCCGCTGGAAGTGACTCTTGAGACGGCGGCGGAAGGCTTGTCGATGCAGCCGGTGTCCGTGCCTCCCGCGTCGACACGAGCCGACTTGAAATTACGTGCAAGCGCGACGGCGCCGGGGGACTTTCTATTGGTCGGAAGAGTGAATGGAACTGTGATCGGCAAGTCGCATCCTGTCCGTGTGCGGAGACAACCATGAAGGGCCTAGCCATACTGGCGCCGGCATTGTGTTTCGGCGCGCAGCTCAGCATCTTGCCTCCGGCGATTCAGCTCAACGGGACGGATGCTACGCAGACGTTCCTGGTGTCGTACACCGACGACGCCGGCTATGAGCACGACGTCACGAGCGAGTGCGTCACTTCGAATCTTGCTCGCGCTTCGATGAAGAAAGTGACAGTGAAGTGCCGCGGGTTGCAAGCGTCAGTACCGGTGGTCGTCAAGGCTTCGGCGCGACCGCCCGGGGTCAGCTTCGTGAACGATGTCAGCCCTATCTTTACGATGTCCGGATGCGCGGGCGCGAACTGTCACGGGTCAATTCGCGGTCAGCGTGGATTTAAGCTGTCTCTCTTCGGGAACGATCCAAAGCTCGACTACGAAGCCATCATGGGCGGTGATCACAAGCGGGTAAATCTGAAGGAACCCGGGAAGAGCCTGCTGCTTACCAAGCCGACGACGGAAACACCGCACGGCGGAGGCTTTCGCTTCGCTCCCGATTCGCTGCAATATAGAACGCTGTTCGACTGGGTGCAGCAAGGCGGCTCCTACGATACCAACGACGGCGTTCGAATTACGGAATTGAACGTCTATCCCGAGGAGCGTGTCCTCCTCGGCGCCGATAAGACGCAGCAGCTTGTCGCGATCGCCAAGTACTCTGACGGCAGCGTGCGCGATGTCACGCGACTCGTGCAATACAGCTCAAACTCGCCCGACACGGTTCAAGTCGACGCCAAAGGAATGATTAAAGCGCTGCAATCCGGTGAAACGTCGATCATGGTGCGCACGATGGGGAAAGCAGTTGCAGCGCGAATCCTCGTCGCATCGGGCGCTACTGCGAAAGATTACCCGAACGTCGCGCGATTCAACTACGTCGACGAGCACATCTTCACTAAGCTGCGGCGGCTGAATATCCGACCGTCGGAACTCGCCGACGATGGCCAGTTCCTTCGTCGCGCTTATCTCGATAATCTTGGCCTTCTGCCAACCGAAGCCGAAAGTAGGAGTTTCCTCGACTCGACCGATTCTCAGAAGCGTTCGAAGCTTGTTGACAATCTGCTTGAGCGTCGGGAGTTCGCCGATGTTTGGGCGCTGAAGTTCACAGAGCTGTTTCGGGCAGGTACGAGGGAAGCGGGGGCCAAGGGAGCCCGAATCGTTTATGATTACGTGCGGCAATCTTTCCGCGAAAACAAGCCGTACGATCGCTTCGTGCGGGAGTTGTTGCTGAGTCAAGGGTCACACAGCTTCCCGAACTCATCCATCGCCGGATTGAGGCAATCGCCAACGAGTTTCTACAACGTCAGCTTCGACTCGAACGCGCCCGATCATGCGACCAATGTGAGCCAATTGTTCCTTGGGGTACGGCTCGAATGCGCCAAGTGCCACAACCATCCGTGGGAGAAATATACACAGGATGATTTCTACGGATTCGCGGCGTTTTTCGCCCGTGTTGGCATCAAGGAAGTTTACGAGAACGACGAGAACGCCACGCAGTACATGGAAGAAGGCGTCGTCGAGCATCCGAAGAAGAAGCAGCGGATGGATCCGAAGTTTCTCGATGGGCCCAGCATCAAGGATCAGGAGGACGCCGATATTCGAGAAGCCCTCTCCGACTGGCTCGCTTCGCCGAAAAATCCGTTCTTTGCACGCACAATCGTCAACCGCGTATGGAAACACTACATGGGCAGAGGTTTTGTCGAAGAGGTCGATGACTTCCGGGTGACCAACCCGCCGACCCATCCTGCGCTGCTTGATGCCCTTGCGGAAGACTTCATCGCGCACAAGTTCGATATGCGTCATCTGATCCGGACGATCCTGAACTCTCGCGCATATCAGTTATCGGCGATTCCGAATGATTCGAATCGCAGCGAGGTACTGAACTATTCGCACTTCCGAATTCGCAGGCTACAAGCGGAGACGCTAGTAGATGCAATGTCCGAAGTGACCGGAGTCGCGGAGAAATTTGCCGGTTATCCACTTGGCACACGCGCAATGCAAGTTTACGCGGGCGGGGGTGGCTACATGCTGTCGAGCTTTGGCCGCTTGAGCCGCGACATTATCTGCGAACGCGATAGTCAGCCCGACATGGCGCAAACGATGCACATGATCTCGGGATCCACGATCCAGAACAAGGTGAATAAGACGAAGTTGGACCTGGCGTCGACGGATGATATTTTGCTGGATCGTGTGTTCCTGACATCGTTGGTTCGGAAGCCTACAGATGCAGAGCGGTCGGCCGTGATGGAAAAGATCAAAACGGGATCAGATCGCAAAGCCGTGTATCAGGATCTGCTCTGGGCCATTTTGAACTCGAAGGAGTTCTTATATCAGCATTAGGGGAAAGATATGTTTGATCGCCGCGCATTCCTAAGAATCGGTTCCATTGCCACGTTCGGTTCCCTCACGTGGGGTGACATTTTGCGGCTGCAGGCCGCTTCTCCCGCGCCCCCAAAGAAAGACATCTCGATCATTCATCTCTGGCTGGCGGGTGGGCTGAGCCATCTCGACACATTCGACATGAAGCTGGATGCGGATCGCAAGTACCGCACTCCCTACAAGTCGATACCCAGCTCGATTCCCGGCCTGTCAGTCTGTGAGCATCTGCCGCGCACGGCGCAGCTCATGAACAAGGTCACGCTGATCCGGTCCATGACGCACAAGCAATCGGCCCACGGAGCCGCGCAGACACTGATGCTGAGCGGGCACGATGCGCTTCCTACGCTGCTCGTGCCGTGTATGGGTTCGGTGCTGGCGAAGGAACTCGGCGCGCGCAATGAGCTTCCTCCGTATGTGAATATTCCGCAGCCGCGCGGAAATAATGCGCGCGCCGGATTCCTTGGGCCGAAGTACAATCCGTTCTCCGGCGGTGAGGTCAATGTCGCAAAGTATTCCGTTCGTGACATGGACTTGCCGATGGGTGTCGATTGGGCGCGTATGGAGGGTCGCCACGGTCTTCTGAAAGTTGTCGATTCGGCCTTCAAGCAGATCGACACGACGGACACGTTTGAAACGCTCGATTCGTATTATCAGTCGGCGTTCGAACTGATGCGCAGCCCGAGGGCGAAGCAGGCGTTCGATATAGCGCAGGAGCCGGAGAAATTGCGCAACGACTACGGGCGGACGTCGATGGGTCAGGGCGCGCTGCTTGCGCGACGACTCGTCGAAGCTGGTGTGCGATTCGTGAGTGTCGGCAAGGGAGATAACGCCTGGGACCACCACGGCAATCTGTTCCCATCGTATGCAAACGAATTCATGCCGGAACTCGATCAGTGCTTCTCGACTTTGCTCACCGATCTCGAGCAACGCGGCATGCTCGACACAACGCTGGTGATCCTGACGGGAGAGTTTGGCCGGACAGCGGAGATCAACGTTAATAACGGCCGCGATCACTGGCCCAATTGTTTCTCGCTTGTGATGGCAGGCCCAGGCGTGCCGAAAGGACAAGTCGTCGGAGAGTCTGACAAAGACGGAATGTTCGTGAAGGATAAACCCGTTGAAGTG
This sequence comes from Bryobacteraceae bacterium, assembly GCA_035630195.1. Taxonomy (GTDB): domain Bacteria; phylum Acidobacteriota; class Terriglobia; order Bryobacterales; family Bryobacteraceae; genus DASQDN01. The sequence continues at coordinate 6,271 of DASQLD010000683.1, forward strand.
CCGGACCTGATGGCTACGATTTTCAAGAAACTAGGCGTCGATTACACGAAAGAATACATTTCGAATATTGGTCGGCCATTGCGAATAAGCCCCGGCGATCCGCTGAGTTTCCTTGGGTAATTACCGGCGTTTTAACCGGTAATCCTCGACATTCGGCATTCTTACAACACGGCACATTTCAAACAGCCTGGAGCGGGCTCGTTCGCCAACTAACTCCGCCAGAGACTTCAAGATACGAGGTGTTCCAGGCATCTCGCCCGGACGGGTTACCAACGAGTCTCCGGCTGCCGGATCCGGCAAATTCGTGGTCGCAATTAACGGCTTCTTGTGATTACAGCGGTGTGTAATGATCGCCGCGACCGTATCTTCCACCCACTCACTAATTCGCCGCGCTCCGAGGTCATCGAGCAGTAAAATTTCAGCATCCAAAGCAAGTTGATACGCTTCTCTATCTGCTGTGCCGGAGGCAGTATTCCAGCCTCGCTGGATCCGTTCGAGCAGTGTCTGATAGTCGAAGAAGACTCCATCGAAACCGCGCGTCATCAGGATACGCAGCGCAGCGACAGCAAGGTGAGTCTTTCCAGTGCCGGGGTTTCCTACCAGTAATAAACCGGGCTTGTCAGTCAGCGGGAATTCCTTGGCGTAACGCCGGACTTCCATGAATACGCTCGAGAGGCCTTGGCGCGCGACCGGATTGTCGCCGGGAAGCTGGAAGTTCTCGAGGGTCGCTTGCGCATAGTTCGGCGGGATTCCAGCCTTGCTCTCACGGTTCCGGGTTCTCCGAACGCCGAAGCACTCACAGCGCTCGGCTCCCCTAATCCCGCCATCAAGCTCGGTCACGATCCACATCGAGCCCCCGCACTTGGCGCAAATATCCTCGTTGTCTTCGAAAGGCATCTTATTCGACCACCGCCAGCACTTGACCGGCTCCTACCGCGGCGCCTTCCTCGGCGGGCAGCGATGTCACGCGTCCATCCTTCGGGGACTTAAGCTCGTTCTGCATCTTCATGGCTTCGATCACGACCAAGCCTTGCCCTCGCCGAACCTCTTCGCCTTCTGCAACTAAGAGGCGAATGACTTTGCCGGGCATAGGCGCGGTAATCGTCTGGCGTCCTTCGAGGCCCGCGAGCGCCACCGCTTTCCGAGGTTCGCGCGGATCTTCGATGATAACGTCGATTTCATTGGCGCGAATCTCAAAGCTTCCTCCAGCGATGAGAACAGAGTAGACGCCCGGTTCCACTTCAAGGACGGAAGCCTCGCGGACTCCTTCTCCAACATCAATACGCCAACTGTCGCCGTCATTTTCGACCCGCGCCTCAATCTCCCGTCCGCCGATGCGGATCTTCCTTACGAAACTCGACATGGACGCTGCCATTGTGGCATGATGCGAGCGGCGATCATGCGTGAGATCTGGCGGCGCATACGCGAAGCATTCGAAGAGAGCATGCGCCAACAGATTACGGCGCTTGGCTTCGTCTTCACTCTAACGGTGGTTGTTGTCGGCCTGGCGGCATTTGCCTCGGGCAACAATCTGTTGTTTCTGCTGCTGGCTGCGCTTCTCTCCACGCTACTCATTTCAGGCTTCATCAGCCGGCTCGGTCTCGCCGGGCTGGAATTCGACCTTGAAGTTCCGCCCCACGTCGTCGCGCGCCGCGAGATTCCCGCGAAGATCAGAGTGCGGAATCGTAAGTTCGTGATGCCGTCGTTCTCGCTGCATCTTAGCGGCGCCGCCGATACAGGGCTCCGAGAAGAGATCTACATTCCGCTGGTTCCTGCGGGAACCACAGTCACGGAACCGGCGCCTCTCTATTTTCGTAAGCGAGGACAGTACAAAAATAAGACATTCTCGTTTTCGACGCGCTTTCCCTTCGGTTTTACGTTCCGCCGGGCAAATGTACGCCTGGAACAGGAGGTACTGGTCTACCCTTCGATTGACCCCAGGCCGGGTTTTGAATCGCTGCTGGGCGACATCGCGGGC
>DASQLD010000684.1:0-4389 GCA_035630195.1 Bryobacteraceae bacterium
CCTGTCGGAACGGCATCGAAAGTGAAGATTCCGGATTCCGTCAAAGTTACGCTGCGGACCTGGCCGGTTTCTTCGTTGCGGGCGGTGACAGTCGCTCCGGAAACGGCGGCGCCGCTCGCATCTTGTACCGTGCCGGTAAGACGGGATGTTGTGACTTGGGCTGATAAAGTACCAGCCATTAAAATGAGAAAAACGTACAGCGGACACCTGACCCTCATTTGCATTTTCTGTTAGGGTACCGCTGTTTCAGTTTGTTTACAACTGAAAGTGGTGCTAATTGGATCGGTCGGCAAGACGATACGCGCATGATAAAATCTTTGGTCAGGGAAAGCCCGAAGTCTTTTTCGTAACCGGCGTTTCCGTAATCTGAGTGAGCCTCGCTCGCGTTTTTGGAAACCCATCTCAATCCGTAAACCAACTCGAGGGAGGAAATATTTATGGCAATGGTTTCGATGCGGCAGCTTCTCGATGAAGCTGCGAAAGGCGGCTACGGCGTCGGCGCTTTCAACGTGAATAACATGGAGCAGATCCAGGCGATCATGGAGGCTGCCCGTGAAACTAAGTCGCCGGTAATCGTCCAGGCAAGCCGGGGCGCCCGTGGCTACACGAATGACCGGTTCCTGTATCACCTGATGCTCGCGGCAACGGAACTGTATCCCGAGATTCCGATCGCATTGCACCAGGATCACGGCAATAGCCCTGAGACTTGCATCTCAGCGATCGAAATGGGATTCACGAGCGTTATGATGGACGGTTCGCTTATGCCGGACGGCAAGACGCCGGCTGATTTTGAATACAACGTTCGTGTCACGCGCGAGGTAGTGGAAATTGCGCACGCGCGTGGTGTCACCGTCGAGGGCGAGCTAGGTTGCCTAGGCGGTATTGAAGACGGGCATGGCGCCGACGTGGATGCTTTGGCGCACTTGACGGACCCGGATGAAGCGGTCGAATTCGTTGAGCGCACAGGTATCGATGCCTTGGCCGTCGCAATCGGGACAAGCCATGGCGCATATAAATTCACGAAGAAGCCGACCGGTGAAGTTCTTGTGATGTCGAGGATCGAGGAGATCAATCGCAAGTTGCCAAACACGCACCTTGTGATGCACGGATCTTCCAGCGTTCCCAAAGAACTTATCGACATGATCAATAAGTACGGCGGCAAGATTAAGGAAACCTACGGCGTACCAGTCGAAGAGATCCAGCGTGGTATCCGACACGGTGTTCGCAAAATCAACGTCGACACCGATAATCGTCTGGCAATGACTGCCGCTGTTCGCAAGGTTCTCTTCGAGAAGCCGGAAGAGTTCGATCTGCGCGGCTACATGAAGCCTGCGCGCGAGGCGATGAAGGAAGTTGTCAAGGCTCGCATGATTTCGTTTGGTCAGGCTGGCAACGCGGGTTATGCGCCGATTCCGCTCGAACAGATGGCGCAAAAGTATAGGGAACAGCCGGTTACGGCATAGCTTTACCTTTTAAGCAACAAAAGGCCGGAGACCGCTCCGGCCTTTCTATCTCGACAGGACGTCCTCGAAGAAAGCGATATAGCGCGGCGCGAGAACCTCTGTCCGATAAACCTTCCCTAGTTCCGCTATGCGCGAACACAGTTGGCGATAGTGATCTTCATCGTCGACAAGGCGAATGACAGCCTCAAGCCACGGTTCGACCACTTCTGGTTCGACTGGCTCGCTCCGGTTTATCGTGAGGTCGGACGGCAGCGGCAGTATGAACTGTTGATCTCTCACCAAGTCCGGCAGACCGCCCCGATTGCTGCGAAAACCGGAACTGACTAAATGGCCTGCTGATCCACGGCTTTCGACGACGAGGATCGGAATATCCGGCCGTCTCGTCGATGCTCCTCCGCTAAACGGGCCATGACCGTGACGCCTTTTCCGATCGTCGGGTTGATGAAGGTAATAAATATCGGATCCCGACGCGGCGCCAGGACTTCATCTTCGTTCATCAGACTTGGGATCGCTGTCGATTCGATGCCGAACGTTCCGCGATAATAGTCGCTAAGCGCCTGAGAGGGAGGCAGGATCGCATCGACAAGGTCGAAGCAGTATCGGTGATCATACGCGTGATTTCGTAAACCGTAAATGATTTTTGTGCCATTTTGGCGAGCGAGCTGAAAGCGACGGCGATCGCGTTCGACTCCCCAGTAAGTGAACACTGCGTCCGAGCGAAAGCTACCAAGTTCGTCGCGGAAGATGGCGTCGAAAGCTCGGCCGAAACATAGATCGATTTGATTTAGCGGCAGACCTCCGGTGGAAAGCAGTCGAAAAAAAATACTCTGCTCCGTGAACCGGAGTTCCCGGCCAACCTTACTGACGGCAACCCTGCTATTTCGTAAGAAGTCTGAAATCGGACAGGTAAGGGCTCCTTCGGTTGCGGTCGTCGCGAGACAACGGACGTGAAACCCGGCCTGCTTCAGCACACGCGCCGCAGCGCGCATCGATCGACTGGCGCCGCTGGTTGGGTCTTGTGGAAGCTGCGGCAAAACAAGTAGAATTCGCCACTTGTCCTCGCTAGTCAACTTGACGGAGCACTTCCTACGCGCTTTCGTCTGGCAACAACGAACATAACCCGGGCGCTCCCCAAGACAAGCGCGAACGAAGAAGGTTCGGGCACATTCAATGCACTATTCTGTATCCTGCCTCCCCCCGAAAACGACGCATGATCCTCAGGGGCGTGCCCCGGAAACCCGCCGGTCATGATGTCAAGACTGACCCAGTAATTGCCATATGGCGCCGGCATAATTGTGATTGCTTCCTGGAGCTGAAGTGAAAATTCGTGAACAGGGGTGGGGAACCAAACCTCGGTATCTCGAACGAAATCATTGATCACGAGCCGCGTTTTAATCCGATTATGTCCAGGATTCCGGCCGAATCTTCGCCGCCGAATTCCCATGCTATCGACAGCGCAATCGGCTCGAATGGGGTACTGCCGATCGTATATCCCGACCAACGTACGTAGGCGCCACCATAAGATACCTAGGAGACCTGTCCGGATGCCCCAGCGCTTCCGGTGAGATCAATTCCGCGAACGCCGTTGACTTCGGGCAGACGATCCCAGTACGCTGCTCCCGAACGACCCGAATCGCAGGAGAAGAAACCGCAAGCGCGAGTGTCGGCATCGCTAAAGCTCAATGTCGCGGCTTGCGTGCTGACACCTATCGCGAACAATCCGAATGAAGAGGGTTCGGGAACCGCCGCAGTGATCTCGATGCGGCTGCTGGCGGAATAGCCTGCCTCCACATCGGGATCGGGTCCGACGTCTCCAGTCAGGATATTCACGCTGTCCTGTAAGCGCCGACGGTTCCCGGAGTGAAGGTGATCGTTTCCCGAAAGAGCGCCGCGAACTCGGTGACGGGCGTTGGAAAAAGGACCTCCCTCTGTCGAACAAAATCGTTGATCGTCACTCGCGTTATGTAACCGGTATATGTCAGGAGGCCATTCGGGTCTCCTGCCTCGATATCCCATAGAACCGACAACGTGGTTGGGTCGAATGGAGGGACTTGCAAACGTAGCGCCCTGCCACCGGAAGAATCCACTCCCAAGCGCTTGGAACTGGATAGGTCCGCTCATGCCGATGTTCCCTTCGAGCCTGATTCCTTCAACGCCATCATTTCGGCTACGGCGAACTCGAGCCAGTGCCGAAACCGCCCGAATCGCAGAAAACCGGCCCAACAGACACGTATATCCGGATCGACGAAACTGAAAGTTGCCGCTTGAACGCTAACGCTGGATGCAAAGGAACAATAACAAGCGCAGAGGCACGTGCTACCGCAGCGAACCGTCGTGCTCGATCGAGCAGTGACATGTAAACCGGTCTCCTAGAACGAAGGGTGCGACGATTCTAGGTCGTTATTTGAAACCTTGTAAGCCGTTCACAGTTAATTGTCGCGGTTACAACGGAAGACTGCGTACTACTTTGCACGTGACGATCGCAGCTCCTACATGGCGTTGCGTATGTTCAGAAATGTGGACCAGCAATACGCCGAGAGGAACAGGCGTCCGTTTGCGGCCGATCTCGCGGATAGCGACTAGTGAACCCGAATCAATTGCCCGCACAATCTCCTCTGTTTTCCGAAGTTGCTCGTCCAGCATTGTCAGCAGTTGGTCTCGAGACAGGCCGCCATCGTTTTGCTCGCTTCTGAGTGCGTTGAGTTGACTTTCGTCGAGTTGCCTGCCGTCGGCATATGTGATCAAACGGTCCACGCTTCCCGCAATATGCCGGATGTGAAATCCCACGGACGCGACCTCCCCGGTCCGCCGCCAGATCTGTTCCTCGGACAATCCCTCGGTCCACCGTCGAAGATCGTCGCGTGCCTGTTCGAAAGAGTAAAGTAACGCAGCCGCGATCGGGGAAAGGTGGTTGAGCGTACCGGTC
>DASQLD010000685.1:0-36009 GCA_035630195.1 Bryobacteraceae bacterium
GCATTCGAAGGACGTTGGTTCGTTATCGGAAGATCCGGTATGACGGCCGCAGATGCACCGGAGCTCTACCGTGAGGAGACGGTTGGAGCTTCAGCGCATACAGAGATAATCAACGAGATCTGCGCACCCTGAAGACGGAACACCAACGTTTTTTACTGCCGTCTCGACGTCGCTGCGTGGCATACTAGGGCTCTTATGAAATTGAAGTTGATCGTGTTTCTCTTGACGGCCGCTTTCGCCGGAGCAGAGACATTCGCCATCGTTCCGAAATTCAACCTGGGCCAGCAGTTCAAGATTGAGATTAAAACGAGCAGGGAAGACCCACGGCAGGGCCGCGGGGGCAGTAGTAAGAGCGACGTGCTGCTGAAGGTTATAGAAGTTAACGCGAAGGGAGCCGTTGCGGACTGGACAATAACGAATACGGTGCTGCTAATAGATATTCCCGCCGACCAGAGGGCGCTGTTCGACGCCATGTCGAAGGCGGTCGAGGGCATTCATTTCGAATTGCAGTTCAATACGGAAGGCGAGTTCACAGGCCTGCGTAACTCAGACGAGGTGGCAGGAAAGATGGCGAAGATGGCGAAGATCCTCACCGCCGAGGTTACGAAAACTCTGCCCGATACCCAGAAACAAGCGTTCACTACCCAACTATCGCGGATCCTCAACCCGTCAACGCTGATCACATCGGCGACGAAGAACGTCCAGTTGTTGTTCAACCTCTCCGGTGCTGAACTCGAGACTGGAACGCCTGCGACAATACAGTTGGAATCACCAAATCCACTCGGCGGCGAAGGAACGCTGCCAAGCGTTTTCGAGATCCACCTGGACAAAGTCTCGGGCGGCGAGGCTCACGTCCGAACCGTGCAAAGGCACGACGGCAAGGCGCTACTAGGCATGGTCACCAAACTGATCGGCAAAGCGCCGGAGGGCGAGATGCCACAGATGGAAATGGTCGACACCGGTGAGTTCGTGTTCAATACAGACACCAAGTTGGCTAAACGCGTTCGCCACGTGCGCAAGATATCGGCCGGGCCAATCCAGCGCACCGATACGACCGATATTACTGTCACTGCGCAATAGTAGGGCACCCTGTAGTCCAATGCAAAACCGAGCTAAGCCGGAGGGGCTTAATCGATGCCGGAAAGTAGCGCTATTACATGAGCGCATAGTTGCCTATCGTGAGCTTGGTCTGTAATCGATTCGGTAGCGTTCAGCCGTGAGAGCGATTTAAAGAACGAACCAAAGTCGGTTATCCTGCCCTCATGCTGGAACGTATCGTTGATGGCCGCACAGACTTGGTGTTTGAGCACGTCGCAAAGGGCAATCCGGTAACGGCGATCGCCGGTGGGCATTCCTTGATTCGATGGTGTGCATACTACGGCGATGTCAGCGCCATCCGATTTCTGGTCACGAGCGGTGAGTCGCTGACATCACTCGGCGCCAATTTCGACTTGAACGGCGCTTGCTTTCATGGCCACTGGCGCCTGTGCGAATACCTGATCGAGAACGGCGCCGACGTCAATCATCCTTTGGAGACGGGCGAAACACCGCTGCACGCCGCTCTCTCAAAAGCTAACCGATGGAAATATACTCCGGTGGTTAAGCTGCTCCTGTTGCGCGGAGCTGACCCGAATTGCAAAACCATTGCGGGCCGCGAGACTGGCGGCTTTATGCGCGATTGCCGCACGAAAGGAGAAACACCACTGCACCGTGCGGCCGCTTTCGGGAATGAGGATGACATCCGAAGCCTGCTGGCTGCAGGGGCCAGGCTTGATGCGCTTGACGCCAATGGCGATTCGCCGTTGTCTTGGGCGAGCTGGTATCTTCGACCCGGCGCCGTTCTTGGACTGTTGTGTTACGGTGCTTTTCGTATCCACCCGGATCGCCTGAAAGAAGCGACGTGCGAGGCGAGTGCGGGTTCGATGGAAGGTGATCTGCTTGGTCATCCCCACTTGTAACTCGCTTGTTCCTTGACCCTACGCGGGCGCGTTAATGCCCGATCGTTCTCCGGGACTGAATATGTGCGTTCTAACCTCTCTGTTGCTGCTGGTGGTAGAAGTGAATGGTCGAGAACGGCCCAACAATCTGGGACGAGATCAAGGTCGACTCTCGTCGCCATGGCTGCGCCTTAAGAAGCAGGGAAAGAAGAGAAGAAAGAAGGCGTCGAAGAGAGGGATTATTACGAGGCGGAGTTTGTCGCTTCGGACATTTTCCGAGCAGGCTCGCTGATCGTCCCTCTGGCGCGCAGGATCGCTTTAGAAAGGCCTGAAGTTGGCTCCCGGGTTTGGGGTCTCGTTTGGGAGCAACCGGCTTACTACTAGCCCGGCGGTCTCGGTTCGTGTGGACTATGAACGAAAGTGGTTCGTCGCACAGGGGCTTGTAGTACAGAGCTTCCGGGACACACCGATCTTCAAGGGCCAAGGGGAAGAACAGGAAGGCTCAGATTCTCCGGCTGAGCCGGTGGCTTTCGTGAGACCTACGATCTCCGACGGTAATCACGTCAGCGCTCGGTGGCGGCGGATGACTTGGGCGGCGCTTGGGAGCATATTGCTTTCCGCGAAGGTGACGAATGGAAATGGGGCGGCAGGCTGGCGATCCGTATCCTGCCACGTGTATCGGGAATTCTCTATGTGCTTGCTCCTGGGCGAGCCGAGTGGCGCGGGGGAATCCTGATCCATCCACCGGAGGCAGAATAGCGCTGCTATCGCCGAAAGATATTATCAAGGTCGAAGGTTAAGCCTATCTGACCACGGAGATCTTCTTCCTTAATTAGCTCGGTGCGATTGGACCAGGTAACGGAGATCGGCACCCGTACGATCCCGTTGATGGGAATGGTCAGTTTGCCTTGAACTACCCCGATGTGGCCCTTCGTGCCAAGCAGAGTCACAGCGTTGTTAGGGAGAACAATTCCGCTTCCCGGCGCCACGTTCCCAGGAGGAATCGTAATGAGAGCGTCCTCCTTCATCCACTGATAGTAGCCGCCGAAGGTTGCGATGGCGTTACCGAGATGCGCGATCTCCCCAAGCCGCCTATCAAGTTGTCCGGCAATCTGAAGATCGCGGAAACGCCCGCCGGTGGCGCCGGGCTGGGCTTGGTTGTACCATGTCGCCGCGAAGTTGGCGGTTACGAGTGTCGGGGATTGAGTCGGCTGATGCGAATAGATGAATCGAAAGTTCGATGTGGTCGGCTGACTCAGTGGATGCTGATTTGTGTATTCGAAGCTGGCGCGGTGGCTATGGATTTGTCGAAGCAGATCGTCACGCACTGTAGCGTAGTTCATGAATGTGCGGCGCAGCGAGATTATACGCGTCTTGAAATCAGGGTCGGCCACCACCATTTTCTCAATCAGGAGATCGAGACGGGTGATGAGAACAGCACCGAAGTTTGCGGGGCTGGCCTGTTTGAGCATATTGATTGTCTCGGCTCGCCAATCCGTGTACGTATCCTGATCTGCCATCTTCTGGAGCAAGCCGTCAACCGCTTCAGTGAACAACAAACCTTCCGGTTTGCTCCGCAGTTTCGTGATGGCTGCTCTCCAGGCCGGTAGGAACTTCGGATCGCTCGGATCGTTTGCGGTCAGATCGAAGCGTAATCCCCACGAGGCCATCCGATAGTCTGTCCCGAACAATGCTCCTGTAGTGGGCGCGGTCGTCGGAGCCTCCGCGCGTGTGCTGCCGAATGAGAGATTGCCCGAGAATCTCCGAAGCCATCGAGAAGCAGGCTGACAGTTTTTTACATCGATCTCGGGGCAGTAAGGAAACTGCTCCTGGCCGAACGCCATCTTCGCGATTCCGAGGAGGTTTCCTCTGAGTGTGGACACGTTGCCGTCGTTCGTTTGGAGAATACCTCCGTACTCAGTCGCGAACCCGAGAATCGACGGAACGGATACGCGTGAGACAAGCGCCGTCGATCCGGTTGGGCCAGGCGTGTTTGCAACTAGCTTGTTGAGCCGCAGCTTTTCAGCGGACTCAAAAAGCGCATCAACGGACTGAAGGATCGAACCAGAGTCCATGCGAGCTGCGGCGTAATCCGCAAATGATCGCGATAGCTTTTCGGGAAGAACACCTGCGACATCGATGTTGGTGCGGTCGGCAGGCGTCATTTTAGCGACACGCTCGACGGCTGGGTCCTGCAGATATATGTTGGCAGGGTTCAGCTCGGCAAGCCCCGGGATGTTTCTCTGAGCGAGCGCCACAGAGGCGGCCGCTAGAAGCGTGAGAAGAAGTTTTGAGCGTGGCATGACGATCTCCTACGCGCCGCGGACTAAGTAGCCGCGAGCAGGGTTCATGGGGTCGAAGTGGAAGCGATCGAGAACCTGTTCGTCGCCGGATCCGCATTCTTCAATCAATTGAAGAAGAACACCGGCTTCCGAAGCCTCGGCGAGAACAACGAGAAATTTCGCGCCCTTGCGGAGCGTGAACTCGAATGGAGACTCGGTGTCGATCTCAGTACCGGCATAACGGATATGGACGATCTCGGCGCCCTTACCGGCCGGGCCCTTGAGCTTTACGGTCACTTTGGAACCGCTTGTTCCAAGGAAATCTTCGCGTGCAGTTGTGCTGGGTGTGAGTTGGCAAGGCATGTTGTTTCTCCGCGTAATGACGCTCTCATGAATGAAAGCGCCGTCACCGGCTGAATCGGGACATGCCTAATTTACGTAAATCTACACCCCAAGGAAAGCTAGGGGCCCGGGCCGGCGCTGCAGTCGATTTGCTCCAGCAGAGGAGGGAGAGGATGGCCGGCGTCCGCCAAAGTCTACGTATTGATCTGCGCGTGCATAGTGCATTCAGGTGTTGTCGCTCCTTCGGGAACCCATCTTTGTAGCGAATATTGAACGGCTTCCGCTGTGGGCGCGCATTTTTCAGACCAGTGGCAACCGAGGAAAATCGCTGCATTGGGACGCACCATCGACTCCGTCGGAAGAAGCGGGCGTATCGGTGGGGAGCTCACCACTAGACTTTCGGGCGGACGCTTCGACTTAGCAAGGCGCGCTTATCGCCGTTATGTTCAGGGCAGGACGTATTTCGATGCGCGCCGTCGTCGGCGCTTCTGTGTCTGCACGTAGACGAATATCTTGGAATCGTGCTTGGGACGATGGCATGCACAAGCAGGAATGACGTCACTCACGAGGCGACGCTGACATGCGTTTTAGATGCATCTACAGCGGCAGATACCTCTCTTCTTAGTTCAGCCTGGCCTCTACATCCCACAAGTGCAAATGCCATTGCGAGAACGCTGTTAGGTGCAAATATTGTTCTTCAATCCTGGAGACCAGATCGTCCAAAGAGAGTATGAGCCTAACTCTCAAGCGCGGTCTGCTGTGGGCAGTTGCCGTGTCAAATCTGAATCTGGCAGTCGCGCGAGACTTCAAACAAGCGTGCCAGTCGGCAGCTGCGGCGAGATTCGGGTTGGCTACGCCAAAAGTGCAGCTAGGAGAAGCGCCTCCAGCTCCGGATGAAAACCTGATCGTGACCTGGTCCGCGATGTTGGACAAGGAGGTGATGAAGGGTCACTGCCTCGGCGACGCAAAGAGCGGCAAGCTTTTGTGGATGGAAGTTGGCAGTAATTCACCCGTCCAGTTCGACTCGGGTGCTTCCTCGAAGGTGATCAGCGGATCCATTAAGGGCTACGAGACGGTGAATTATGTCCTGAAGGCTCGCGCCGGTCAGACGATGACCGTTAAACTTGCTGCCAAGAATGCATCGACATACTTTACGGTTATAGAACCAGGAGCCGATTCGGCGTTACATCACGGAACGATGTCCGGCAATACATTTCAAGGGACGCTGAAGACCAGCGGCGACTATAGAGTGAAGGTTTTCATGATGCGTAATGCAGCGCGACGCACTGAAGTCTCTGCTTACACGCTGACCTTGAGTGTGACCGGCAGATGAGAGATCGCTCTTTAGCAGGTCGGTTATTCATCGCAAGAGCAGGGTAGAAGGGGAGTTTTCATGAAGTATCGATCGCGTTCTTTCGAATGTCTTGTTCAAAAGCTACGAACGATGCTGAGAAGCTGGTCTGCGCCGAACGTCGCAGCGGAAGTGGGGGCAGCGGAATGGCGATCCGCTGCCACAATATGCGAGGGTTACTTTGCCGGGGCAGGCTTCGTCGCACCGGGCTTTGCAGCCGGAGGAGGAACCACCTGTTTTGCGGGCGGAAGCATGCCTGGTTTTGCGGCAGGCGGAGCTGCGGCGGCGCCTCCGGTGGGCGGAGCAGCAGCGGGAACATTCTTGTTGTATAGATCGATGACTTCCCGGGTGACGTCGATGCTGGTCGCGGCAAACAGTACAGGTGTCTGCTGAGAACTGACATCGAGGATCACAGCATAGCCGTTGTCACGCGCGTACTTGTCGAGCACTGCCAGCATGCGTCCGCCGAGTTCATTGAGAACCTTGTTCTGTTCCTGATCGAGCTCGGCTTGCGCGTCTTCGACCTGGCGATTGAAGCTCTTGGTCTTCTGGTCGATATCACCAGCCAGTCTACGCTTCTGTTCTTCGCTGCCGACCGTGCTCATCTTGCTGAACTGGTCGCGCATGCTGTTGATTTCAGCTTGAACCTTTTCGAGTTCCCTTTTCTTAGGCGCCGATCTCTCTTCCAGCTCTTTGGCGGCCTTCTGTCCCTCGGTGGTGCTGATGATGGCCTGCTGGATGTTGATGATTCCGACTTTGGTCGGGGCGCTAGTCTGCGCCGAGACAGCCAACGCGGCGCTCAGCAATGCCGAGGAGAGTAAAAACACACGGTTTCTCACAGTCTTGATCAAACTCCTGAAACTGATGATGGTAGCACGGCGACCTTGGCCGCCGTGGCTGAATTCCTAAAATGTCCGACCGATCGAGAAGCGAAACAATGTGGTCTTCTCGACGAACGGAGTTGGTGTACCGAACCGGAGAACGGCTTCGGCGAATGTGGCTTGATTCGGAAAAAGGGAACGATCCGCCACAACCGGCGGCTGTAACAACATTCGAGCCCTTAATGGATTGTACGCATAATAGAGCCGGAATGGCGCGTTTACCACCGGCATCATTACCTGAAGCTCCACTCCGGTGGAAGCGCGAACGTCCTGAGTACCAGGCGCAATCCTTGCTTGCGGACTGAAGCCGGCCTGCGGGAATATCCCGTTTAGTTCATTTACGCGCGTTGGGTTCAACCGAAGCTGGTTCACACGCGAGATCTTGTTGACGCCGGCATCGAAGAACCCGGCAACAATGACGGGACCGAAGATTGGGATGCGGTATTCGAAATTCACCACTCCCTGGGTGTCGCCTCCGGGGAAGATGAGCTGATAGATCGGAATCTGTTGCGTTACCGGAACGATCACTTGCTGACCGTTGGCATCGATATATTGCTGAGTTCGCGCGCTGCCATCGTTGTTCCGCACGTTGATGGTGGCTTCGCTGGGAACGTAGGCCATGGGGCTGATCCCCCAAATGTCGAAGCCGCGAATATCGTTCTCACCGCCCATGTAGAAGCGGTTGAACGGAGGAGCCACTTTGCCGCCGAATCCGCTGACGAACCGGCCCAGTCCATGCATACCGATGACATGGCCTTTCCGGAATCCAGAGCGGAAATACTTAAGATCGATCGTAGGCTCGATCATGTTCACGTTGCCGCCGAGCGCACTGCCGGCGAACGTGGTCGAGATGAAGATCGATTTACCTCGGGTTGGCGTAATCGGATGGTCTACCGTGTTGTAGCTGAACGACGGAACTACCTTACTCGTTTTGATACCCTGCAGCGTGCTCGGGCCATCCTGGAAGTTAAGGTAAGTGAAGTAGGTTTTCGAAGCCTCGCTCAGCGTGGTGATGTTCGATGTGTCGTATCCATAGCTAAGACCGACCCGGGCAAAACTCAGGCGCTTCATCGGATAACTGAGGAACGTGGTGAAGCCGTATCCGTTCGAAACGTAGTTCAACAGGTTTTCCTTACCGAGCTGATCGAATAGCGGGGCGAGATTACGACCGGATATCAGCGAAACTTCGCGTCCTTGATCGAAGTTGAAACGTGTTGTGTAGAGGGTGAATCCGGCTTGCATCGGACGATCGAGAAAGTACGGTTCGGTAAAGCCAAACGTCACGTTTCGGATACGATCACCGAGTTGGGAATCGAGACTTAACGTCTCACCAAGACCGAGGAAATTGTTCGTCGAATACGAGAAGCCGATAAAGCTGCCCGCGATACCCGAGACGCCACCGTTTAACTGGATGGAGTTCTTTCCGCGCTCCTTCACCTTCAATGTCAAGTCGACGGTGTTGGTTTTGGTGTCGCGATTGATGGTAGCTGCTTCGTCCTCTTTCAGCTGTTCAAAGTATCCAAGCTGATTCAGACGAAGAATGCTGATCTCCCACATGCGCGTGTTGAAGACATCCCCTTCGTCAACCAGCAACTCGCGACGGATGACCTTGTCACGCGTGGTCGTGTTGCCCGAAAAATCGATGCGACGTACGAAAAACTGCTTACCTTCGTCGACGTTAAACGTGAGATCGATTTTGTCGGTGCCAGGTAGGGGCTCCGGAACAGGCTCGGGAACGAAGTCGATGTAGCCGAATTCTCCATAAAGCTTCCGGAGGTTCTCCATGCCTTTGCGGAGCTTCGCAGTGGAGAAGACATCGCCCTCCTCCATCTGGAAGAGCGGCCGCATGAGCGCATCCGGCGTTTTGAAGAGCTTCACACCCACGAAGTTGATCTTGTTGAGGTGAAACTGCTTGCCTTCCTCCACCATCAACGTGATATCCGCGCGCTTGCCCGGTTTGTTTGGCTTGAAGAGTGGGATCTTCATGCCGGTTCCGCCGACGTCGCGCATCTTCATATCGTGCTCGACGACTCGGGCGGTGAAGTAACCCTTCTGCTGATATGCGTCACGCACGCGGTCCTTATCCTCTTCGAGTTTGTTCGCATCGAAACTCTTGGCGAACATGTTCTCGAAAATGATGGAGTGCGGAATTCCGATCGGATGCAAATTCTTCATCGCGCGGATAACTTCGCGATCGCTGAAGACGCTGTTCCCTTGAATGTCTATCTCGCCGACCTTGACCTTGGGTCCTTCGTTCACCTTAAAGACAATCTCAAGCGAGGAAGGCGGGATCTGCCGGACATCGGGCTCGACGGTTGCGAACTGACGGCCGCGCTCGGCGAGGAATTCCTTGAGAACGTTGGACGCGCGCTGAACTTTGTTGGGGTCATACTGCGATTCGACCGACAAGCCAACCTTGCGTTCTTTGAAACGGTCGAGGATTTCCGAGGTGGTTACCGACTTGGCGCCCTCATATTTAATAGACCGAACGACGCGTCGCTCCGTGAGAAGGAAACGAACGATCCAGCCCGTGGGTCCGGGTTCCTTTTCGAGGCGAATGTCATCGAAGCGGGTCGTGTTCCACAGCGCCATGAAATCGCGCTGCAGTGCTTCTTCGTTGTATTTGTCGCCGCGACGCGTGATGATGAGCGCACGCAATGTATCTTGTGGAACTCGGCGCGACCCTCGAAATTCGATGTCGGCGACAACATCCGTGTCCGCGACCGGTTTCGCCGGTTCCGGAGCGGTCTGCGGACGCTCGAACGGTGTCTGCGTTGGTTTTGTGGGCGCCGGTTTAGGCTGGGCCGGTTCCTGCGACTGCGGAACGGTCTCAAATGGATTCTGAGCCGGCTTCGCCTGAGCCGGGGCCTGCGGAGTTTGTTGAGCCCTAAGTAGTGTTGAAGAAAAACCGAGGAAACACAAGAGGAGGGCGTTCAGGCCGTGGAGCCTGTGAAACTTCATGCTAAGGCGAATTCCTTTCCACTCTGCGACTCCATCCAGACGTGGGCCACGCGCGGCAGGTTTCGCGAGGCACACGAAGAACTGGAGGATCAAATTTCTATTCTAACGAATCGCCACGCGCACGTGACACTATGAACCGACTGAGGACGAAGAGACACAAAATTTTACGTCCCACGAGGCTAAACTGTAAGACCTCTTACTCTATCAGAGTATGACAGTGTTGAGATGACGGCCTGAAATTCAGGTGCAGCGGTTTCGTAGCACGTGCAGCCAGCGCCGTCTGCTCCCCGCCGCGACCACAGCCCTGCAAAGCAACCTGCAGGATTCGTGGTCTCCGACACGTATTCGGCCCAAGGCGCCGAAGTTGACTTGATTGAGACGCGGTCAGAGAAAGGAAAGACCTCATCAGGGCCAAGTCCGTTGCGTTCAAAGCGGGTCGCTAATCAGTCCGCGCCCGCTTTGCCGTACGCGTCTCTCGGAACGTTCCATTCGTAGGGGCGAACGCAGCGGTGTTAAAGAGCGCGTCGATCATGGAACCATGGGCCGCATGATCGACCACATATCGCCGTCGTCACGGCAGAGAGGGTTCACCCGGTCGAGGTCGGATGAAAGTTGCGCGTTGATCTGCTCGGGAGATACATAGATTAGAGGCAGAAGCGCGCCATGTTGGATCAGTGGCTTACGGGCGTTCGTGCGATCATGCCTGAGTGCCCGGCTCAAATTGCGTGGGATGGCCAGAGCATCAAATCAGAAAGGCGGCGATGTCTGTGGCGGTGGGATGCGTCAGAACGCACGCCGAAGATGCTCGAGTTTCCCGGTAGCGCAGTTGAAAACTGTTGTCACCTGACCACTGAATTCTATGGATGGTGCTGCGTAGGGCGAAATCCGAAAGACGGCGCTGGTTCCTGAATTAAGGCGGCGGGGAATGCATTCAAGAGCTTTCCCCGAGGTGCACAGTCATCCGACAAGTCGCCCTCATGGGCCTATCGTCCCCGCACCCGTGACCGGAAGCAGGATGACTGTGGCCTGAAGACCCGTGGTGTCGCTGAAGTGCGTTTTGTTCGCGCCGTAACCGCACGCAAACGTGATCGTGTCGCCTTCCTGCAGGACAATCTGTCCTGAATACTCCGCTACAGGGTTTGCGCCATGCGCTTTGTGAAAGCTCGGGTCTCCTCCATACCCTTCAATCTTGGCGCTGAAAAGCGGAGACGCATTGTGGAGCACGTGCACATCCGTGGACGAGAGTCCGAAATGAATTCCTTCGAATCGAACCGTGATTCGATAAGCGCCGAGTTTCGGCACAATAAAACGAATCAGGCTGTACTGGCCCGAGTTGCTCGCTTCCATTGCGACTTGGCCGGCGCGTACGGCCCAACCTTTACGTGACCCATACTGGGTCTCCTTTGTCTTGTTGTAAGCGATGTATGGATAATAGCCGGGCCCCGGCCCTTTATTTTCGCTGGGGTGCCAGAATCCCGTCGCCCCTACGGTCTCGGTCTGCGTAGAGAGCCGGAACTCCCGCGGGTTTAGCGACGGGGTGGCGGAGTAACCATATTGCCAAGGACCGTTGGGATTCTTATCGAGCGAAAAATCAGCGGCGACATCAAACGTTGTTTGGGACTGTGCCAGTAAAAAAGGCAGAATAACGACACAGATGAGTCGCATCGGGCTACTCACAGAGTAACAAAACACTGACGACAAAATTGTTGACAATCGGTTTGCCATATGCCGTAATTGTGTTGTGTCACCATGCCGCGTGACCCTTTGCGCCTGCATCGGGAGCCTGATTCTTGGGCTTGCGCGCCCGATCTGTGCGGAATCTGAATCCGATCGGGACTTCTTTGAAGTGAAGGTCCGTCCTTTGCTTGCGAAACATTGCTACACGTGCCACACCGAAGCGCGCGCGGGTGGCCTGCAAATGGACAGTCAGGACGCGATGATGCGCGGCAGCAAAGATGGACCTGTCCTCGTTCCGGGAAAGCCTGACGAAAGTAAGCTCATCCAAGCCATCCGCTATAAGGATCGAGTCAAAATGCCGCCGTCCGGCAAACTCGCCGATGATGACATCGCGGCGCTCGTGTCGTGGGTCCGCAGTGGCGCCGTCTGGGGCCATCCCGCACCTCGCTCCAAGGCCAAAGCGACGCAGTATGTCATCACGCCGGAGGCCCGGGCTTTTTGGTCATTTCAACCGGTGAAACAGCCGCCAGTTCCCGCGGTCAAAGACCGCTCCTGGGCCAGGGCGCCGATCGATTCGTTTGTGTTGGCGAGACTCGAGAACGCCGGGCTGAAGCCTGCGCGTCCCGCCGATCGAAGAACCTTGATCCGCCGCGCCACCCTCGATTTGATCGGGCTGCCTCCAACGCCGGACGAAGTCGAAGCATTCGAGAAGGACTCCTCGCCGCGGGCTTTCGAGAAAGTAGTTGATCGCCTCCTGGGTTCGCCCCAGTACGGCGAACGTTGGGGACGGCTCTGGCTCGATGTCGCTCGCTATTCGGACAAGCAGTTGACCGCCGAAGGCGACGGCCCTCTGCCCAACGCGTTCCAGTACCGCGATTGGGTGATCCGCGCCTTCAACGAAGACATGCCGTACGACCAGTTCGTCAAAGCTCAGATTGCCGGTGACCTCCTGCCCGAAGCTGCGCGGGCGAAATATGCCGGTGGCGTCGGATTCTTCTCCTTGAGTCCGAAACCGGAATTTCGCGACGAGCGCGTCGACGCGGCCACACGCGGATTCCTGGGCCTGACGGTGGCGTGCGCGCAATGCCACGATCATAAGTTCGATCCGATCCCGACGCGTGACTATTACTCATTGCTCGGAGTGCTCGAATCGACCGAAGAAGGTAAATTCCCTCTCGCGCCAGCAGATATCGTCGCGGTATACGACAAGCAGAAGAAGGCTCTCGACGAGGAGAAGGCGGCCCTGAACAAATTCCTCGATAACCAGCGGGAGCAGTTGTTCGATATCTTCGCCCTCCGGACATCGGCCTACGTCATGGCATCGTGGAAAGTTCTCGGACCGGAGAAGAAATCCGTCGCCGAAGTGCTCGCTGCGACTAACTTCGACAAGACCGTGCTCCAAGGCTGGATTCGCTTCCTCGAACCTGCACGAGAACGCAAATACGAATACCTCTCCGAATGGGTTTCCCTGCTCCAGGATCCGAACGGTAAGCTGAAAGCCGAACAGTTCGCTGCAAAATTCGAAAATCGAATTCTCGCGGTCCGCAAGGACGAAGTGGAACTGCGTGAGAAGAACGCAAAGATCAAAGCGCAAGAAAAAGAGGGGGCTATTTCAAAAGCCATCGCGCTCGATCGCGAAAAGTTCTACCTCCTGGCTGACCTTCGAGCAAAAGCCAGAACCGAGCCACGGAAGAAAGATGCCGGACCTTTCTACTTCTCCGACGATCAGCTCGGCAGTTACATGACGAGCGTGTGGAAAGAGCATTTCGACACGTTGCGCGCGAACATAGAACGGTTGACGAAAGCCTTACCCGCCGAATACCCTGCCTACACCATACTTAAGGACAAGGCGAAACCTGAGAATCTTCACGTCTACATTCGCGGCAACCAGGACGACCCGGGGGAAGAAGCGCCGCGCCAGTTTCTTGCCATTCTCAGCCCCGGCGAACAGGTTCCGTTCAAGCAGGGCAGCGGACGCTTGGAGTTGGCCGAAGCGATCGCTACGCCGCAGAATCCGTTAACGGCGCGCGTGATGGTGAACCGGATTTGGATGCATCATTTCGGCGCCGGCATCGTGCCAACCGCAAGCAATTTCGGGAAACTCGGGGAACCGCCGGTCAATCCGGAGCTTCTTGACTATCTAGCCGGCAGGTTTATCCAAAATGGTTGGTCGATCAAGAAAATGCATAAGGAGATTATGCTCTCAGGTGTCTACGCCCTGAGTTCCGAGTACTCCGCTGCCAACGCCCAGATCGATCCCGAAAATAAGCTGTTGTGGCGCGCCAACATCCGGCGCCTCGATGTCGAATCGATGCGCGATTCGATGTTGTTCGTTTCGGGCAAATTGGACAAGACGATGGGCGGTCCGGCTGTCTCCTTGCACGATGAGAAAAACTTTCGTCGTACGCTCTACGGCGCGATAAGTCGCGCCAAACCGGACCAGTTTCTGCGCTTATTCGATTTCCCGGATCCTAATGAGACCAGCGAACGGCGCATCGCGACAAACGTGCCTTTGCAGCAGCTCTACTTCCTGAATAGCCCGCTCATGCAACAACAAGCGGAAATGCTGGCGCAGCGGTTAAGCGACTACACATCCGACCAGCAGAAGATTAAACAGGCATACTCGCTGCTCTTCAACCGGCCTCCCACACCGCAGGAAATCGAAAAGGGCGCCGCCTTTGTTACCGCGCAAGGAAACTCCTGGCCAAACTACCTGCAGGTGTTGCTCAGCGCAAATGAATTTCTCTACGTTAACTGACTGAAGGAATGGTAATGAACCGTCGCGACGCATTGAAGAGTATTGGCAGTGGATTCGGGATGATGGCTTTCGCCCAGATGTTGGGTTCTACTGCGCTGTCTGCCGGGACGGCGAAACCAGTGGGAACGCACTTCGCTGCCAAAACCAAGCGAGTCATCTTTCTCTTTCTCAACGGCGGACCATCGCAGGTTGACACGTTCGATCCCAAGCCGGCTCTCGAAAAGTTTCACGGTACGGCCGAACCAGGCTGGGAAAATGGCATACTCGCTCCGGGCAGAATTCACCAAGCAGGGACTTTAATGAAGTCGCCTTTCCCTTTCAAGAAGTACGGGCAGAGCGGCATCGAAGTAAGCAGTCTTTTTCCCAAGGTTGGAGAATGCATTGACGATGTCTGCGTCGTCCGCTCGATGTATAGCGACATTCCCAATCATCCGCAGGGCCTGTTCATGATGAATTGCGGAACGATCGGCGCGGGACGTCCGGCGCTGGGATCGTGGCTGCTCTATGGGCTGGGTACCGTCAACCAGAATCTTCCCGGTTTCGTCGTGCTGTCTCCCGGATTGCCGATCATGGCGCCCCAGATCTGGAATTCTGCTTTTCTTCCGGCAAGTTATCAAGGCACGTGGGTCAACACCGAAAAGGCCGATCCGAAGCAACTCATACCGTACATCAAGAACGATCGCATCGATCTGAGCCGCCAGCGGCAGCAGGTGGACTTGCTTGCGTCCTTGAATCAAGCCCATCTTAAAAAGCAGGGACCGTCTCCGGAACTGGAGGCCACAATTCAGGGAATGGAAACGGCGTTCCATATGCAAACCGAGGCTGTGGATGCGTTCGACATAACCAAGGAAAGCGAAGCTACCCGGGAAGCCTACGGCCCGGGAGAGTTCGCGCGCGGTTGCCTGATGTCTCGAAGACTGATTGAACGCGGTGTGCGGATGGTACAGGTTTATTTCGGAGCCGTCCAACCGTGGGACAGCCACACCGACATCATGGATCATAAGGATCTCGCCTTGAAAGCGGATCAGCCGATTGCCGCCCTTCTCGCCGACCTCAAAGCCAGAGGACTACTCGAGGACACCCTAGTTATCATCGGTGGCGAGTTCGGAAGAACGCCGGCAGTGGAGGCGAAAGGCGCCGCCGTCCAAAACGGAAGAGACCACAACACGACGGGTTTTACGATGCTTCTTGCCGGTGGCGGCGTTAAGGGCGGGACTATCTATGGAGCAACCGACGAGTTAGGGAGACGAGCGGTCGAAAAGCCCGTCCACGTTCACGACTTGCATGCCACCATCCTGCATCTATTCGGATTCGATCACACAAAACTGACATATCGATTCAGCGGCCGCGATTTCCGGTTGACCGACGTCTCCGGGACGGTTATCCAGGGCATTATTGCCTGATCCGATCATGCATTCATCCGCTGAACCGCATTCGGCACTTGCCCCGAACGATGCTCTAAATGCGTCGCCAAATCGCCATGCCTTGGCGGTTCTGACGACGCTCTTTTTTCTCTCGGGATTTTTGGCTGCTTTGAATGACATCCTGATTCCGCATTTGAAGCCTATATTCGAGCTGAACTATGCGCAGGTCATGCTGATTCAGTTCAGCTTCTTCTCAGCCTTTCTTCTGTTTGCCACGCCTTCCGCAATGCTGATCGCGCGCGCGGGCTATCAGAGGACCATGGTGGCCGGTTTGCTCACGATGAGCGCGGGAGCGTTTCTTTTTGTTCCAGCGGCCAACGTTCCTTCCTTCGCGTTTTTCATGTGCGCTCTGGTGATTTTGGCGGGAGGGATCACTGCGCTTCAAGTTTCTGGAAATCCTTACGTCGCCGTTCTCGGCCCGGCGCGCACTGCTTCCAGCCGGTTGACACTCACGCAGGCATGCAACTCTCTTGGTTCGACGATTGCGCCGACGTTCGGTGGTTTGCTCCTTTTGGATTCGGCTTCCGTTGTGCCTCAGTCGGCTGAAGCGTTGCATGCGTATCGATTGGACCAGGCGGCTCAAGTCAAAGTGCCCTATGTTGGCATTGCCATCGCGCTTTTCATACTCGCGCTACTCGTTGCGAAAAGCCGCCTCCCCTCGCTGACACAGGCTTCCGCTGCCGCATCGGACAAATTGGGTAGTGTCTGGAAATATCGACACCTTTGTTTTGGTGTGGGCGCCATCTTTCTCGCGGTCGGAGGCGAAGTCGCCATCGGCAGCTTTCTCGTAAATTATCTGACGCAGCCCGATATCGGCGCCTTGAGCCCGAAGACAGCGTCGTTCTACGTTTCTCTCTACTGGGGTGGATCGATGGCGGGACGCTTTCTCGGGTCTGTCGTGATGCGCCTGTTCCCTGCGCCAAAGGTCTTGGGAACCGCAGCCGTCATCGTAGTGGCATTGCTCCTCACAACGGTTTTATCGAGCGGCTTGTTCGCAATGTGGAGCATCCTGTTGGTCGGCTTGTTCAACTCGATCATGTTCCCCACTATCTTCACGCTAGGAATCGCGAACCTCGGTCCGCTTACCGGTAAAGGCTCAGGTGTGTTAATGTCTGCCGCTGTCGGCGGCGCCATCATCCCGGTTGCGCAGGGCGCATTCGCGGATGCAATTGGCGTTCATCCTTCCTTTATCGTGCCCGCAATCTGCTATGCGTATGTTGCATTTTATGGATTTGAGGGCTGCAGGCCGGTATCCTTTGCCGCCGCTCGAACGTCTTCCTAGGCGCACGATGTTGACACGAATGTTGACAGTTCTTTTGATATTCTAAGAACGACAGAAGGAATCGCATCAACTCTATGAATGAAATGCCAAAACTCCTGCGGCGCAGGTTTCTCGAGACCTCGTGCCTCGGCTTCGGAACCATAGCGTTGCGCGGCCTTTTGTCCGGAGCGGAATCTCCTGCGCCCGCAATATACAACGATCTGCGGCCTCGGCCGGTCCACTTTCCCGCGCAAGCAAAGTCTATTATTCAACTCGTGCAGAATGGCGGTCCAAGCCAGATGGACCTCTTCGACCCGAAGCCAGAACTGACCAAGCGAGCGGGACAGCCGCACCCTAATGGGGTTGAGATCCATCAGCCGAACAACGAGAACAAGCTGCTGGCTCCGGCATTTGAGTTCCGCAAGTATGGACAGTGCGGCATGGACATCTCCGAAGTGCTACCCCATACGGCCACGATCGTGGATGACGCTTGTTGGGTGCGGTCCATGTACACCGAACATAACAATCATCTGGAAGGTCTAAACATGCTGCTGACATGTAAGATCTTTCCTGGACGGCCAGTGATGGGGGCGTGGATCAGCTATGCCCTCGGCACCGAGAACCAAAGTCTGCCGGCGTATGTGGTGCTGCGAGACCCCGAGGGCTATACGATTGGCGGAAAACAGCTCTGGGCCAATGGCTATCTTCCGGCCTTGTATCAAGGCGTTGAATTCAGCACCAAAGGCGCGCCAGTCCATCATTTGAATCCGGAACGTCCACTGCCGCCCGGAGTGCAGCGCCAGACGCTGGATCTCCTGGCCAAACTCAATAAAATGCACATGCAGGAGCATCCGTTTGAATCGGACCTGGATGCCCGCATTCAGAACTTCGAACTCGCGGCAAGAATGCAGCTGGCGGCGGCCGACGTTCTGGATATGAGTAAGGAAACCGAAGCCACCAAGAAGCTTTACGGTTTGGACAATCCGGTGACAGCAAGCTACGGTACGCGATGTCTGATGGCGAGACGGCTGGTCGAAGCGGGCGTCCGCTTCGTCCAGGTCACAACCAGCCCTGGCCAACCTTGGGACACGCACAACAAGAGCAAGCCAGGTATTGAGAAGATTGCGATGGAAACGGATCAAGGCGCAGCGGCTTTAGTAAAGGATTTGAAGAGCCGAGGGCTTTTGGATACTACGATCGTCATGTGGGCGGGCGAGTTCGGACGTCTTCCGACGACCCAGAATGGAGACGGCCGCGACCACAACCGCAATGCATTCACAATCTGGTTCGCCGGCGGAGGATTCAAGAAAGGCCTGATCTATGGACAGACCGATGACTTCGGATACAAATCCGTGGTGGATCGCGTTGGCGTCCCGGATCTGACGGCCACCATACTTCACCAGATGGGCATTGATCACAAGCGTGTTCAATATCCGAATGGAGGACGGCTGGAAACACCATCCGACGTGACCGTTACCGGCGCCAAGATCGTCGCCGGGCTCTTGGACAACCCGCCAAAGGCATCGTAAGCTCTATGCGCGCGTTCCTCTTATGTGCCCTGGCGCTTCCTGCGGTTGCGCAAACTACGCTGACGTTTGAGAAGGATATCCTACCTGTCGTTACGCAGTATTGCTTTACGTGCCACGGGCAAAGCTCGCCCCAACTCGGCCTGGATCTTCGGACTGCTGCGTCGACTCTGCGAGGGAGTCACAATGGCCCCGTAATCGTCAAAGGGGACCCGGCAAAGAGTCTTCTCTATCAAAAGATTTCGACCAAAGCAATGCCGCCTCCCGCGTTTAAGCAAACGATGCCGGAGCCGCAGATCGAGATCATCAAGAGGTGGATTGCCGAAGGCGCCGCGTCTGACAAGCCAACGGGCGCGAGCAAGGAAGTTCTCGAACAACGAGCGGCGTTCGAAAAAGAAATCATGCCGCTGTTCAGCGCCCGCTGCGTCCAGTGTCACGGCGCTGGAAAGCCAATGGGTGGATTGGATCTGCGCTCCTTGACGGCGCTCCTTAAGGGGGGCGTCAATGGCGCTGTCGTACTCGAAGGCTTTTCGGAAAAGAGCCTCCTTGTTCGCAAAGTTGCCAGCCGAAACATGCCGCCTCCAGGCGCTGGCGCGCCACTTACTGAGGAGCAGATCGCGACGCTTCGGAAATGGGTGGACAAAGGGCAGTTCGTCGACCACGCTGAGTCTCATGAATCGACGGAGCGCGAGTTCACAAAAGCAGAGGCGCCGGACATCAGCGCGAAAGACTGCGAGTTCTGGTCCTTCCGTAAGCCTGTCGCAGCGCAGGTTCCTCGGGTGAAAGGCGCAAAGCGCGTTCGAACACCGATCGACGCGTTTGTGTTGAGCAAGCTGGAATCCAAGGGATTGACGATGTCGCCGGACGCATCGGCGGTATCGCTGCTGCGTCGCGCATACTTCGACCTTCTCGGAATACCGCCCACGCCGGAGGGAGCCGCCGCCTTCCTCAACGATACAAAACCGGGAGCGTATGAGCGGCTGATCGACCGCCTTCTGGCATCGCCGCAATATGGCGAGCGTTGGGGCCGTCATTGGCTGGATGCCGCCGGCTATGTCGATACGCAGGCGAAGGACTTCGAAGCGATCAAGCCGGATATCGCGGAAGGCATGTGGCGCTATCGGGATTACGTCATCAAATCCACCAACGAGGATAAGCCCTGGGACCGTTTCCTCACCGAACAGGTGGCCGGCGATGAGATGGTGGATTGGCGAAACGCGACGAAGTACACTCCGGAAACAGTCGAGTTGCTGACGGCGACAGGTTATCTCCGCAACGTCCTCGATATCACCGACGACGATATCACCAACCTGCCTGTTGAGCGCTACGAAGCTCTCTTCAAAATGATGGAGAAGGTTTCGAGTAGCACGATGGGGCTGACGATGGCGTGCGCGCGCTGCCACACACACAAGTTCGATCCCATACCGCAACGCGATTACTACCGTATGCTGGCGTTGTTCACAAACGCCCTCAACCCGACTAGTTGGATTCCTCCGAAGAACCGCCTCCAACCCACTGTCAGTAAGCCTGAACAGGAAGAGATCGAGCGTCACAACAAAGAAGTGGATCGCGCTCTGGCCGACCTGAAGGAGCAATTGTCGAAGATTCGCGGGCCGTACGAGCAGAAGGTTCTCGAAGAGAAGCTCAAAGCGTTGCCTGAGGGCATCAGAGAAGATGCGCGAATCGCTTTGGCAACCGCAGATGACAAGCGCGACGAAGTTCAGAAGTATCTTGTTCGTAAGTTCTCCAAACAGCTCGCGGTTGAAGACGCTGACGTTCGCAAGATTGTGAAAGAGATTGACGCCCCAGCCGTGGATAGGTTGGAGGGTCAGATCAAAACGTGGACCGGGTATCGTAAGAAGCTCGAGGTTGTGCAGGCTGTCTGGGATGTCGGCGAACCTCCGTCGATGCGCCTGCTGCAACGCGGCAGCGCCGAATCGCCCGGACCCAAAGTGCAGCCCGGCTTTCTGACTGTGACTACGGCTCCGGACAAGCTGACTGCGACTCGCCCCGTCGAAACACAAGGCAAAACGAGCGGCATGCGCCTAGCGTTTGGCAATTGGTTGGCGAGCCGGGATAATCCGCTGACCGCACGAGTCATCGTGAACCGGATGTGGCAACATCACTTCGGCAAAGGAATCGTGGAAACGCCCGATAATTTTGGCAAGATGGGGGCGGCGCCCTCAAACCAAGAACTGCTGGACTGGCTTGCGGTGGATTTCATGGACAACGGCTGGAAGGCCAAACGGCTGCACAAAATGATCATGATCTCCACTGCTTATCGGCAATCTTCACAGCAGGAGGGGCCACTAGGGGAATCTTCGAGAAGGGTCGATCCGGAAAACAAGCTTCTTTGGCGGATGAATCTGCGACGCCTGGAGGCGGAGGCGCTTCGCGACTCCATTCTCGCTGCTTCGGGCAAACTGGACCTCACGATGGGAGGTCCTCCAGTCTTGTTGCAGATGCGTCCCGATGGGTTGGAGACAGTCTCTCCGAAGGAAACAACTTCGAATCAGAACCGCCGCAGCGTATACCTGCTTGCGCGCCGCACGTATCCGCTCACGATGTTGGGTCTGTTCGATTTTCCGATTATCGACACAAACTGCACTCGGCGCGTGCCATCCTCAACTCCGCTGCAAGCCTTGACGCTGATGAACGATGAGTTTGTCGTGAAGAGCTCAGAGCAGATGGCCGAGCGGGCTCAGCAGCTTGCTGGAAAGAGCGCCTCGTTGAATCGAAAGATCGAGGCTCTCTATTCGATTGCCCTGCTCCGCAAGCCGACGGGCAATGAAACTCTCGCCTGCGAAGAGCATCTGAAAAAGCAACAAGATCATTTCACGCGGGCGAACTTGAATCCGGCCGAAGCGGAGCGACGAGCGTTCGATACTCTCAGCCAGGCGCTGCTGAGTTCTAACGAATTCCTCTATATCGACTAATAAGGCGGGACTGAACATACAGATTTTCCCGAACGTTTATCAGATCCGGTCCAGCATCTCCGATCGAAATCTGTTCCAATATGTTTTCGCAGGAGATAACTGCTTTCTCCTCGACACCGGCGAATCGGACACGCCAGAGTCGGTCATTGCTCCGTATTTCAAGGAACACAACCTCTCTTTGGATCGTCTGACGATGGCTGTGAACACGCACGCAGACGCTGACCATCACGGCGGCAACGGGAAGCTGCGCCAAATCGCGCCGCAAGTATTGTTGGCCTGTGGAGACGCCGACCGGGAAGCGATCGAGAATCCCGACCGTCTCTTCGCCGCTCGCTACAACCAATGGATTCCCGACCATGGTTACGGTCTCGGCATGTTTCCCGAAGCGGCTCTATGGGTGCGTAGAATGACGGGCGAGCCGCAGCGCATCGATGTTACTCTTCAAGGCGGCGAATCGCTTGCAATCTCGGATAAACATGCCCTGCGCGTGCTGCATGTGCCGGGTCACAGCAACGGACACCTGGCATTCTACGATGCCATGAATCGCGCCGTGTACGTCGGAGACGCGCTGCATGGAATGCACTGTCCATCCGCCGCGGGCAAGCCTTCGCTGCCGCCCGCGTACTTTGCGGTGCTAGCTTATCTAGCCACGATTCAGTTGATCGAATCCCTGGATATCGAGTGGATCTATTCCGGACACTGGCCTGCCTATCACTTGGAGGACACGAAAGTCTTTCTAGGAGAGTGCCGCCGGTTTGTACGAATGGCAGAGGATCAGGTTCGCCTTGCCCTCAACCGCAGCAAGAACGGTCTGACGCTCGGCGAGTGTATCGCCGAATGCGGTCCTCGACTCGGCGATTGGCCGGAGAACAATCGCTGGCTGCTGATGTATCCCTTTCATGGACACCTCAGCTTGATGGAATCGAACGGCGAAGTCGAGCGCGTTCCCGGCGAAGGCTACGTGCGCTGGAGATTGAAGTAGCGACATGGGACGCTTCGATGGCAAACGAGTCCTGGTGACAGGGGCCGGAACGGGAATCGGCCGCGAGATCGCTCTCGAGTTTGCCCGGCAAGGCGCGGATGTTGCGCTGCATTATTCTCACGATAGCGACGATGGAAGTTCCGCTGTTGGAGAAGTTCAGTCGATGGGTGTAAAAGCAGCGACTTTCCAAGCGAATTTCGAAGATTTGAGCCAAGTTCACAGACTCGCGGATGAGGCAATGAAGTTCTTGGGCGGTCTCGACTGCCTGGTGAACAACGCCGGCATTACGTTCAACAAACCGTTCTTGAAAGTTACTCCGGAACAATACCAAACGCTCTTCGACGTGAATCTACGGGCGCAGTTCTTCCTGACACAGCATGCCGCGGCCTACATGATCGATCACGGAGGCGGCGCCATTGTGAACCTTGCCTCGATTCACGGATTGCAGGCGGCTCCCGAGCATACGATCTATGCGGCAACTAAAGGCGCTGTCATCGCATTCACGCGCACCGTCGGTGTCGAGCTCGCGCACAAGGGAGTACGTGTCAATGCGGTCGCTCCGGGTTGGGTGATGGTCGAGGGCCACAAGAAGATCTTTCCGGGATACACCGAGGAGGTCGCCATGGAGGATGCAAAGAACAAAGTCCCTCTCGGCCGGCCAGGATTCCCGAAGGATATCGCCAAGCTAGTCACGTTCCTCTGTTCCGATGATGCCGCCTTTATCGTGGGACAAACGATTGTGGCGGATGGCGGAACCACATCCCTCATGTCACTGATCTCGGACTTCCGCAACGAATCGTCCGCTCGATGCGGATTGGGCTATGTCAATGGAGCCTGAAAGCAGGCTCTCACAACTGCAGTCGGTTCTTGCCGAGGCAGGGAAGCAAACGATACTCTACGATTCGCCGGATGGATCGCGGGTCTTGCAACTGCTCCACGGGGGCCGTATTCTGGGTCTCTTCAGTGGTCATGACGATCGGAACTTCTATTGGACCCATCCAGCGCTGGAATCTTTGACGTCCGCGCAGAGCTTTTACTCTGGCAATAATTGGCATAACTCGGGTGGCGACCGAACATGGTTGTCGCCGGAAGTCGATATCTTCTTTCCGAAGTATCCGGATCTCGACCTGTCGACGTACTGGCAGCCGCGAGCGCTCGATCCGGGCGCTTACCGATTACATTCGAACCGCATGGTCAACACTCTGTCTCTGACACTCTCGCGCGCTCAGAAGCAAGCGGATGTGGAGATCGCGAAATGGGTGGGACCGGCTTCGAACCCGCTTCGCTATGAGAAGGACTGGCGCAGCCGCGAGCATCTGACATATGCCGGATATACGCAGCATACTGCGCTTCGATTAATGCGTCCGAGCGAATCGATGATCGGGCTCTGGAATCTTGTGCAGATGCCTCACGGTGGCGAATTGCAGGCGCCGACATTCGGTCGCGCAGAAGTCAAAGTCTACATGGGAGAGATCGGGTCAGATGACATCTCGGTGTCGGATGGCCTTTTCCGCTACCGTATGCGTGCGGCAGGCGAACACAAAATTGGATTACGCGCTGCGTCGGTGACGGGCAGAGTCGGATATCTGTACGAGCGCGATGAAGAAGCTTCGCTGATCGTCCGGAACTTCTTTGTCAATCCGTCAGGCGAGTATGTGGATGTTCCCTGGCAAACGACCGAGGATTTCGGGTATGCGGTGCAAGCATGCAACGTAAACAGCCAGCTAGGCGCTTTCAGTGAACTTGAATATCACGTGCCGGCGATTGGCGGAGAAACCGGACTCGACTACTGCGAGGATGTCAGCCAGATCTGGGCGTTTCGCGGGCCGACCTTGCGCGTCCACCAGGCTGCGCGGATGTTGTTGTCTTAACGAAGATCACGTCGGACATCTCCGGCTTGTTAAGACTGACGATCAAACCTTCGCGCAGAAGTTGACTTCCCTGCACTGTCTTCACTTCATTCTTCGCATTCGTGATCGTGTATTGACTCGATGGCCGCAGCGCATTGACAGACAGCCGTATGGAAGTCTGGGGACTGCCGCTACGAAAGCAGAAAATTACGGATTCCGAGCCGTCACGATTCGCAAACTGCACAGCCTGCCATCCTTCCGGAGAGCCCGCAGGCGGAAAGAGATGATACACATCTTCGTGCAAAAGATGACGGTATTTCTTGTAAACAGGGATGTTTCGCCGGGCCGCTTCCAACACCGGCTTCGAGTACAGCGACACACGCTCGGATAGTTTTCCCGTGAGCGTTCCGAAGCCGAAGAGACCCATCATCCGGCTTCGATAGATCGAATCGAGAACGTCCGGATCTGTGGTCTTATCGATCTCGGGATCCTTGACGATCCACGCGCCGTTGTAGGAATTCGGGAACACATAGCTACCGGCTAACGCATTCTGGCGAACATGCTTTGATGGAAAACTTGCGTCGCTCAACCAGTTTGCGCGAATGGTGTCGATAAGCCCGTAGTCCATACGACTGCCGTATCCGCACTGCTCCAATACCAGGTCCGGGAACTCCCGATGGAGATGACGATAGACCTCGTATTGGCCAAGAAGCGCTCTATAACTGCCATCCCCCGCCTGGTGTCCGTGATCGGGGCGGTTGCATTTGCCGGGAATGCCGGGGATGCCGGAGTTGTCCCACTTGAGCCAATCCAAGCGGAACTCTCGAACAAGCTTGGGAAGCGTCTGTTTCAAGAAGGTGACGTACGCCGTAGAGCCCAGGCAAACCTGATGACAGGGACTCTCCCATTCACGGATTGTTAGGACGCGATCCTTCCCGTCGAGTTGCGCAATCCATTCCCGCGGAACTGTATTGCCGATCAGCCGGCTATCGACAATATTCGGGCCGATCCACAACCCGAACTTCATACCGCGCGCATGGACCGCATCGGAGATGTTCGCCAATCCGCGAGGAAACTTCTCGCGATCCTCCTCGTAGTTGCCCAGTCCGCATCCCCAGTCTCCGGTTCCTTTTTTCGAAGAGCCTTTGTACCAAGATGCGTCGATGTAGAAGAGTTCGACACCGAGATCGTGCGCGGCTTCGACCTCCGACAAGATGGCCTGTTCTACACCACTGATTTCTGTTCCCCAGATGTCGTAGGCTACCCACGGCCAGTTCGCTAATGCTTTGGGAGCAAGGGTTCCGAGATATCGCTGCGCTAGCCGGAACGCGTTGTCCGGATCTCCTGCGCCGACACCGAAGAAAACGGTCGGGGCTGCCAACGACTCTCCGGCGGCAACCGTACTCTCGAAATCGCCCAATACGAGTTCCAACAGTATGACTCCACCGGTTCTCTTTAGTTGGTAGCGCCAACCTCGCTCCCATTGAATCCCTGTGAAAAGTAACTGTCTCGAGTCCATTGCCTCGAGCACGAGCAGACCACAGTACTTCGGAGAGTTCCACCCACCGCCTTCCAAGACCAACGTGTCGCCAACCGGCAGGCGCTGCACCATGTAGGTATCGCGACTCACGCAATGCACTTGCAGTGGTCCAAGATCGGCGCGCAACGGAATCTGAATGCAATCGAGTTCCGTTACCTTCGGTACTGACTGGGCGGTTGCGTTGCGAAACTCCCCAAAACATTCGAAGACAGGTAGATCTGCCGCGAGCCGGAAGCGCTGACTTTGGGAGAGTCCAGACTTGACATCGTAGTCGACCTGGAACTCGCTACGATTTATCTGCTTCGAGACGGTGACCTTTTGATCGGCGCCCGGCTTGCCTGCGCCAGCCCAATTGAATCCGGCGCCGCGGTTTCGAAGCGACGTCAACTGTAGCGGCTCGCCGGTTCGCGCTTGGAGGGAGAACTCAATGTCAGCGTTGCCAAGATTCAGTTTGCGTGTGGCGCCTGCTGCTTCTATTTTTCCGATCCCGGCAATCCCGCAAGCGCCCAGAACAAATTCACGACGCCTTGTGCGCATCAAAAATACAGGTGCAAACCAATCTGCTGGCGCCGCATGTTCTGCTGAACACTGGTGATATGAGCCGCCACACTTGCCGGCGCGTCAATCTGTGTGTTCGGATTCCCGGGATTGTTGTGATTGAACGCATTGAAGACCTGCCAGCGAAGGAAGAGCCGTACCTGCTCGGTGAACTGGAAGCTCTTATCCAACGACAGGTCGGCGACCCACCATCCTGGCCCGGTGAGCACGCCAAGTCCGGAGTTGCCAAACCGATAGGCCGGCGGGATTGCAAACGCTTTCACGTCGAACCACGCTTGGGTCGAAGGATTGTCGATCGCGCCGCTGCCAATCCGGTCCGGCACCTGGCTGTAGTTGTCGACGTTTAATGTGTTGGCAATCATGGTTGGGCTTAGAGGAACCCCGGCCTGAATCTGTGTGATGCCGTTGAATTGCCAGCCGGCGACTAAGGCGCGTACGACACCGGTCGCGTTATTTGCAAGCGGCTTCCCTGGTCCAAAGGGCAGTTCCCAAACATGGCTGATCGTCAGCCACTTGGACGGGCCGCTCAGGTTGGGATACATACCGCGATCAAAGGGATTTTGGTAGGTGTCCACTATCGTTTTCTGCCAGGTAAACGACGCCATCATTTGATATCCAGAGGAGAAGCGTTTCTCAAGCCGCGCCTGAAGGGAGTTAAAGTTAGAGTTCCCCTCGTTCGCTCGCATATTGATGCTCTGATTGAAACCATAACGAGCACCGTAAGGCTTGCGGGGAGTCAACGCTCCTGGGCCTGGCACTGCGGGGTTGACTTCATGGGCGCGGAACAGATGCCGACCAAGACCGCCGACCCATCCAACCTCAGCACTCCACGTCGAACCCAATTGCCGCTGTATGGTTACGTTGTAGGCATCTTGCGATGTCACCTTATCGTCGAAAGGCCTTCCAAAAATCATCTGACCCGGAGGCACGGGAAGAATACCATTACTTGGAATCTGCACGTTTTCGACGGGCGGCGGCCCCTGAGACAGTGGGAAGATTCTGGCGTAGTTCGTCGTCGAATTGATTGCCTGATTGTTGCCGATGGGCCACTGGCAGCAATACGTGCCAAAGTTTGCGCCGCCGGCGTTTATCGCATAACTTCGTCCATAGCCTGCCCGTAAAACGGTCTTCGGATCTATCGTGAATGCAAGGCCAAAACGAGGCGCGAAGTTATTGAACCGGGGTTCAACGCCAGCGTATTTGTTGATATCTCCCAAACTCGCCAGAACCATGTTGCCTGTCGCGAAGTCGAAGTTCGCTTCCCGTCCCTGGTCGGCCGAATAGGTTGGAGAATAGTACTCCCACCGCAAACCGAGGTTAAGAGACAGCCTTGAATTGACACGCCATTGATCCTGGAAATACAACCCATGCCGATCTTGATACTCGATCGGCAGTTCGATGTAGGTTCCACGACTGTAACTGTTGGAATGACCGAGCAAGAACGAAGCGAACCCGATGCCGTTAACGCCTGGAACATCCGCGCTCGCGGTACCGAAACGGCTGAAATTGAACGAGCCCCGGAAAGACTTGTCAATCCGACGAAGGCTGGCGCGCGGGCGCAGGTCTGCACCCCACTTCATCGTGTGCGATCCAGTCGTGTAAGACCAGTTTGTCGCGTATTGGAACGTTTGCTCCAACTGATAGAAGTTAGCGAAGGGATTCCCGATGTAGAAGCTTGTGATGGGTCCGTCGAAGTTCATCTGTGGCAAACCGTCGGTGAACGGATCGTCGCCTTTGTTGATTCCAGGTATTCCGATGTCTGTTGCCGTACTGAGTCCGACGTCGGTCTGTGCAAGATTACTGCGGAATCGAGAAAAACCGAATCGCCCTTCGGCGATCAGATTTGGTTTCATTATGCGGGTGAAGGTGACGGAGAGATTCTGGGTGCGAGTTCCCCCCACCTCGGCCTGCGGTCCAAATCCGGTGCCACCCAAAACGTTCCCGAAAATCGGGGGCGCATTGTAGACCGATTGCAAAAATGTGTACCTGCCAAACAAGCGCGTCTTCTCGTTGATGTTGTAGTCTACACGTCCATCCGCGGCATCCGTATCGGAGATGAACGAACCCGACTCGGTGTAGTTCCGGGAGAAGAGCGTTGGATCGGGAGTATTCGGATCGGGTAGCATCGCCACCAGCTTTTGGGTAACGGGATCCAGTCGCCCGGGCGGGATTACGTTGTTTGGGAATTGGGTTCGTCCCCGCCCGTCCGGGTCGCCGGTGAGAGGATCGAAGATCGGATAGATTGACGCCACGGAACTGAAGTCGCCGCGCTTCATCTCAGGCGTCGGAACTCCCATAACAATTGTTGATCCGTTGCGCGAGCGCAGTCCCTGATAATCCCCGAAGAAGAACAACTTGTCTTTAACGATTGGACCACCAATGCTTCCGCCGAACTGATTCCACCGCCATGGAGCAACATTCGAAGTGGATTGTGTCCAAGGGTTCCTGGCGAAGAACTTGTCATTCTGCATGTACTCAAAGGCGGATCCGTGAAAGCTGTTGGTTCCCGACTTCGTCGATGCCTGAAAGAGCGCTCCCGCTACCTGACCGAATTCGGCGTCATAGCTGTTGGTAGTTATCTTCATCTCCTGGAGCGAATCGATTGCCGGGTTGACCATTGCGACGCCTTGAATGGTCTCCTGATTGTCGATGCCGTCCAACTGATGGTAGTTGTTTCCTCCACCCATTCCATTGACGAAACCATTCGTATCTCCGCTCGGATTCTCGCCGATAAAGGCTGCTCCGCCTCTAACTGCGCCGGGAAGGGTGGCAACTAGTTGACTGACGTTTCTGTTCAACACAGGAAGCTGATTCAGCGTTCTCCCGTCTATGACGCCACTCACGTCGGCCTTCTCAGTTTTCAGCAGTGCCGCATCGGCGGAGACAGTGACGGACTCAGTGATACTTCCGAGTTCGAGTTGACAATCGATACGAACAATCGAGTTCAGATTGACGGTTACCTGCTGCACTCGGTATTGTTTGAATCCCTTCGCCTCCGCCACGACCGAGTATGTTCCGGGAATAAGGTTAGGGACCGAGTAATAGCCGCTTTCTGTCGTCGTGACCTGCGTCGAAACACTCGTTCCCTGGTTTGTAATGGTGACGTTTGCTCCAGCGACGCTCGAACCAGATCCGTCAGTGACCAAACCTGTAATGGAGCCCGACACGGCTTGAGCATGTGCAATCTGAGCCGCTAACCCGACGAAGACGAGAGCGGCGACAATCTTCATGGATCTCATACAAGTCTCCCCTGCATTCAAATGAGGTCAAGGATACGTTATAGCGTTCTGACGATATTGTCAACAATATTGATGACGAACAGTTGACAAACATCGATGCGGACGATAGTGTTTCAGTCAGGCAAAGTATGGTTTTTCGTCCCAGCCTTCTCATACCAGTTCTTCTACTAGGAGCACCGGCAGAAAAGCTAAACTACTTTCAACCTTCAGGACTTTCCGGATCGATTGCAGACGTTCGCGTTCAACCGGTGAGCGGTACCGCACGGCTGCCGTCATCGTTTCGCTCTCCTGACATCAGCCTGCGCGACATGAGCGCGTGGTCGTTACGGCATCTGAATTTGAATCCGCGGCCCGATCTGAACTATGAGCCGGTCTTCTTCATACGACCACTTCACTCTCCGGTGGCCCCGACGGGACACGACCCAATCGTGCCTGGAGACACAGACGCGCGGATGGATTGGGAGTATCCGAATATGCGCGAGATCCTGGGCCTGAATGAACCTGGAACCGTAGAGAAAGGTTTGCACGCTCGCGTACTCGGTTATCTGAGGAAAGACGGACTTGCGTGGGTGCCTCCCGGCCACTACATGGAAGGAGACGTTTACGCCGGCAAGAAAGTAGATCCTCAAGCTGTCGCCAGCACTTGGGCGAGTTGCAAGATTCTGCGAAGTCTATCGGAACGTTATAAGCGCACACGACGCGACGAAGACCGCGTCAAGGCTCGTACCATCTTTGTCGCCTTGCGGAAGCTCGCCGATTGGGATAGCGGGCGAGCTTATTATCCCGCCGGCTCAGGAGCATGGCTGGATGGAAAGTGGGTGAAGCCGCAGCTTCCGACAGCGGTGCTGGAACCAGTGGTGAGTTACTGGGAAGCGACGAGGGACGGTGAAGCGCTGCACTTTGCGCGCGCTGTTGCCGAGGGCTTACTGGCAGACGCAGAATTGCTTCCGCCCGCCAACTCGCGCATCCTCCCATCAGGCGAATTTCACGGTCACATGCACTCTACGATGCACGGTGTCTGGGGTGTTGCTCATCTAGGCGCTGTTTTGCAAGAGACGCGGTACACGACGTGGGCCAGACGCGTTTACGATTACGCGAGTGGCTTCGGTCCCGGAACGGGATGGATACAAGCAGCGCTGTGGAATGATCCGGTCCGCGAGCTTTCCGAAACCTGCGCCACCTCCGATATGGTATCGGTCGCTTCGTGGCTTGCCCAGGGCGGATTCCCGGAGTACTGGGACCATGTCGAACGAACCCTTCGCAATTACCTTCGGCCGCAACAGTTTTTTGTAACTCCGGAGTACGAAGCCCTCTATCGCAAAGTGAATGCGAACAAGTCTGCAAAAGAAATCGAGGCAGGCCTAGCGAGAATGCGCGAACTGCAGGGGGCCGTGCTGGGAGGACCGGGACCGAACGATTGGATAAACTGGATCGCGTCTGAGAAACAATGCGGCCCGTATGCCACGCCCTACGGTTGCATGTCGATGTTCGGGTGCTGCGTACCGGAAGGTATGCGCGCTTTGCATACGGTCTGGTCGGGAATCGTGAAGGAGAAATCCGGTCAAGTTTACATAAACATGACCTTGAATCGCAAGAGTTCCACGGCGGAGGTCATTTCGAGTTTGCCAAGTCATGGCCGAATGGACGTAGTCGCGCGAAAGGCTGGAACTTATTACCTTCGACCACCCGCCTGGGCTCCTCGAGACGCAGTCCGAGTTGCACGCTCCGGGATTGAAGCAAAGCCGAATTGGTCGGGCGAGGGCTTAGCCTATCTGGGGTTTGCAAACGTCAGGCAGGGAGAGGTCTTGACTCTCTCGTATCCGCTAGTCGATTTCCGGCAGACTTGGGGCAATTGGCCTTCGCGGCCTGATCTGAAGCTGACAATCTCCTGGCGGGGGAACTCCGTCACCGATATGGAGCCACGCGGCAAAGGCTTGCCGATAAATTTCTTGCAGCTTCCTCCGATCCCGGCCATTCCGGAATGATAACCACAGTCGAGAAAGACACCATCGGGGCGCGAGCCATTCGCCGTGTCCGGGCGCGGGTTCTGCCGTTCTTTTGCGTTCTATACATCATTGCCTATATCGATCGCGCCAACGTCGCCTTCGCCAAACTTGCCATGTCCGCGGACCTCAAGTTCTCCGAGGAAGTATTCGGCCTTGGAGCGGGAATATTTTTCCTAGGCTATCTCGTTCTCGAAATCCCCGGAGCGTTGATTATGGAGCGGTGGAGCGCCCGCATTTGGATTGCCCGCATCCTGGTGACTTGGGGCATCGTCACAGTACTGCTCGGGTTCATTCAAACGGCTCGAGAGTTTTACCTGCTTCGACTGCTTCTCGGCTTTGCGGAGGCAGGCTTTTTTCCAGGGTTGATTGTTTATCTGAGCCGATGGTTCCCCTGGAGAGAGAGAGCCAGGGCAATGGGAGCATTCATTCTTGCGGTTCCCGTCTCCTTCGTCATCAGCGCTCCCTTGTCGGCGCTATTTCTAAAACTTAACTGGTTCGGATTGGAAGGCTGGCGTTGGATGTTCATCCTGGAGGGAATTCCGGCGATCGTGGCTGGATTTATCACGCTGCGTTATGTTACGGACCATCCGAAGGATGCTCATTGGATGCCGGACGACGAACGCGAATGGCTGTTGAACCAATTGAAGACGGAGAAGGAATGGAAAGCATCGCTTGGCAAGACGAGCATCCTGCAAGTCTTCCGGCAACGGAATGTGTTGATTCTTTCGTTACTTTTGTGCGCGGTCGTGATGGCTAGTTATGGCTTCATTCTGTGGCTTCCGCAGACGATTCAGAAGCTATTTCAAGTGGACAATTCGGTCTCAAACCTTCTTGTGATCCCAGCTTTCCTCGCGGCTATGGCTGTTGTCTGGTATGCAGGGCGGTCTTCGGATCGCAAGCAGGAGCGCCGGTTTCATACCGCGATACCTCTAGCGCTGGCGGGGGTGTTCTTTGCGCTTTCGACAATCAGTGGACAAGATCCATTGCTGACGCTCTTGTGGCTGTATCTAACCGGCTCCATGCTGTGGGGTTGGACACCGTCATTTTGGGTCCTTCCTTCGACGACGCTAGACGCCTCGGCTGCTGCGGCTTCGATCGGCATGATCAATATGGTCGGAAACCTCGGCGGGTTCATCGGACCGTATTTGATCGGATTTCTTTTGACGCGGGGATATTCGTATTCTCTGGCGGCTCAGTTGATGGCCGCAGGTTTTATCGGCGCCGCCGCGTTGACGTTTGCCTTGAAGATTGCCGAACCGGTCACCTCAGACGCTGATCGAAGCAAGTAATCCCATAGCAACGACGAGGCATACGACGCCAGCCCACATCCATGTCAGCGCTCTACGGCCGCTGCGCTTCCATTCGCCGGTAACAACTCCCGCTATCGTACTTGCAATCACCACGGCAGAAAGGAACAGCGGCCATGCAATTACGGGGCCCAGATCTCCGAGTTTTACCGAGGCAAGGCTGTAGCACATAATGCTTCCGAACCACAGGAGACCCATCAGCGCCGGGGTGAGCCAGTAGTACCAACGAGCCTCCCCGATCAATCGGGCAGAGGAGCCTTTCTTTCGCATGAGAAGAAGGCAGTAGATGACACCGGGAATCGCTCCGGCGTAAAGACAGGGTAGCCAGACAGCATTGGACATCATGGCTTCACTTGCGCCAAGATTCTGAGCATTTCGCTGAATCGGGGCGCCGAGCGCCAGACCAGAGTTCAACATGGAACCCAGTATCCCGGACAAGAACGCGAGAAGGATTCCCCTCAAGAATCGAGAAGGAGCCCGTCCGGCTCCGGCAGTTTGCTCCATCTCCCGTTGTCGTCCCGCTATTCCGCAGATGCCAACGCCAACTAATACGATCGAAATGCTTGCGAGGA
Source organism: Bryobacteraceae bacterium (assembly GCA_035630195.1). GTDB lineage: Bacteria > Acidobacteriota > Terriglobia > Bryobacterales > Bryobacteraceae > DASQDN01. The sequence goes on from DASQLD010000685.1 coordinate 33,391, forward strand.
TCAGTAGGCCACGACGAGTGACGAGTTCGGCGGAGTGTTGACTCACCAGGGGAATCAATGCGCCCGATGCGGCCGACGTGCCCAGCGACACGGCGAAAGTGACCGCGACCCCTACTGTATCTACGGCGCGACCGAAAAACACCAATGAGACTCCCCAGAGCATGCCACACAGCGCCATGCCCAACAGCAATGACGACGGTATTCCGCGATAGGCATCTGTCAACCGTGGAATTGTAAGGGCCGATAGAACAGTGGGAACCACAGTGATGCCCAGTACCGTAAAAACAAGCCACGAATGTTCCCAATCCCAGCGTTTATTCCATTTCATCGGAAGTGTATAAACGGCGTTGATGACGGCGGCGATTAAAACTAACTGGATCGCCTGGAACGTGGCGGAGTTCATCGGGTTTTACTCGCGTCGGGTGGAGCCGTTCTTCTTGTTAACAATATTGATGACAGTAGCACAAAACTCTCCTATACTGATGGTTCGTAGGCGATGCCGCAGAGCAACGGGAATTTCCGGAAAATCTTCGATCTGACCGATCGCGTCGCGCTGATAACGGGAGGCTCCGTCGGTTTTGGAAAGGTTATCTCGTCGGGTCTGGCCGAGTACGGTTGTGACGTCGCCGTGGCTGACTTGAGCATCGAAAATGCTCGAGCTGTCGCATCCGAAGTCGCCTCCACAGGCCGCCGCGCTATCGGAATCGCAGTTGACGTGGGTAAGCCCGACGATGTGAAGCAAATGGTGGCGACGACTGTCGCGGAATTCGGTACCATCGATATCCTTGTGAACTGCGCAGGGGTATCACAGCATGACCCTGCAGAACTAACGCCTCTGGAGACTTGGGATCGCGTCCTCGACATCAACCTACGAGGCACCTTCTTGTGCTGTCAGGCAGCAGCGCAAATCATGCTGAAGAACAAAACGGGCGTTATCGTTAACTTTTCTTCCATTGCGGGATCTGTGGGTATGGGACGCGGAGCGAACGCATACTGCGCCAGCAAAGGGGGCGTCGATGCTCTCACAAAACAATTGGCGCTTGAATGGGCATCGCGCGGCATCCGTGTGAACGCAATAGCGCCCTGCCAATTCATGACCCCAGGCCTAAAGCAGGTGATGGCAGATCCGCAGTTCGACCCGGAACGTCTAATGCAAACGTGGATCACCAATATTCCGCTGGGAAGAGTGGGTGAACCGGAAGAGATTTTTGGCGCTGTTTTATTTCTGGCATCAGATGCGTCCTCGATGGTTACAGGAACGGTACTGAATGTCGACGGAGGATACCTGGCTAGATGACCGGACTCGGTGTAGTGCTCACGAAGGCGGTTCAAATTGGAATTGTCGTCCCAAACCTGGAGCAATCGGCTCGCCTCTTGACTGAGCTCTTCGGTATGGGTCCATTCAAGTTTATTGAATGGCCCAATCGTCCTGACTCCAAATACTGGTTTCGCGATCGCGAAGAGAACATCAAGATCCGGCAGGGATTTGTTCAGGCAGGCGATCTGGAGTTGGAACTAATTCAGCCAATGGAAGGCGAGCAGAATGCCTACCGTCAATTTCTAAATGAACATGGCGGAGGCATCCATCATGTGCTCTTCGAGGTCGACGATATGGACTCTATCGTCACAGGACTCAAGAATCAAGGGATCAGCGTACTGCAGGCAGGCACTGGGATTCGACCCGGTACTCGTTGGGTTCTGCTCGACACTTTCGACTTGGTAGGCTTTCTGATCGAACTGCGCCAAAAAGCGCCTGGCTGTGACGGAACATCGATTCCCGACGCAGCCGCATAGGTTGCTCGAAGAGCGCTGGAGGGGACATGCAAAAGGCAGCAACCGTAAACGTGGACGTCAGGCTTGTTTTAGACCTTTACAAGGAAATGCTCGAACTGCGCGAGTTTGAGCTGAAAGTACAGGAACTTTACCGCAACGCGAAACTCCCCGGCTTCGTGCACCTGTATGTCGGAGAGGAAGCCATTGCGGCTGGCGTCTCGGCGCATCTGAAGGAAGACGACATCGTTTTCAGCACGCATCGCGGTCATGGACATGCCCTCGCGAAAGGCGTTACCGGCCGCGAGGTGATGGCGGAGCTCTATGGCAAGGTGACGGGCTGTTCGGGCGGACGAGGTGGAAGCATGCACATGTATGCTCCTGAGTACGGATTCATGGGCACAAACGGTGTTGTCGGCGGCGGCCTACCGCTTGCGACCGGCGCAGGACTGAGCGCACAGCTTCGCAAGAGCGGGCAAGTGACGATCTGCTATTTCGGCGATGGGGCCGTCAACAGCGGGTCGTTTCATGAGAGCCTGAATTTCGCGGCGGTTTGGAATCTCCCGGTCGTCTACGTTTGCGAGAACAACTCTTTTGCTACCGAAATGGCATTTTCGCGCGCCACCAAGAACACCAGTGTCGCCAGCCGCGGCGACGCTTATGGAATGCCTGCCGCGGCAGTTGACGGCAATGATGTCCTTGCGGTTCACGAAGCAGCGAGAACTGCGATTGCGCGGGCACGGTCCGGCGGCGGACCGACACTGCTCGAGTGCAAGACTTATCGCATTGTCGGTCACCATGAAGGCGACCCCGGCACTGACTATCGGACACGAGAAGAAGTAGACACCT
>DASQLD010000686.1:0-7972 GCA_035630195.1 Bryobacteraceae bacterium
CCGGCTACGCCAATACGGTAATCCGGATTGAGAAACAATGCCATCAACGTGATCCCGGCCAGCAAAGCAGCGATTACAGCTCCTGGAATTCCAAGAGGGCTGACGTAGGGTCGTGCCAAGCCGGGAGCCTTCTTTCGCAACAGGATGTATGACGCCATCTGGAGAATATACGCCAGCACTGCGCCGAACACGGCCATATTCAAAAGAGTCGCGCCGACCGATCCTGATGGCCCTGAAACGCGTATAGCGATCGCCGCGCTGAAGCCTAATACCGACCCCGCGATGAGCGCTCGATGCGGAGTGTGACGCTTGCCGTGAGTGACAGATAGCCATTCGGGGAAATATCCCGCACGCGCCAGTGAGTAGATCTGGCGCCCATAGGCATAGAGGATCGCGTGAAAGCTCGCAATCAGGCCGGTTACGGCGAACAACGCCAATGCGCGTGATCCAAGTCCCGACCCGAAGATACTCTGAAATCCCAGAAAGAGCGGTTCCGAGGAACGGCCGACCTCAGCCACTCCCGGTGCAATACCGGCGCTGAGGATGGAAGTCAACAGCGAACAGATCACAAGCGTCACAAGAGACCAGAGAATGCCGCGAGGCATGTCACGGCTAGGCTCGCGTGTCTCCTCTGCCGCAAGCGGCAATTGCTCGATCCCCAGATAGAGCCAAAGAGCGAATGGCAGGGAAGCAAAAACACCGCGAGCTCCACGCGCAAAGAAGGTTTCGTCTGCCAGCGCCCAGCGGCGCAGATCGAGCAACGGGATGGCTCCTGCGTAGAAGACGGCGAGCACTGCTAATGCACAGACGGTTGTGATCATCGAAACTCGGAAGGACATCTCGACACCCCAGATATTCAGGACCACAAACACGATGTAACACATCAGCCACCAGACCGGTTCATAGGCGGGCGCGGTACCAAAAATTGCGCCGAGATATCCGCCTATCCCGACCACGATCGTAGCCGGCGTAAGGATGTATTCGAGGTTCTCGGCAAGACCGGTGACATATCCGCCCCAAGGTCCCATGCTTGCTCGCGCGAACGAGTACGCGCCTCCAGTGTGCGGCAACGCAGCGGACATTTCGGCGACACTGAAGCACAGGCCGGTATAGAGGATCGTCATCAGAACGACCGCGGTGAGAAACCCGCCGAAACCGCCCGCGGCCAACCCGAAGTTCCATCCGAAGAAATCGCCGGAGATCACTGCACCGACGCCTAGAGCCCATAAGTGGAAGACGCCCGCGTGGCGCTTCAAGGACCGTTCAGCGAACCATGCGGCCTTACGCTCGCGATACGAAATGGATGGCACTAAGAAGTGAGTTTACTGGTCCGGTAATCCGAAAGTGAAAACTCCATGTCCACTAGCAATCGAGACGTACTGACGAGCATCGACAGACCACGTGATCGGAGACGAAATCACTTGACCGCCCAGGTAGCGAGTCCACAATAGCTTGCCGTCCTTGGCGTTGAGTACGAAGAAGTGCCCCTCGCGATTGCCTGAGAAAACGAGATTCGATGCCGTCGTCAAGATTCCGCTGTCGCTTACGTCGGACATCTTGTATTCCCAGACCCGCTTGCCGGTTGCAGGATCCAAAGCGCGAACGGCGCCATAGCCGGCTTCAGGTCCCCACGTCCGAATTTCCCGCCGCGAGATCGCGGGCAGATCTGCCTTGACACTGCCGCCCGAGAACCATTTACCCGGTTCGTATTCCTGATGCCACGTGTAGTAAATACCCGGATAGTCTTCCCAAGCGTTGACGTAGAACAAGTTCGTAATTGGACTGAATGAGGGCGCGTACCAATTGGTCCCTCCCTGCACTCCGGGATAGGTCAGTGAACCTTTTGCACTCGGTTCCCTACCTTCCGCCTTGACCGGCCGTCCACGGTCATCGAGACCCTTCGCCCAAGTTTGTTTGACGAATTGCTCACCCCGGAGAAACTCGCCGGTAGCACGGTCCAGTACGTAGAAGAAACCATTGCGATTCGCCCAGAGCATTGTCGATCGGCGCTGTCCCTTCCAATCGAGATCTGCAAGAACCGGAATCTGTACGGCATCGAAATCCCATCCGTCGTTCGGAGTGAACTGGAAGTGCCATTTCAGTTTGCCGGTGTCCGGATCTAGCGCGACCACGGAATCCGAATAAAGATTGTCGCCGCGGCGCATGGATGGATTCCAATCCGGTCCTGGGTTCCCGAGGCCCCAATAGGTGAGGTTCAAAACGGGGTCGTATGAGCCCGTGACCCAGACGGAAGCCCCACCTCGCTTCCAGGAATCGCCAGCCCAAGTATCGTGTCCCGGCTCACCCGGACCGGGAACTGCGTGGAACCTCCAGACCTCACGTCCGGTCTTTGCGTCAAATGCAGCGATAAATCCTCGGATTCCCATCTCGCCGCCTGCTGGACCGATTAAGATCTTGTCTTTGATCGCGAGCGGCGCCAGTGTCAGCGAGTAGCCAGTTCGGTATTCAACGACTTGAACGTCCCATTGTTTACGTCCCGTGCTCGCGTCGAGCGCAATCAGACGGCCGTCGAGCGTCCCCATATACAACGTGTTGTCGAGAATCGCCAAGCCGCGATTGACACGCCCGCAGCATGGGGTAAGGCCTGCCGGCAACTGATGCCGGTATGTCCAAAAGACGCGACCGGTGCGCGCGTCAATTGCGACAACATCGTTGGGCGGATCGGTGAGATACATGACGCCATCGACAACAAGCGGCGTTGCTTCGAGCTTCTCGAGCGAGTTTGCCTGCCATACCCACTTCAGCTCGAGTTTGCGGGCATTTGCCGGCGTAATCTCAGACAAGGCGCTGTGATGCGTACTGGAATAGGACCCGTTGTAGGTCAACCAATTATGCGGTTCCGCATCGGCGCTCCGTAGCCTCTCGGGCGATACCTGTCCATAGAGCGCTGCCACCGCCATTGCTGCCAGAGTCATTCGCAGGACGTTCATTGTTTTCCCCTGAGTCCTATCAAATAGGCGACTAAGTCCTCAATTTGTGTCGCCGACAACTTGCCTGTGAAACTAGGCATCGGCGATTCGCGGATGAGTTCCGAATCTGCGATGTCACGACGCAGGACCGACATCAATTGCCCGCGCTCGTCTCGGATCTGTATGGAATGTGTATCTTCGTTTAACCGGACTCCGATGAGCTTTCGCCCGGAAATCGTTCGTACTGCAACGCTCCAGAACTCCGAGGAAACATTTGCATTCGGATCGACTATTGCGATTTGCAGTGCGACCCCGGAAAGTCTCAGTCCAACGGTAGTCAGATCCGGTCCTGATAATCCGCCTTGTTCGCCGATGGAATGACATGCCGCACAATTCGCACGAAATAACGCTGCGCCCAACTGGGAGTTCCCTTTCGTATGGCTGGCCCCGTGCGCAATCGACAATGCCCGGATGTGGGTCACAAGCTCCCAGATTTGCAGCCCGCTGAATGAAAATCCCGGCATGGACGTACCTGCCACACCTTTAGAGATGGTTTGAAATATGGCTTCATCGGAGCTCCCGCGACGGAAGATCCCAGAGTTGAGACCGGGACCCGCGCCTGTGCCCGCGCCGTCCGGACCGTGGCAACCCGCACACTGGGCGCGAAACAGCTTAGCGCCTGCCATAGCGTGTTGGGGACCTGTGTAGGGATTGACGGAAGTGTCGCTGCCGTGCTGGCCCGCCGTTAGAGGAACGCAGAGCAAAAGGACAAGCCCGGCAAGTTTATTCCCGCACATGGCTGCAGGTTATATCACAAGACGCATCTCGGACGTAGAAGCCCAACTGAAATCAGAAATGCGGTACGCTAAGTGCTAGGGGTTACCGTCGTGGCCGGGGCAATGCAATCCGCAGACATCTCATTCGACCGGGCTGAAACGTGTCACAGCATTGAACCGCGTGATCATGTCGTTCAACTTTACCGGCCGGGGACCGACCAACTCTTTCGGAATGTGGGGCGTTATCTGTCGGAAGGTCTGCGTTGCGGCGAAACTTGTATCGTCATTGCAACCCGCGGGCACGTTAGCGGATTTCTTGAGCAGTTAACCATTGGCGGCCTTGACCCGCTTAAGCTGATCCAACAAGATCAGCTTGTCATCATGGATGCCCACGAAACGCTCGCCGAGTTCATGATGGAAGGACAGCCCAGCAAGCCACTTTTCGAACAAAGTGTTGGACGCGCAGTGCGCGGTCTGCGCGCGCGGAGGTCTACGACTTCCCTTCGTGCCTATGGAGAGATGGTTGGAGTCCTCTGGACGAACGCCCAGTACTCGGCGGCCATGGCGCTTGAAGATATGTGGAACGATTTGTTGCATGAGACCACCTTCAGCCTTTTTTGCAGCTATCCCATAGATGTCTTTGAGAAGTCATTTCACCGTTGTGATGTGGACGCGGTTATGTGCAGTCACACGCACATGATGTCGAATGGGAAGAATGTTGCCCTCGAGACCGCCGTTTCCCGTGCGATAGATGAGACCTCGGAGCTAGGAGCGAGCGATTGGAAGGAACGCTTCCAAACTGCCGAACATCCCTCCTGGGCACAGTCTTTGGGCGGTGAAGCTTTGATTCTTTGGATTCGCGAGAATCATTCACAGTCGGCCGATGATATTCTTCGTCGAGCCCGCGCCTACTACGAGGGCGCGCAATAAGATTGTACGCGTGCGAAACGGGACTTGTGCAAACATGAAGTTTGGACATGTTCCATGCGGCCTTGAAGTTTGCTCGCGCTCGCATCTATAGAGAGCTTCCTGTGTTGCGATGAGTCTCTGTCACGGCAGTCCTCGCGAATTGCAGCAATTCCTGAAGGATTTGGAGCAACGGGCCTCGGACGCGTCCGGAAACATCCAAAATAGGGCGGCCGCTACATCACTTGCCGGGAAGGAAGAACTTCTTCACATACAGTCCCTGATCTTCGAAAGCATGACGGAAGGTGTCAGCGTCATTGACGCCGACGGGCACATTCTGTATACGAACCTCGCCGAAGATCGCATGTTCGGTTATGAGCGGGGAGCCTTGCGCGGTCAGCACAACAAGATTCAGGATGCATTTTCGCCTGAGGAGCGAGCAGCGCGGGATGCGGACGTCTTGAACGCGCTCGGAACGGGAAACGCATGGGTAGGCGATTGGCTCAACTGCAAGAAAGATGGAACCCGGTTCCATACGCATGTTCGCATAATCCCCACGCACTTCAAGGGACAGAATTACTATGTCCGGGTACGAGAGAACATCGCCAGCCGCACCCGGGCGGAACAGCCGTTGAAGGAAGAAGAACTACTTTACCGGCGCCTGTTTGAGGCTGCTCGAGACGGAATTCTCATCGTTAATGATGCAGGCCGATATTTCGATGTGAACGAGAGCTTCTGCCGTATCCTCAAAGCGCCACGCGAGAGACTGATCGGCGCCTACTTTGGCGAGTTCATTCCGGCGAATCGTTTGCACGAAGCAGAGGAAGCTTTTGCGCGTCTCCAGCGAGGGGAGGATACGCCCGTTGATTTCCCCTTGCGAGCTGTTGATGGGGAGATTGTCGAGCTGGAGTGGACGTCTTCGTCCGATTATCTTCCCGGATTATATTTCTGTACGTGCCGCGACATCACGGCGCGTAAACGCGTCGAAGAGACCCTCCGAAATCGGGAAGCGCAAACCAGCACCCTGCTGGCGCATTTGCCTGATATCGTGACGCGGTGCGACCGGTCTCTCCAGTTTTTGTACGTTAGCCCGGCGGTTGAACATGTCACCGGCCTTCCCCCAGAACATTACATTGGCAAAACACACCTTGAGGCAGGCTTGCCCGAAGAAGTAGCGCGGCGTTTACGTTCAAGCCTGACAGTCATCTTCGATACGGCGCAAATCGATACCTTGGAATTTGAGCTTGACAGCCCGCAGGGTAAGCGACAGTTTCATGCCATTGGCGTCCCGGAATTCGGTGTCGACGGCGACGTAGAGTCCGTGCTTTCCATAGTGCGCGATGTCACGGAACGAAATGAACTGCTTCGAAGGGAACGTACGGCGAGGGAGACTGCGGAGCTTCTGAATACTGTCGGCCCGCTATTGGCGGTGGAACTCGACCTGAACCGCCTGGTACAGTCGGTCACCGACGTGGCTACTCGGCTTGTCGGAGCGGAGTTTGGCGCGCTCTTCCATAACGTACTGAATGAACAGGGCGAGTCCTACATGCTCTACACTCTTTCCGGTGTGCCTCGTGAAGCATTCTCGAAGTTTCCAATGCCTCGCAACACGTCCATTTTCTCGCCTACCTTTCGTGGTGAAGGTGTTGTGCGCAGCGATGACATCACAAAAGATCCAAGATACGGAAAGAACCCGCCCTATCGAGGAATGCCCGCTGGCCACCTCCCGGTTCGAAGCTATCTCGCCGCGCCCGTAGTATCGCGGTCTGGAGAAGTTCTCGGCGGGTTGTTTTTCGGGAACTCTACTCCAGGAGTTTTCACAGAACAGCATGAGCAGCTAGTTTCCGGCATCGCGGCGCAAGCCTCCATCGCCATGGACAATGCCCGGCTCTTTGAGCAGGTAAGAAATGAGCGGGAACGGGTCGAGGCGACGAACCTTGCACTCCGCCGAGCTAACTCGGATCTGGAACAATTTGCGTATTCGGCCTCGCACGATTTGCAGGAGCCTCTCCGCATGGTTTCGGTTTACAGTCAGATGCTCAAGAAGAAATTTTCTGGGCAACTTGGCGAGCAGGGTGAGGAGTTCATCAGTTACACCGTGCAAGGGGCCACGCGCATGGAGAACCTGGTGAGAGATCTGCTCGCTTATACTCGCGCCTCTACATCATCCGACGAGCCGCTGACGCTAGTGGACGCGAATGAAGCGCTGGCATACGCGCTCACGGGCTTGGAGCTCGCAATTAAGCAGGCGGGCGCAACTGTAACCTCGTCTCCTTTACCGAAAGTAAGAATACGTGCCATTCATCTCCAGCAACTTCTCCAGAACCTTATTAGCAATGCCCTGAAGTACCGAGGCAAGGAGCCCACGCGAATACATGTTGCCGCGGAACGCAATAGCGGAGAATGGCTCTTCTCGGTGAGAGACAACGGAATCGGCATCGATCCGAAGTATAGAGAGCAGATTTTTGGGATCTTTAAACGGCTGCACTCAGCCGCGGAGTATTGGGGGACCGGCATTGGCCTTGCAATCTGTCGGCGGATCGTCGACCGGGCAGGTGGGCGGATCTGGGTGGACTCCCAACTAGGACAGGGAGCTACATTTTTTTTCACTCTTCCGGATGCGGGCAGTTCGGCAAGGGGGCAATAAACAGCCCGCGCTCACGCTTTTGGATGAGTCTTGTCGTAGACCCGCATCAGATCCTCCAGAGATACCTGCGTGTACTTTTGCGTTGTGGATAGACGCGCATGTCCAAGAAGTTCCTGAATTGAGCGCAGATCTGCCCCTGCTGCCAGAAGGTGAGTCGCATAGGCGTGGCGAAAACTATGCGGGTGTAATTTCAACTGTGGTGAGTATGTATTTACGATCTTCCTTACGGTTGTGTCGGTCAGCCGAGCGCCTCGATAATTGAGAAAGAGCGCATTCTCTCCGGGTCGCGTAATCCGTTTGGAGAGATATTCGCGCAGTACCGACAAGGCTCGCTCCGTCACAGGCATCTGTCTCTCTTTCTTGCCCTTGCCTCGAACGCGAACCCAACCTTCTGACCAGTCGACATCATCGAGGTCGAGCGATACCAACTCGCTGACCCGCATGCCGCATCCATAGAGCATTTCTAGAATCGCTACGTCGCGTTCAGGGTAAGGCTGACCGGCTTTACCGCCTTCGGCAGCGGCATCGTTCAAGAGTTGATTCGTCTGTTCAGCGGTCATGACTGCTGGTAGGAACTTAGGCGCCTTCGGAGTGCGTACGTGCCGTGCGATGTTCGAACTTATGATCCCGGTGTGTTGGAGATGCTTGAACATGGATCGCACCGCCGCCAATTTGCGACGGATCGTTACCGCGCTTAGCTCCGCCTGATACAG
>DASQLD010000687.1:0-10689 GCA_035630195.1 Bryobacteraceae bacterium
CGCGGTGTGTCCAAATCCCAACGCAGCCCTAGGTTCAGCGTCAGCTTCGGCGAAACCTTCCAGTCCGTTTGAACGAACGCGCCGAAAGCATTCGCTCGCGTTTTCAGCAGCAGTGCTTCGGCTCGCGACCCGCTCAGGGCCCATCCCGTCAGAAGAGACGCCAGAGCGTCTCCAGTCGCCACCTGATTGAAGTTGAACACGCCCCCACCTGTGCCCGCCCAGCGGTCCGTGTTTGTAGAGCGCCGAAACTCTGCGCCGTACTTCAGGGTGTGTGCGCCGCGAATCGTCGTCACCGAGGCAGTGTAATGGTCGCCTCGTATGGGCGCTTGCAAACGCTCGTGGTTGTTCGTTCCCAGGCTCGTTAAACCGGGAATGTTGATTTGTGGAAAGAAGCGCTCGTTTGTTCCGAGGATTCCGAGCTGCTGCGCCAATCCCAGGTCGGCGCCACCTGATTGCGCGTTTGCTTTGCGCCGATCGTATGAGTAGCGAGCCTCCAGAGTGGAAAAGGCAGAAAATGTGTGCTGCCACGTAGCGGCCCAACTGTAGTAGCTGTTGTCGTTCGTCCTGTGAAAGTTGTCGACGCCGGGCGTGGGAAACACCGGAGCCCGAACAACCTCCGAATCGTTCGCCAGAAATCGGCCATAGATGCGATCGTTGCTTGAGAGGGCATGATCCACCCTCGCGACACCGACGTGAGTGGTCGTTTGCGTCGGCTCCACGCCACGATAGTTGTTATTGCGGCTCCGGGCTCCCGCAACATTCGGCTCCGGATACAGCGATGCGATAGCCAAACCGACCGGATCGAGTCGATTGGCGGGGATCACGTTGTTGGGATATGCCGTGTTCGTCAGCGGATCGCGCACTATGGCGGATTGTCCTGAGAAGTCTCCTCGGGTTTCCGCCACGGTGGGGACACTCGACAGCGCCGCCTGTTGGCTGTTCACCAGCAAGCCTTCGTAGTTGGCAAAGAAGAATGTCTTGTCTTTGCGAATCGGTCCGCCAAGACTTGCGCCGAACTGGTTGTATCGCAGCGTCGGTTTTGTCGCCGAAAAGAAACTTCGCGCATCCAGCTTGTCATTGCGCAGGAATTCATAAAGCGATCCATGCAGCTCGTTGGTGCCCGACTTCGTCGTCATTTGCACATACCCACCGCCCGTGCGGCCCAGTTCCGCCTTGTAGTTACTGATCTCAACGTTCATCTCCTCAAGCGATTCCACCGGCGGGTCGTAACTTAGCGTTGCGACGCCTAGAAGGATGTTTTGCGCGCTTCCGCCATCAATGGTCCACATCGCGTTGTTTCCCCGGCCGCCTGCCATCGAAAAATTCGAGCCGTTGCCGTTCTGCACAACGAACCCGTTCAAACGTGCGAGCTGAGCCGCGCGACGATCGATCAGAGGCATACTGCTGATCGTGCTGTTCCGAACTACCGAGCCGATCGAGGATGTGTCGGTATTCAGCAGCGGAGCAGAAGCCTCAACTGTGACCGTTTCGGCCACTTCCCCGACCTCGAGTGCGATATCCACCCGTACAGTCGACCCGGTTTCGAGTCGCAGACTTGCCTGACGGAACTGCTTAAACCCGGGGGCCTCGGTGCTCAGTTCGTATTCGCCTGGCTTAATCAATGGGATCGTGTATAGGCCATTGGCCGGTGTAGATGCCGAGAACGACTCACCGGTGTGAATATTCGTTGCTCTGACTACCGCCTTTTCGATGACGCTTCCGCTTGGGTCCGTCACCGTCCCCGATAACGTGGCCGATTGCTGAGCAAATGCCACGGTAAACAACCAGAACAAAATAAAAGTCGCTTGTATATAACGCAATGAGCGCACGCAGCTCTCCTGTGGTCGCGCGAATTGAGCGCGGGTGAAACAAAAGTAGAAAAGGAAGTTGATCCGTCTTGCCGCATCCGGGCGGCAAGCTGGCAGACAAACCGTTCTGGGAAAGTACCCGTGCTGGGAACGGAGATTGAGAAGAGTTAGAGCGAGCTACAGAGGTTGCGACAGCGGAGTTTTAGTCTCATAGTCTACTTACTTGATCGAGAATAGGAAATTATCGTGGAAAAGTCAAGAAGATTCCTTCTGGAGCCTGCCGGACAGGCGTATGTCCATCAAAGCGAGTAGAAAGGCAAACCGGAGCAAAGTGGAAGTCATGATATGAAGCTCACCGCATGACAGCATGTTAGTTGCGCGCCCAAGTGCATCCCAAAGGAAGGGGTTGCATTGCCGGCTTTGCCGAGCTTTGGACTTGCGACTTCGTAGTAGCCCTGCATCCCCTTGCTTTTGCCTCCCGCGTTGTGCGCTTTACCCGTGCCTGATGCGACGTAAACCGACTTACGCGCAATCGTTTTGGTTCCGACGCGGAACCGCATACCGACACACGCAGATACCTGCCTTCCCAACGAACAGGGATCATCCGGAGGAACGTGCAAACAGGCGGCTGCTGGCGCATCGACATCTTGATCAAAATAGAGCTTCTCCCCACGGTCTTTCAGCCAGTCTGCGCTGTCGCCTTTCACCTTCAACGCGCCGCTCGCTCGACACGCATCTGCATTGGGTATACGTCGATTTCGATGCGATATACATTATGCAAAATATATTGACATCCGCCTTAAGGCCCTTATATACTCCAACCCAAACGACGACCGTCTTAGTACTATGCCCAAGCACGTTGAAGGGGATGGATGATGATGACTGGTAATCGAATCGTCAGGTTTTTCTTTGGGATCGGCCTTCTTGCGGTAACCGCCTGGGGCCAGACGGCTCAGATCACAGGTACTGTTACAGACGCCACGGGCGCAGCCGTACCGAACGCGCAAATCAGCGCTACGAACACGGAAACTGGCGTCTCCCGTCCATCAGTGACGAATGAAGCCGGCAACTATCTCATTACGGCGCTGTTCCCCGGTCCGTATCAAGTAACCGCGTCGGCGCCAGGGTTCAAGCAGATGAGGCGGGAGTCGTTGACATTAGCTGTCGAGCAGGTGGCGCGCCTGGATTTCCGCATGGAAGTGGGCGAAACGAAGGAAAGCATTACCGTCGAATCCACAGCCGTCATTCTGGATGCAGCGAACAGCACGATCGGAACCGTGGTGGATAACCGCAAAGTCACAGAGATTCCTTTGAACGGAAGGAACCCACTCGACTTGGTAGGTCTGTCTTCGGGGATTCGCGTTCAGGGTGGATTCGGAGGCAAGAACGGATCCCTGAACAACTTCTCATCGAACGGCGGATTGGCGAACGCAAACTCGGTCATGGTGGAAGGACTGGCGTTGGATCTCGCGCAGATGAACGCCCCTTCCTTTGTGCCTCCCGTCGACGCCACTCAGGAGTTCCGGGTTCAGACAAATACTTTCTCGGCTGAATTTGGCCGTACGTCCGGCGCTGTGGTGAGTATGAGCATCAAGTCCGGCACGAACCAATTTCATGGCTCAGTTTATGAGTTTCTCCGGAACAAAGTTCTGAACGCGAACAACTTCTTCCAGAATCGAGCTGGCAACAAGAGGCCGGATCTGGTACAGAATCAATTCGGCGCTTCGCTTGGGGGCCCAATCAAGAGGGACAAAACGTTCTTCTTCGTCAATTGGGAGGAGTATCGAAATAGGAATGCGGCGCCCTCCATCACTACGGTTCCAACTCTCTTGGAACGACAGGGGGATTTCTCGCAGACGCGGAATGCAGCCGGGAATGTGATCGCAGTCGCCGATCCTCTGACTACACGTCAACTGGCGGATGGCAGTTATGTTCGCGATGTTTTTCCTGGGAATGTTATACCGAGTGCGCGTTTCAGCAAAGTGGCAGCCAATGTCGCTTCGATTTATCCGCTTCCCAATTCACAAGGGAATCCGATTACAAACGTGAACAATTACTCCACGGTTGGAGGCGGCGGCACTGACGAACATCAGATCGTGAATAAGCTCGATCACAATCTGAATTCCCGGTGGAAGTTGTTCGGCACCTTTTCGCGAATCTGGGCGGACCAGTTCAACAGAGATCCGTTGGGATACAAGGTCAATCTCACAAGGCAAGCGACATACGCGCGGACGCACGCGACGGCGGCTGCGAGCGCCGTCTTTAGCCCCGGCCTCATTGGCGAGTTCCACACAGGGTTCGCGCGCTACGATAGTCCGAGTGTCCCTTATGCTCTCGGGTTTGATATCACGACTCTAGGGTTTCCAAAAGCGCTTGCGGACGCGACTCAGATTAAATCATTTCCTGCGTTCAATGTCGTCGGTATGGTGGCTGTCGGTAGTTCGGCCTCCGCTGGGATGACGCTGGTCGATCTGAACAGTTGGGGACAGCGCGCTTCGATGACCTGGGTGAAAAGTAATCATACGCTGAAATTTGGGGTCGATTATCGGGTGCAGCAACTGAATCAGTTTCAGCAGAATTCCTTTGAGCCTGCGTTCCAGTTCAACAATCAGATGACCGCAATAAACCCGTTGCGGCTCGATACCAATAGCGGCGTGCCCTTCGCCTCATTCCTGTTGGGCAACATGGCGAGTGCGTCCGTTGCCAAGAGCGAGCGGTTGGCGAACCAGCGTAAATATCTCTCGTTGTTCATCCAGGATGATTGGAAAATAACGCGCCGTCTTACGCTGAACATCGGCACCGACTACAGTCTGGAATTTCCAATTACCGAACGCTACAACCGCAAGATGTGGTTCGATCCGACAGCTCAGCTTCCAATCAGTCAGCAGGTAGGGATGCCGCTGACCGGAGGCTTCCGATTCGCGGACGATGAGACGCGTTCGCCCTACGATCTGTACACCAAGCAATTTGGCCCGCGCGTGGGATTGGCATTCCAACTCTTTGCCCGCACGGTAATTCGCAGCGGTTACGGCTTGTTCTGGATACCAGGCGCCATCACCGAAGTAACCGGTGACAACCGCGCGCCTGCATGGGCCATCAACACTTTGGCAGTCGCATCTTTGGATGGCGGAGTCACTCCTTTCAACACGCTCGATGATCCGTATCCGCAAGGAATCATCGACCCGCCAGGAAATGCCGCTGGTCTGAATACTTTGATCGGACAGAATGCTGCTGCCAATCAGCGCAACTTCCGAACGGGTTACATGCAGCAGTGGAACTTCGATATCCAGCAGGAATTGGGCCGCGGCTCTGTGCTGGAAGTGCTCTATGCCGGCAGCGCCGGTGTGGGCTTGCCGGCCCAGTGGGCGAGCCAGTTAAATCAGCTCGAAGACAAATATCTGGTTCTTCGGGAAGGTCTTCGTGAACAGGTGCGGAATCCGTTCTATGGAGTAGTACAGACCGGACCTTTATCGCAACCCACTGTTGCGCGAGGCCAGCTCCTGCGCCCTTATCCTCAGTTCCAAACTCTCTATGCGGAAGGAATGCCGCTGGGCCACTCGACCTATCACTCCTTCCAATTGCAGTTCAACCGCCGGATGGGAAGCTCGGTGTTAAGCGCAGCGTATACGTTCAGTAAGGCCATCGGCAATACAGAGAGTCGAAGTGATTGGCTCGAAGGTGGCGCCCAGGGAACCAGCATGGGCTTTCTCAACAACAACAATCGGAAGCTCGACAAGTCTCTGGCAGCCGCTGATGTCCCACAGCGTTTGGTAGTTAGCTATTCGATCGACCTTCCTTTCGGTAATAACAGCAGGTACCTGAGGAATCTAGGTCCAGCCAACATGCTGGTCGATGGCTGGCAGATATCGGGACTCTACACGGCGCAAAGCGGCACGCCCATAGCAGTGGGAACAGCAACTAACCTAAGCGGCGCTTACAACGATGTAACGGATGTCTATGGCTCGTACAGCAGCAACTCGCGTCCCGACAACATCGGGCAAAGCGCTAAGCTCGAAGGACCTGCCACCGACAGGTTGAATCAATGGTTCAACACGAGCGTGTTCCGGCAAGCGGCTCCATTTACGTTTGGAACCGCTCCCAGGACATTACCTGATGCTCGTTGGCACGGGACAAACAACATCGATTTGGGCATTTTCAAGAACAACCGCTTCGGATCCGACGGACGGTACAACGTACAGTTCCGCGCAGAGTTCTTCAATGCGGCAAATCGCGTGAAGTTTGGTATTGCCGGAATGAACTACGGAGCGGCGAACTTCGGAGTCATCAGCAGCCAGTTGAATCAGCCCCGTCAGATTCAGCTCGCTCTGAAATTTCTCTTTTGAGGACGGCCGACCAATTATGCAAGTATGTCTTTCACTAGATGTCCGTGAACATCCGTCAAGCGGAAGTCGCGGCCCGCATACTTGTAGGTGAACTTCTCATGATCGAAGCCTAAGAGGTGAAGCAGCGTAGCATGTAGATCGTGCACGTGGACCCGGTTCTCTGCCGCGGCGAATCCAAACTCATCTGTGGCCCCGTAGACGAGACCTTTTTTAAGACCCGCGCCTGCCAGCCACATACTAAATCCATATGGATTGTGGTCGCGGCCATTCACCATACCGGAGTTGGCTCCGAGATCCGGCAACTCGACAGTTGGTGTCCGACCAAACTCACCACCCCACAAGACAAGCGTGTCTTCCAGCATTCCCCGCTGCTTTAGATCTTTAAGTAATGCTGCGATGGGCTGATCGCACTCACGCGCAAGCCGGCCATGATTCGATCTAATATCGTCATGACTATCCCATGGTTGGCCAGCGCCATGCCACACCTGCACAAATCGTACACCCCGCTCAAGTAACCTGCGAGCGATCATCATTTGCCGCGCCTGCAGTCCTTCACCGTACATCTTGTGCACATGCTCAGGTTCTTTGGTTAGGTCGAAAGCGTCATCCGCTTCCATTTGCATGCGATAGGCGAGCTCAAATGACTGCACGCGGGCTTCGAGCAGCGCATCGTTCTGGCGACGCTCTTGAAAGCCACGATTCAACTCGGACAGCAAGTCAAGCTGCTGACGCTGCTGCCCACGAGATGTATAGCTGTTACGGATATTCTCGATGAGCTTGTCTATTTGTGTTTCGCGCGTGTCTACGTTTGTAGCCTGATAAGCGCCCGGAAGAAATGCCGATCGCCAGTTCTGATTTCCCTGCGTCGGCAGACCATCGGGGCACAAGACGATGAACCCGGGTAAATTTTGGTTCTCTGATCCGAGCCCATATGTTACCCATGAGCCGAAGCTTGGCCGGACCTGTCGCACGTCGCCGCAGTTCATCATCATGAGCGAGGGCTCGTGGTTAGGGATATCGGTGTGCATCGAACGCACAATGCAGAGATCGTCGACGCAGCCCCCGACGTTCGAGAAGATCTCGCTCACCTCGGCGCCGCTTTGGCCATATTTTTGAAATCCGAACGGCGATGGAAACGCGGCGCCGGTTCGGCGTTCTGTCTTTAAAGTAATCGGAATAGCTTTACCTGCATACTTCGAGAGCGACGGCTTTGGATCGAACGTATCGACATGCGAACAGCCGCCATTCATGAACAGGTGCAGAACCCGCTTCGCTTTCGCCGGCAGAGGCGGATTCTTCGGAGTCAGCGCATTCGTCGCCGCCGTAGTGGCTCCAAGCATGGAGGTAAGAGCAAGCGATCCCAGGCCCATACCGCAACGGGCTAGCATCTCGCGTCGTGTGACAAAAAGATCTTTATGCGTCATCACATCCTCCTAATCGACAAACGCGAACTCGTTCGTCTCGAGTAACACTTGCGCGTAGCGCGCCCAAACAGATAGCGGCTTCGACGCCGGACCAGCGAAATCATCCTTGGCGTTCCACGTCTGAGAACCGACTTTTATGACCGGCGCCCAGCCGAATCCATCATTTTCAGGATCCTGCCGCGCATCGACAATGAAATCGATAGTGTCGCCCTTCTCCACCGCGATTCCATTGAGTTTCGTTTCCGCGCTTGAGCCGTTGACCGACCACGACGCTAATTCACCGTGCCGGCTGGAAACGACGCGTCCACGAACACCGTCGCCATACGGCACGGCCGGTTGCCCATGCCGGAGTGTACCTTCAATGTTCAGTTTGCCGCTCACCGGACTGACCCAACGCCGTACGACGGCCTCCTCTGGTCGCTCACCCGGCTCGCCGCCCGTTGCTCGTAAAAACGATGTTGCATGCTGCGATGCTTGCCACCGGTCGGAAAGATAAAGAGAAAACGGCGAGAAGGATTCAGGACCGTGCCCGTAGTGCCAGGGCGAAACTGCAGGATCCTTATCTTCCGCATCGGACTTCTGCGAAACGAACTTCAACGCCGCGGCGAGTTCCCAATCTTTCGGCGGCCGGCTGAAGACAAACTGATACATCTTCCGAACACGGTCGGCTGCGTCAGTCGCTTCCGATCGTTCGACAAGATACTGCGCCTGTTCGGCGACAAACGGGCTGTTCAGAAAGAAGAGGGCCTGCTGAGGCACGGTCGTGACGAATCGCATCGGGGCATGCTGGTCAGGTGATGCGAAATCGAAAGCGTTGAGTACCGCCGGAACGCGTCCTCGTTCGATGAATCCATACATCGACCGTCTCGGTATCGACGGCTGAGCGGTGAGCGGGAAGGGAACACCTCCCGAGGTCAAGTCGAGGCGTCCTGCTACGGCGAGCATCGAATCACGCAGGCTCTCAATCTCGAGCCTGCGGCGATTCATTCGCCACAATAGCTGGTTATCAGGATCGATCTTCCGCGCCGCTTCATTATCTGCGCTCGATTGCCGGTAAGCAGCCGACATCATTATCATGCGATGCAGCTTCTTCAGTGACCATCCAGATTCAACGAACTTCACAGCGAGATAGTCGAGTAATTCGGGATGTGTCGGAGGATCGCCGCGCAGGCCGAAGTCACTCGGAGTACGAACCAGCCCCGAGCCGAAGTGATGCATCCAGACGCGGTTCACAATCGTCCGCGCCGTCAGGGGATTTTCAGGATCGACGATCGCTCTAGCCAGATCCAGCCGCCCGCTTCCATCATGAAACACCTTGTCATCCCCGCCTCCCAGGCACGATAAGAAATGCGGCGGCGTCAGTGGGCCCGGGTTATTGGGATTGCCTCGAATGAAGACATGTCCTGGCGTTGGATTAGGCACGTCTTCAACAGCCATAGCCCGCGGCGGCGCTCCGTCGTAAGCCGATCGCGCGAGCATGGTGTTGTATCGAACACGGATGGACCGCGTGTTGTTGCTGTCACCCTCCGTAAAAATCTTCTCGAATTCTTCGAGCGGAACATCGGCGGGCGAAGCGACTCCGGCTCGATAGCGATTCAGCACGTGCAGATTCAACTGCCGCTCGCGCACCAACTCTTCGATTTCGGGATTACTCTTGCCTTCGGCATCCTTGGTTGCGCGGATATATTCGTCCTTCTGCGTCTTGAAGAATGCAACCATCTCGGCATGCCGCCGCGTCCTGTAATCGCGGTCTGCCTGCCTGATGCGCTCGAGCCGCTCTTGATACTGACTCTGCTTGGGCGAGTTACTTCGTTCAGTGGCTAGTAACGGTAGATCTTTCGGCTGTCTGATATTAGAAAAGATCGAATACAGCGAGTAGTAATCCTTCGTCGGAATCGGATCGTACTTATGATCGTGGCAACGCGCGCACGCGACTGTGAAGCCCATCATTCCGCGCGTAACGGCATCTATGCGATCGTCCACTGTCTCGGGGTAGCTGTTCGGAAACTCACGTCCGAGACTCAAAAAACCGAGCGCCGCAAGATGCCGCCGTTCCACGTTGGGAAGCCGATCTGCTGCAAGTTGATAAAGAAGAAACTTGTCGTACGGAAGATCTTCATTCAGCGCCTGAACCACCCAGTCGCGATAAGTGTAGGACCACGGATATCGTTGACCCGCATTGACAGAATCGTTCACAGAATCCGAGTAGCGGGCGACATCCAGCCAGTGCCGAGCCCAACGCTCGCCATATCGTGGCGAGGCTAGCAACCGGTCGACATACTTCTCATAGCTCGCGGTTTCAAGGTCCTCAGAAGTTGGTGGGAGTCCGGTCAAACCATATGCAGCGCGTCGGATGAGCGTCCGCTTGTCGGCTTCCGCCGCCATTGCAAGTCCCTTGGCCTTTAACCGATCCGCGATGAATTCGTCGATGCTGCCATTAGTCGCTCGAGGCTTCTGTAAGGACCAAAGCTCCTGCTTATTATCCGGAAGAGGCGCCCCGTCCGCGATCCAACGTTCAAAGTCCGCGACGATCTCCGGCGCCAGTGGTTTACCCGGTGGCATCTTGCGCAGAGCAGCCGGAAGCAGCGGAACAGCGCGGCGCAACCCCACGGCGGAATCGAGAAGTAACCCGGCTTTTGGAACAGGAACAGCAGAACTATGACACGCGTAGCACTGCGCTGCCAGAACCGGCCGGATTTTCTTCTCGAAATGCTCCCCGCCAGCAAAGAACAGCGCGGCAACACCGATCTGAATAAGCATCAAAGACGATTACATCAGATCCACCGTGATCCGTGGGGATTTAGCCTCAGAACGTAAAAGACACAAGGAACTCCACCTGGTTCCGGACAGTACCCGCGTCCATAAACCAGAGTCGGGAATCCGCCGCCCACCGTGTGTACCGTAGCACCGGAGCGATTCGAAGGGCTTTGTAGTCGGCATCAATCCCGCCGCCGGCCGTGAAACCATAACGCGACGGAGTGTAGCCATTCAGATTGCCGGATAGACGAAACGAAGGACCGGCCTCCACCAACGGGCGAATGGTCGACTCAGGACGGAAGCGATACTTGCCAAGCACGGGAATTTGCCATGTCAAAACTGTGAACTCGAAGCGCG
>DASQLD010000688.1:0-12646 GCA_035630195.1 Bryobacteraceae bacterium
CAAAGCAGGTCGTCGTTGAATTGCACGGACGCTGGGCGGCGAAGGCGCGCATGCAATGGAGCGATATCGAGTTCCGGCAGACCGAGGCCCCGGCTCCCAGAAAAGTTCGGCTCGCAACCGTACACTACCGTCCTGAGGCAGGAAAGACACCAGCGGAGAAGCGGACCCAATTTGGCGTGTTTATTGAGCAGGCGGCGCGTCAGAAGGCCGATCTCGTTGTGTTGCCCGAGACGTTGACCTATTTCCGCGCCGGAGCCAGCCCGGTCGAGGTCGCTGAACCGGTTCCCGGGCCATCGACAGACTACTTCGCCGATCTTGCCAAGAAACACAACCTCTATATCGTGGCAGGATTATTCGAGAAAGACGCGCACAAGGTTTACAACGTGGCTGTGCTTCTGACTCCAGAAGGCAAGCTCGGCGGCAAGTATCGCAAAGTGACACTGCCGGACACCGAGGCGGCCGCGGGAGTCGTTCCCGGCAATGAATATCCGATATTCAAAACGCGCTTTGGCGCTCTCGGAATCATGATCTGCTACGACGGCTTTTTCCCCGAAGTTGCGCGCGAATTAACCAAACGCGGCGCCGAGGTAATCGCTTGGCCGGTGTGGGGCTGCAATCCCGAGCTTGCCCGCGCGAGAGCCGCCGAAAATAACGTCTACCTCGTCAGCAGCACATATGAGGATGTGTCCAGTAACTGGATGCTATCGGCAGTTTGGGACCACACAGGGGAAACGATCGCGCTGGCTAAAGATTGGGGTACGGTCGCCATCGCAGAAGTGGATTTGAATGCCACAACGCGCTGGAGGAGTCTTGGAGACTTCCGCTCCAAGATCCAGCATCATGTGCCGATGGCGCCGGCAGCTCGTGCATGGGAGCCTTCGACCGCGCTGCAACCTTAAGCGCGCGCTAGAGCCGCCTGTTGAATTCCACAGGATTCGCGCACGATCAGGTCACCCGGGACGTAGATGATGCCGCATTCTTCTCCGGTGTCGATCGCTTTCAGCAGATTGATCGCGGCGAGTTCACCGATAAGGCCCGAACACTGGTCAATCGTCGTCAATGGGCAAAGCATCACATCGGAGAACCGGATGTTGCCGACCCCAACGAGAGCGATGTCGTCCGGAATTTTCAATCCACGAGCGACGATCACTCTCATGCAAGCCGCTGCCACCGCGTCGTTATAGCAGAACAGGCCGTCGGGAGGGTCTGGAAGATCCAGGATCTCTCGCACTGCGTCTTCGGCAACCGAATCCGTTTCGGCTCCGCCCCGAATGTAGTCTTCTCGCGCAGTCAAACCTGCCGCCTGCAACGCCTGCCGATATCCCTCGACGCGCAGAAGCGTGCTCGAATTGGGCGGACCGTAAATATGAGCGATTTTCCTGCGACCAGCTTCGATTAAATGTCGGGTCGCTCTTATTCCGATGGTGACATTGTCAGTGCCGACCCAGGAATTAATAGGGGGATCAATATTGCGGGCGATTAAAATCAACGGAACACGTAATTCCCGCGCTCTGGCGAAGACCCCGTATCGGTCATCGGACTGACAAGTGGAGATGAGTAGACCCTCGGCTTGTCGAGAAAGCAGGACATCGATCTGTTTGGCTTCCTGCTCGGGATCTTCATCGGAACACGTGATGATTGGCTGAAAATCGCGCGTGTCCAGAACCGCTCCGGCGGCTGTCAGAACATCGCCATAAAAGGAATGTTGAAAGGTCGGAACGACGACGCCGATCAGTTTTGTGCTGCGCGAACTAAGCGCACGCGCTGTCAGGTTCACGCGATAGTTCATTTCTCGCGCTTTGTCAGCTACGCGCCGGCGTGTCTCAGCGCTAATATCGAGCGCTCCGCGAAGGGCTTTCGAGACCGCTGCGGGAGTAATTCCTAATTCGCGCGCAATATCTGCCAGTGTTGTTGGACGTCGCGGATCCACTGCGGAACTCATGATGACAGAATTCCAAACACGTGTCCAGAAAGGTAAGGGATGATTAAGCCGCACGGGGAATGCTTGGGGCGGGCTACCATTCCTCGTGCGGCTCCTGCCCTATCACTGCAGGGCAAACAGATCCCCGGCATCGGCTCGCTCAGTTGCACGCCAAGCAGGACCCGCGTCCTATTTCGCCTGCTGAGGCTGCGACCGATCGGATACGGAAACTCGAGGACCCTGGTGGATCGGAGATTCTATTAATGGACAAAAAAGTTCCCTCTGGTCCACTCTGCAACCGACGAATGAGCGGCATGAAACCTAAACTACCGGCTCCCGCAAGCACGCTAATTAATTGCCCACTCGCTTCTACGATTGCCTAATGCACCAGAGGGTCAGGCTAAAGGTACTCCATCAATTCGATTTCTATATTAGCAATCCCTACTCCAGCGTCCAAATTTATCTAAGTTATTCAAAATACTCGCGGCTAAGTGCTCCTAGATGAAGTAGCGCGGGTCGAAGCGGCGCCACCGGTGTGTCGCTGTGACACACTGTTCCTGTAGATGCGCCCAGCGCTCGTCCTTTTTCTGGCGGTCGCCGCCGCCGGCCAGCAGGTGGAAGAAGATTTCCACGTCTATACGGAACACCCTCGTCTACTCCTCAACGCCCAGCGGCTTCGCCTGTTAAAGCGGGAGCGTGAGCGGCAATCCCCCCGCTGGCAACAGTTTGAAGCGCTTATCCTGGGCAAAGCTCCGATGCCGGAGCCTGCGTTTGCCTACGGCTTACATCACCAGGTTACTGGCGACGAAGGGTCGGCCAAGACCGCGGCAGCAGCGGCTCGTGACCTACGTAGCTTGGCCCTCGCGTATGATTGGGCCCCTGCGCAACGGGAGCAAATCGAACCACGCCTGCGCGCCGCGATTGCAGCGGCGCCGGCTACCATCGAAGGCATGCGTTCCAGAGTCTTCGCAGCGATTGTCTTGCAAGACCACGCAACGCTCGAACGCATCGTAAAAGAATGGTGGCGAAAACAGATCGCGCCGGGGCTCACCTCGGGCCAACGAATCATTACCCACGCGGAAGCGTATCCACTCATGGAACTACTTCACGCGATTCGCGACAACATCAACATCGATCTTCGTGAGGATGCGCGGCCGTACTTCAAAGATTTCGCAGCAAGCCGTATTCTCAGTTACTATCCGCCAACTTTCCCCGCTCCGGAGAACGACTTTCGTATTCCGTTCGGACCGCCGGACTTGAAGACGGCCGCCATGACAAGGGCAGCTGAAATGAGTCTGGTGGCATACGACAACAATTCCACCGAAACTCAGTTTGTCCAAGGTTGGTTGATGCATGACCGGTTCTCCCTCAAAGGCGTCTTGGGAGCCCCGTACGAATTTCTCTGGGCGAATCCCTACCAACCGGGCCTGAGCTACGCCCATCTTCCGCTGCGCTTTCATGATGCGCGCGGGGGCCGCTTATTTTTGCGCTCCTCTTGGGACGAAGATGCCATCTGGGTTGGATACGTCGATGGAAAGGCCGAAGTGCTGCGCGATGGCAAACCTCAGCCTTTTCAAGTAAACAAGCCGGTTGTGGTCGGAGACACGATGATCGCTCCAGCGGCGTCTCCGATGCGCCTTCAGATCCAGGCTGACCAACCTGCATTCTGGTTTTTATTGGGATGGAAGCCCGGCGCGGTGGTGGATATCGAAGCTGACGATGAAGAGTTGGACGAGAAGATCGCGGATCGCGGCGGCATTCTCCCGTTGCAGTTTCTGCGTGAAGAGAACATTTCTGTTCGCTTGCGTTTGCATGCGCCTCCGGCTGGGAATACTCTGAAATAACTTATGAAGATTGTCGTTCTCGATGGGTACGCTCTCAATCCCGGAGATCTGAGCTGGGACGCGTTGAAGGCGATCGGATCGGTGGAAGTGCACGATCGCACAAACGAGAGTGATGTCGTCACCCGCGCACAAGGCGCCGATGCCGTTCTGACAAACAAGACACCACTATCCGCAACAACGTTGGGTCAGTTGCCTACGCTCAAATACATCGGCGTTCTGGCGACGGGCTACAACATTGTGGATACGAAGGCCGCTGCGGATCGCGGAATTGTGGTGACCAACATTCCAACTTACGGCACCGCATCAGTTGGTCAGTTTGCGATCGCGTTGCTCTTGGAACTTTGTCATCATGTGGGCCTTCATAGCGAGGCTGTTCGCAATGGAGAGTGGTCCCGCAACCCTGACTGGAGTTTTTGGAAAACTCCGCTCATCGAGCTGAGTGGAAGAACAATGGGCATCATTGGATTCGGCCGCATCGGGAGGCAGACAGGAGCAATCGCCGCTGCTCTCGGAATGCGCGTGGTGGCGCATGATGCCGCCGAGACGAACCCGCCCGATTATCCCGGCTTCGAGTGGATGACGCTCGATCATATCGTAAGCGACTCCGATGTTCTGAGCTTGCATTGCCCTTTGTTCGCCGACAACAAAGGCATGATCAACAAAGAGAGACTCAGTCGTATGAAGCCATCGGCATTCTTGCTGAACACGTCGCGCGGGCCTCTCATTGTCGACCAGGATCTCGCCGACGCTCTCAACAACGGTGTTATAGCCGGCGCTGCGCTCGATGTCTTATCAGTCGAGCCGCCGATGGAAACGAACCCCCTGCTTTCCGCCAGAAACTGCATCGTTACGCCGCACATCGCCTGGGCCACCCGAGAAGCCCGGTCGAGGCTGCTGGATACGGCGATTCTGAATCTGGAAGCTTTCGTGAATGGACGTATCGCTAACGCCGTTTAGCGGTAACCGTGAAACTGAGGCCGAAACGCGAGCGTCGATCCTAGAGTGAGGGATTCGCAGCGAAACCGTCGAGTGGCTGACTAGGGAACAATGGTGTCCGACAGTGGCGTACGATAGGGGTTCTGCCACACATTTCGCTAGTGGATCCGGGAGAACGTAATTCTCGCCCCAGCTTCTGACGATCAGGTATTTAACGAATGTTTCAGACGCAAAAGCGAGTTCTCGTCGTCGACGATGAATTGAACCAGCGGACCGCAGTCGCCGCTATGATCGACCGCTGGGGGTTTCAGACCTTGACCGCTGCCGATGGCATGGAGGCCCTCGAGCGACTTCGCGAGTTCACCCCCGACGCAATCGTCACCGACCTGATGATGCCGCGCATGGACGGCATGCAACTGCTCGTTAAGCTGAAAGAAGAGGAAGGCGGCAACGCTCCGGCCGTGATAGTCCTGACGGGCTACGGCAGTCTCGACACGGCAGTTACCACCGTTCACGAATATGGCGCGTTTTGGTTTGTCGAAAAGCCCATCCGGCCGCGCGCCTTTCGGGCGCTTCTCGATCGCGCCGTAGCTCATCGCCGCCTGGGACGCTACAACGAGTGCCTCGAACGTCAACTTACGAACCAGGGCGTCTTCAGCAAACTTTGCGGTAAGACAAAACAAATGCAGGAAGTTTTTTTCCTGATCCGGCAAGCAGCCCCCACTCGAGCCAATATCCTCATCACCGGTGACAGCGGAACTGGGAAAGAATTGGTAGCGCGCGCCATACACGATGCGAGCCCTCGCCAGGCAGGACCATTCGTAGCCGTCAACTGCGCCGCGTTACCGGAGACTCTGATTGAAAGCGAGCTCTTCGGGCACGAAAAAGGTGCCTTCACGGGAGCTCTCAATCGTAGAGCCGGGTGCTTTGAGTTGGCCCATGAAGGAACTCTATTTCTCGACGAGATCGGCGACATGCCATTAGCGCTGCAGTCGAAGCTGCTTCGAGTTCTCGAGACCAGGCACTTTCGACGACTCGGTGGCGCACAGGAAATCGAAGTAGACGTACGACTCGTCGCTGCGACGAACCGTGTGTTGGCCGATAGCGTCCGCGATGGGTCGTTCCGCGAAGACTTGTATTTTCGACTGAGCGTGCTTGAAGTTCCACTGCCGCCGCTCCGAGAACGTCTGGACGATCTGCCGGAGCTTTGTGACTCGATTCTTCGTGATCTGAAGACAACGTACGGCTCAACGATGCCGTATATCCATCCGGACGTCCTCGATGCATTCCGTCGCCATCCATGGCCTGGAAACGTGCGAGAGCTGCGCAATGTTCTCGAGCGCGCTTTAGTCTTGTCGGTTGGCAGCGAGATCGTGGTTTCACATCTTCCGCAAGGATTCGGGACTCTTCCTCATCTGCCGCCAAAACGATCGCTGGGACCCACACCTTCGGTAACTTTGACGGCCGGCACGTCGCTCGAAGACGCCGAACTCGAGATGATCCATATCACGATGGCGTTCACGAACAACAATCGCGCGCGTGCAGCGGAAATCCTCGGCATCGATCCGAAGACTCTGTACAACAAACTCAAGGAACGCTCAACTTCCGCAGGGGAATGAAGTAATGCAGAGGCCCAGGTGGTCATTACGAACCTGGTTAATTGTCCCCACAGCGGCGATCGTGACGATTCTTAGCGCGGCCGGGGCGCTGCTACAAACAGACACTCTCGTCCGAGCCTGGTTGGCGAGCACTCGCCAACTAAGTGAGTTGGCCGCGCGTCAGGTGGCCGAGTACATCATGCTTCGCCTCGAGGACATGGATACGGAGTCGATCCCCGCCAGTCAGCGTCGTGTGTCACCCCGGCAGTTCTTCCTGACGCACATAGACAACGACCCGAAACTCGGTGGCCTGCTGGAGTCGAGCGCCACAGGAGTCAATTCGATCGCGGAAATATCCGTAACGGATGCGAACGGGATTGTTATCGCATCTTCGAACCGCGCACGCCCGGGCAATCGCGCGGCGCAAACTCAAACCCTCGCATCACTGCAGAACGTCGACCCGCTCTCTCGCGTCCGAGGAGTTTGGACTCCTGGACGTGAGTATGAACTTCGTGTGCCGGTGGGATTGAAAGGCGACAGCACGCCGCTGTTCGTCGTCCAGGTGCTGGTATCGAACGCTCTCCTCCGCGAGACGCTTAGCCCGGGGTTGCGAAGGATTCTCGGGACCGCAGCGCTTGCCTACCTGGTGGCGCTGGCGCTCGTTTGCGTCGTAGCCGAGGTCACGCGCCGGAATCTACGCCGCTTAGGACAATTTATCGATCGGATCGGAGAAACCGCCGTTGAACATCCCGACGAAGAGGAAGTTCGCCCGCTGAAGCCCGCCGCAACCGCCGAGTTCGATGCCGTGCAATCGAAGCTGGCGCTAATGGAAGGTCGCGTTCGTGGCGCTTTGCACGAAGCTCAGGATTATAAGCAACGCGTCGGCGCACTTCTAAAGGGGCTGGAGGAAGCGATCGTATTGTTCGAGGGAGAAAAGGTTGTCATGGTTGCTGGAGCCGCAGAAGACTTGCTTGGCCTTCCCTCGGGCGACGCAATCTCTCGGGATGCGGCCGATCTCTTTCCCATCGGTTCCTCCCTGATGAAGATCATCCGCGCAAGCTGGAAGTCCGGCGTGCCGCTGCATAATGCCGAAACCGAATGGGCTGCGGGAAGCCGATATCGACGGCTGATCGTAAACATCGACTACATTGCCAATACCGCCGCTCCCGATCGTCTTTTGACCCTGTTACGTCTTCGGGATTCGGAAGGAGCCACTGAAGTCGAATCGCAACTGCAAGTCGTAAGCAGGCTGGAAGCGATCAATCGGCTCACCGGAGGTGTAGCCCACGAAATCAAGAATCCCTTGAACGCTATTGCGGCGCGCCTTGCGTTGCTCGAATCTATTGTCGAAGGCGACGTCGAAGCAGAAGGGGAAATTCGCGTGGTCGCCGACGAAATTCAACGTCTCGATCGAGTCGTTCGCACTTTTCTGGATTTCACACAGCCACTCGATGTAATGAGGAATGAAGTGGATTTGGGCGCCTTGGCTCACGACGTCGTCGAATTAGTACGGCCAGATGCCACAAACCGCGGAGTGAAGCTGACCTTTCACCACGCATCGGACGATATGCTTCTAACACGTGGAGATCGAGATCTGCTGCAACAGGCGCTGATGAACGTTGTTGTGAATGCGGTGGAAGCTACCCCTCCTCAGGGAGAAGTACGCGTAGTCGCATCCACATCGGATCGCAATTGCCACGTGTCGATTTCCGACACAGGTCCCGGAATTCCTGAAGCTGTTCGCGGTAAGATCTTCCAGCTATACTTCACCACAAAGCGTGGTGGATCGGGCATTGGATTGGCTGTGGCGTTTCGAAGTCTTCAACTTCATGGTGGAGATATACGCGTCGAGACCGAGTTGGGCAAAGGAACTACTTTTGAAATCGTCGCGCCGATGCTGCAAAAGGAGACAGCCGCTATCGCATGAGACGTGTTCTTTTGACGATCTGCATGGTGCTCGGCTCCCTCACACTCAGCGGGTGCTGGTTCAAGAAGAAGCCGAAAGTCCAAGCGCCTCCCCCGCCGGTTCAGGCTCCGCGTGCAGCGCAGACTACCCCAACCCCGTCGCCCAAAAAGGCGCCTCCGAAGAGAAAGCAGGTTTCATCTACGCCGCGCGCGGGCCAGCCTGCCGCTCCTCCGAGATCGGCAGAAGTCAATAAACCAATTCCTATGCCCAAGACCGAAGACCCCCAACGGTTTGGGCAAATTCTGAGCGCCGAGGAGAAAACTCAGTACCGCACCATGTACGAACGGAGTTCAACCGCGGCGCGAGACATACTCAAAAACCTCACAGCCCGCGAACTTGCCGGTGATGCGCTTGCGTCGGTAGGACGCATACGATCCTTCCTGGCACAAGCCCAGGAAGCGGCTACGACCGACTTGTCCGCGGCTGCTCAACTTGCCTACCGTGCTGAGGTTTTGGCACGCGATCTGGCTCGATTTCTTCAATAAGCGTCAAATCACGACCGGCTGCTCCAGGCGAAACGTTAGGACAGATTCGGCCGGGATGCGAACCTGCAACTTGCCGGTAGCGGTGGCGCCGGCAAGACCCGCGCCACCACCTGCTCCGGCCCCGATAGCGGCGCCCTTACCCCCTCCGAGGAGTCCTCCGATAAGCGCGCCTGCGGCCGAACCACTCGTAATCCATGCTAAATTTCGTGTCTTATGATCACCACTATTCCAGGTAACGTTATTCGTATCTATCGGCAGTTCTGCGCCATTCCATTCCATCCGATCTAGTGTTAACGTCACGGATGCCCTACCTTTCAGCCGTTTGGACGCTGAAGCCCGACGAATAGACCCCCGCACCACTGTTCCTTTCGGTACGACCAGCTTGTTTTCGACTGTCACCGGAGCAGACAACGAGGCAATGAAGGAGTCGCCAGGTTGAATCTGTCTCGTGTCGATGGAATGATACAGACGCACTCGCAGCACCGTACCTGCCGGAAGCGGCGTTTTGCCACTCTTTGATTCGTCTTCCGGGCGAATCGGTGTATTTGAAGCCGACTCCGTTGTGGGTACAACCGGTTGAACCGTCGCCGTCGGGCTTGGAACATTTGCACATCCGCTGAAGAGAATCGCGCCCATTAGAAGCATCAATCCGGTGTTCGCAGCAGAAAGGTGACGCTTGAACATAATGCCTCCGGATTGGGGCAACGTTGCACATAGAGGGCCGAACGCGTTCCGCTAAGCGATCCAATCCCCTAGCCCCGCACGCTGTCGTATGTCGGGACTTTATTCTGTTCCGGCCGGTTCCTGACGAACGGGAATTTCTCCCGAACTTGGCAAAGAGATTTAGGACGCGCGAGTGACCATTGCCGAACACGATACGCATATATGGCCCCGAACACCGTGAGGAAACTCTCGCGTCATAATCGACTTAAATGACCGGCGCCAGCCTCAAACTCATTTCCCGGCGATCAGCTTTGTCCCTATCGCTTGCCTCAACTGTGTTTCGCTCCGGCATACGCGCCGCCGGCTGGCGCAGTGAAGAGATCCGCCGCATTTCGGCTCCGGAAGCCAATCAGGCCGTCGCGGTTGACGCCTCGAACTTCTATGCGATCGGCAATCACATCGTTGCCAAATACGACAAGAAATCGGGTAAGCGCCTCGCGGCATGGGAGGGCGAGAAGGCCCGCCCCTTAATTCATCTCAACAGTGGCATTGTGCGTAACGGAATTCTGTACTGCGCGCACTCCAACTATCCGGCTATCCCAATGGTAAGTTCCATCGAAATGTGGAACACGAAGACGATGCGGCCGTCGGGCACATTCAGTTTTGGAATATCCGCGGGATCCGCAACATGGATCGACTTTCGGGGTAGCCACTCATACGTAACCTTTGGACACTACGGCAATCGCGCAGCCGAGCCGAATCGCGACGCTCGTTGGACCAGTCTCATTCAATTCGATGCGGATTGGCGCCGTCTCCAGTCGTGGGTTTATCCGGATGAACTGGTCGCTAAGCTTGGTGAATACACGATCTCCGGCGGAGCCTTCGGGCCCGACGGCCGTATGTACTGCACGGGTCACGATAATCCCGAGTTGTATGTTCTCAGCTTTCCGACTGGCGGGTCCAGTCTCGTGCTGGAAGGAGACTTTGCGACGCCGAATCATGGTCAAGGAATATGCTGGGATCCGTCAGAACCATGGATACTCTACAGCATCGATCGAGCGAAGAAAGAAGTGATTGTCACCCGAATCCATTCCACATAAGGATGTCGCGGCTATGTCAGTAAAACGATCTACCATGAAAAGAAATGTCTCGCCGCGACCGGTATTTGATTGAGGCTGCTGCACGCGCCCTCGACGTGCTGGTGCTCTTCAACGAGCGCGAAGAAGTTCGTCTCTCCGATGTAGTCGAGAAGCTGCAGCTCGTGAAAAGCACCGCGTTCCGGCTTCTGTACACGCTTGAAGCAAAAGGTCTCATTGAGCGGTCCGCGAATGGCCGAAGTTATCGCAAGCGCATGCGCTACCGGATCGGCATGTTATCTATAAGCTCCTCGATCCCCTTCGTAAACGAGGTGGATCAAGGGATAGAGACGGAAGCCAAGCGAGCCGGGCTGGAACTCGTAATCCGTCATCACGAGTTTGATTCAGCACGCCTCCTCAGCGAGGCAGAGAGCCTGCTGAAGAAGAGCTTGTCTCTGATGCTCTGCTATAACCCGGATGAGCATGCGTCTCACATCGTTGCGGACCGTTGCGATAGCGCAGGCGTGCCAATCATCGCGATAACCTTTCCCATTCCGGGGGCGCGGCTTTTCGGCGTGAACAACTACCGCGCCGGAGTGGCTGGTGGAGAAGGTCTCGGCGAACAGATCAGCCGCCGTTGGGCAGGCGCTTTAGATCGGGTTATCGTTCTGGATATCTCCGGCAACAGTCCCGCCCAGCGGGCGCGGAACACCGGCATGATCGAGGGCCTTCGAGCCAATGTACGAGTGCCCGATGCCAAAATTCTACACGTGCACACGGGCCACGACGAAGGAGCCTTGCAACTCATGCGGCGCGTTCTTACAGACTGCGCAAAAGATCGGCGAATAGCCGTTCTCTGCTATAACGACGTAAATGCATTAGGCGCATTGCGTGCCGCCGAAGAGCTAGGCCGCGCAGATCAGATTGCCATTCTGAGTCAAGGCGCCGTTGCAGAGGTTCGGTCTTGTCTTCGTAAGGTCCGCAGTCCACTGTGGAGCGCCGTTGCTCATTTCCCTGAACGATTCGGCGAGCGGCTAATCCCGCACGTCGTCCGTGTGCTTCGAGGGGAGGCAACGCCGCCGACCATCTACACCGAACATGTCTTGCTGACTCGTTCGAACTTGGATCGATACTATCCAGCCTCGCGTACAGCCACCGCAGGACAGAGCTGAAGGGATACAATGGGCTCCCGACCCATCATGCCGTCTGACTTTACCGGTGTAAGCCGTCGCGAATTATTCCTGCTAGCCCTGAGCGCTCGCTCTACAACGCTAGCTCAGACAAGTTCGATCAGTGAGGATCGCCTCTCCCTCGCCGCCGGACCCGTCACACTCGAGTTTCAACCTGACATCGCGTTCGTTCGATACGTGCGCATCGGTTCCGCTGAAATACTCCGCGGTCTCTATGCTGCCGTTCGCAATCAATACTGGGTTACCGTTGCGCCCAACGTTAAAAACATCAATACAACGCGAGGCAAGGACGGCTTTCATCTAACGTTCGATGTCGAGTGCGTCGAAAAAGACATCGATTTTCTATGGAAAGGTACGATCGATGGCAAGGGAGACGGCACACTCCGTTTCGCCATGGACGGAGTCGCTCGATCGACGTTTCTGCGAAATCGTATCGGCTTTTGCGTTCTTCATCCCTTGAAGGAATGCGTTGGACAACCGTGCACAATCGAGACGGGCGCGGGCAAGCAGCAGACTCGATTCCCGGAGGACATATCGCCGCATCAGCCGTTCAAAGATCTCCGCTCCATTACACACGAAGTGATGGCGGGCCTTCGCGCCGAGGTCAGTTTCGAGGGAGATATCTTCGAAACGGAAGACCATCGGAACTGGACCGACGCCAATTTCAAGACGTATTGCACTCCGCTTGCGATTCCTTTCCCAGTGAAAGTCGAGAAAGGCACAAGGATTCAGCAGGCGATTACGTTGCGCCTGCTCCGGGCGGAGGGTTCAACTCCGACTCGTCCCGCAACGCGATCTAACATAGTAACGTTTGAGCCTTCGGGACCAGCGCGCAAGCTGCCGCAGATCGGTTTCGGTATGCCGCCAGATGGTCGGTCGCTATCTGCGTCCGAAGTGAAGCGTCTTCAGGTTCTACGTCCCGCACATATCCGCGTCGATCTTCAACTTTACGAATCGGATTGGAAGC
>DASQLD010000689.1:0-4427 GCA_035630195.1 Bryobacteraceae bacterium
TCACCGGTACGCGCTCCTCCGGTGACAGGTAGCTGAACATCGAACCCTGTTGGGTGTCAGATCCTCGCATGAGCTGAAACATAAAGACGCTCTGTTGTTTCAATAGGTAACGGAACTTCAGGCTTTTTCAGCACCCTGCTAAGGCACGACCCAAAGTCACGATCCGGTAGCCCCGTCGTTTCATCATTTCGATGAGTTGCGGTATTGTGTCGGCATTGAGTTGGTTCGCGTGGATCAAGAGAGTCTGGCGAATTTCATGGCCAGTTACTTCGATCGACCGCTTCTCGAAAAACTCAAATATCGATTCCATGTAGCTAAGGTAAGCCTCGCGGATTTTGGTCGCTGTCTCCCCGTCGGAGCCTTGTAGCGCTGACATATAGGCTTTCGCGAACAGGTAATCTGAGTTATCCAGCGTCACCGGCGCAACGGAGTAGCCCCGGCGCTTGAGGAAATCGTTAATGGCGCGCTTCGTCTCCGCATCCTTGCCGGCGTGGAGGAAGGGATGACGAAAATAGCGTGGTCGATGGCCTAGTAGTTCTGCCATCAGCTTCTCGCCCTTTTCGATGTCGGCTTTATATTTTTCTACAGGCGTTGTGTTCAGATCAGGGTGAGAGCAAGTGTGGTTACCGAGTTCGGCTCCCGCTGCTTTCCACATCGCGAGGATTTCCTTTACGCCGTCGCTAAAGTGGCATTCATTGGCAAAACCGATTAAAGGAATCTTGCCGGCAGCGAAGGGCTGCAGAAGCTTCGTTGTCATGAGCTTCATTGCCTCAAGGTTCGGTTCACCATCACCTCCTCGAGGGAGATCGTCAATCGTGATTGCAACTTCTCTCCCAGCAAACGCGGAGGTAGCTAGAAGAAGAGCTATGGTTAGCCGCATGTTCTTCTCAGATTAAACGAGGGAGGGAAGCCCGCTTGGCGACCCGCCTCTCAAGCCTTCCCTTGCGGTGGCGTAGCGCATCCGTGTCCTCATACGACAACGCTTGAATCGTGAATTCGAGAGCCATTGAATAATTTCGCTCTTTGTGTTCGTAGTACTTGGCGAGTTCCTCCAGCGATGAGAGCCGGAAAGGATTGCGGCCGCTTGCGAGCTCAGTGTAGATGGCGATCGCGGCGCCTTCACGGCCGAGTCTTTTCTCAATTCGCCCAATGTCCCAAAGCGTGCGGAACATCAAATCATCTCGCAAGCCTTTGTTGAGCGCACGGCGAAACAGTACTAACGCCTTCTCATACTCCTCGCATCGATACAGCCAGCGGCCTAACCCGACCAGTTCGGCGCCGTGGCTGAACGGAGCATCTTCGGGAGATTGGAAGGCGCGCGGGATGATTGCTGTGAAACATGCGAGCGTGAGGATGTCGATTGCATTGTGATGCAGGATGGGAACAATCCGAGCGGCCTCGTGCTTCCGAAGGTACTCAAAGTAGACGTACGGGATCATTTCGCCCGGTAGATCGCCTTCCCGTTCCACGCCGAGAATCTGATTTTCCAGGTCCACCAGGCGACAACTATCGAAACGAAGCTTCCAGAGCCGTCGAGCGCCCACGAGCAGGTCCAGATGCTCCATGCGGCTGAAGGGCGGTTTCATCCGTGACATCCGATATCTGGTTTCGAGGAGAGGTTGATCGTACGTCTTGCCGTTATAAGTCACCAGCGTGTCGAACTGCTCGAGGTATTCTGACAGTCCATGCAGCAGGCTGGGCTCTTCCCCGGGATCGCGCATAAAGAACTGCTTGAGCTCGAAGCCTCTCGACGTAATTCGGCCGACACCGATCAGAAATGCATAGGTTCCGGAACCTCCCGCTAAACCAGTGGTCTCTGTGTCCAGGAATGCCAACTTCGAGCAATCACAATTCGGGATGGAACCAGCGGAGATCGAGGCGAGTAAATCGGCGGGCATCTCGACAAGAGAGGAGATATCAAGTGATCCGTGACGCCGATGTTTCTCCCAGAGTCTACTCGTTTCGAAGTGACAGCCGTGCGCCGTACGGATTTCTTCGCCGGATAGAAATTCTTCCACGAAATAGCGCGCCGGGCGAAGTTCGAACTGAAGCGGCGGCGCGGGCTTCGGAGCGATTCCGGCGATGCGCCGCCGTAGAAAAGCCAGTTGTTCCTGCAGATCGCTCAAGTGTTCGCCGTTTCTTTGCCTAGTGTAGCAGCGAGGAGTGAAACTGGCTACTTCTGGGAAAGAAAGGCGCTGGCGTCGATTGTGTGCCGTCCATAGTCCACCCGCTGGCTGAGGATTGCGGACGCTCTTTGCCTGTAATCTTTAGCTTCCGCTTTACGCTTGAGCTTCGCAGATGCAGCCGCTGCGCTCTCATAGACCGTGGCTAGTCGCGCGTGTCCTGCGCCGAATGAGCGTTGCAGGATCGCAATTACTCGCTCGTACAACGGTAAAGCTTCCTCAGTTCTGCTTAGCAGGCAAAGCGTCTCTGCGTGCTGGAACAGGATCGGGGCTGAATGAAGATGGTCCTTACCCACCACAGAATCTAGGAGATCGAGTGCCAGCTTGAAATTCTCAATAGCCTTATCATATCGTTGGGTGTCCTTCTGCAGTTCGCCGATGTCGCCTAGTGTAGTCGCCAAGCTCGGGTGGTTCGGAGCGATCTCCCGACGAATATCAAGAGCCTTCAGCATCAGCGACTCGGCCCGAGCGATGTCCTTGCGGTTAGCCGCCAGCCGCGCCAGATAGGTGTAGGTCGGCGGCAACGACTCCTTACCGCCTGCCGCTACATTCATGGCAAGGGATTGCTCGAATAACTCTTCCGCTTGCTTTCTCTTTCCCATGTCAAAGTAAATTGCGGCCAGATTGTGGAGCGTACCGGCGCGCGTAATGCCATCCCCTGGTGTGGTCTTCAGCGCTTTCTTAAGCAGATTGGCGGCAAGTAGAAGCTCCGCTTCGACATGATGCATAAGAGCTAGATTATTCAACGCGTGCGTGAGTATTGGATCGCAGAAGGGGCCGAGCTGACGCTCGAGCGCGATCGTCTTTTGCATTAACTCTCTGGCCTCAGTTGTTTTGCCTTGCGCCTGTAGAGCAGCGGCCAGGTTATTCATTGAAGCGGCGTACATGACAACGCCTGAAGGTCCCAAGCTGCGGAAGTGCTCGACCGATTTACGATGTTCGTGTTCAGCCTCCGCATATTGCGCCTTCTCGTAAAAAGCAAGTCCTCTTCGGCCAGCTTCTTCCGGAACTTCGGGACCTGCATACAAAGCGTACGCAGACACTACGAGCGTAACCGCAATGATCGTACTGCGCCTCATTGCTCTTCCTCCAGTAATAGGTTGTACTTCGGTGTTAGTGCAAGGCCCTCAACGCCTACTACGAAATCGATTCGAAAAAGTTGCCGAAATCTTTTATGGATTTCGCGTTCACGACGACAACACTCATGCCGATCAAGGCACACGTTAAGTCAGCTATCGCGAAGTGGCAATAGATCGCTTGTCATCGAATCGCTTGAAAAGCCAAGCGATATGCCCTAGAGACGTTGGTGATGTGATTTGGTCTTTCGAGTCTCTACAGATTAAGAACGGAAACGGCGGGATACTCATAAACAACCGCTAACATAGTAATTCGGAATGTCGCATCAGAGGATCGTAGTTGCCATAGACGGACCAGCGGGAGCTGGTAAGAGTACCATCGCAAAATCAGTTGCCGCTCGCCTGGGATTCGTCTATATCGACTCGGGTGCAATGTATCGCGCCGTCGCTCTATGGGCGCTTCGGGCGGGAATCGCCGACCACGATACTCACAAAATTGAGCAGTTGGCCCGGGAGGCGGACATTACGCTGGAAGCTGGAACGCAACGTGTGCATTTGAACGGAGAAGACGTAACCGATGCGATCCGCGAGCCCGACGTTGCCGCAGCCGCCTCAAAGGTTTCAGCAATACCGGGTGTGCGTCGTGCCATGGTCGCCAAGCAGCGGGAATTGGCGGCAACAGGCAGCGTAGTGATGGAAGGCCGAGATATAGGGTCAGTCGTATTTCCGGATGCTCGCGTAAAGATTTTCCTGGATGCTCCGAGTAATGAGCGTGTCGAACGTCGGAGCAAGGAACTCGAACGAAGAGGTCTACCTTCAGATCCGGATGGAACTGCTCGCGATTTGGCCGAGCGGGATCATAGAGACAGGACACGCGCCGAAGCCCCTTTAATGCAAGCGCCGGATGCGATCTACGTCGATTCCGGCGGGCTTTCCATCGAGCAGGTGGAAGAGCAAGTATTAAAGATCGTCCGTGAGCGCACAGCGAACGGAAAGGAGTATTCGCGTTGAGTAGTCTTCTAGCAATGAAGTTCGGCGGGACCAGCATGGGGTCTGCCGAGCGAATTCGCGGCGCAGCGGAGATCTGTGCGCAGGAACGCGCGAAAAGACCCATCGTTGTCGTAGTATCGGCGATGTCGAAGGTGACAGACCTGCTTCTTGACACGCT
>DASQLD010000690.1:0-4236 GCA_035630195.1 Bryobacteraceae bacterium
GGGAACTGGTAGCCCCGGAGCATGCGGAAGAAAGCCGCCGAAGTGTGTTGAGTAAGCTTGCCGGCGAGCGGCCGCTTGTGCCGTTTCTCAGGGAATACGTGCGGCATGACGGCGAACGGCTGTTGCTGAACATTCACGAGAATCTAATTCGGTCAGGTAACGGCGAGATTCTCGGAATCCGGTCAACCCTGCTCGATGTCACCGAGCAGCACCGCGCCGCTCAGGAACTTCTCTCCCTCAATGCAGAACTGGATAGGCGAGTGGCCGCTCGCACGCAGGAACTGAACACCTCGAATGCCCGGATGCGTGAGTTCGTCTATACCGTGTCACATGATTTGCAGGAACCACTGCGCTCCATCAGTTCCTTCGCGAAATTGTTGCGGGACCGTTACGCGGGACGCCTTGACAATGACGGCATA
Organism: Bryobacteraceae bacterium; assembly: GCA_035630195.1. Lineage (GTDB taxonomy): Bacteria > Acidobacteriota > Terriglobia > Bryobacterales > Bryobacteraceae > DASQDN01. Next base: position 420 of record DASQLD010000690.1, read on the forward strand.
GAATTTCTCGAGTATGTGACCACAGGCGCCGTCCGTATGAGCAAGTTGATCAAGGACCTGCTCGCGTACTCCCGGGTGCTTCATGATGACGAATCTCTATTTCAGGAAGTGCCTCTCACCAACATCGTCGAAGTTGTCGCTGAAATTCTCAGCACTTCCATTAACAAGAGCGGAGCGACATTGACATGTGGCGAGCTGCCGGTGGTTAAAGCCAATGCTAACCGGATCATCCAGCTATTTCAGAACCTCATCGGAAACTCCATCAAGTACAGAAGCGACCGCCCGCCTGCAATCAATATCGAAGCGCGCCAGGACGGAGGTTTTTGGCGTATTTCCGTCACGGACAATGGTATTGGCATCCAGCCTGGAGACCGCGGCCGAATTTTCGGTTTGTTCAAGCGAACGCCGGGCGGCGTCGCCCCAGGGTCAGGGATTGGACTCGCCATCTGTCATGCGATCGTCGAACGGCATGGAGGACGAATCTGGGTCGAAACCGTGCCCGGAGGCGGTTCGACGTTCATCTTCACGTTACCGTGCTTAGAGACATGTTGAAATAGGGACGTGATCCAGGGAATTGAACATACCGCCATCGCGTCGACAGACATCTCCTCTCTTGCTGACTGGTACGTTGATGTCCTGGGTTTTGTAGTGAACTACCAATCTCCAAATGCTATCTTTATTCGAACCGCGAACGGCACGATGATCGAGCTGATCCATTCGGAAGGGGACCGGCCGCATCAGGCGCTGAAGACTCCCGGAATTCGTCATCTTGCCCTAACCGTCACCGATTTCGACGCCGCCTATCACCGGTTACAGAGCAAGAACGTCGCCTTCTTAAGCGAGCCTCAGGACAGCAAAGGAAATCGAACGGTCTTTTTCGCGGATCCTGAGGGAAATATTCTTCATTTACTGCAGCGTTCTACGCCGTTGGTTTAAATGAATCGACACTCGGGTCGGCCAGACGGTGTACGCGAGCCATGTTGGATCCCCACCTTGTTTAGCAGCTGTTCGTGCCTGCACCGTTGCCTGAGCTAGAGTTGCTCCGTTCACGAGTTGCGAATAAAGCTCCTTGGCGAAAGTGGTTGAGGGACGATCTCCGATCACCCACAAACTGCTGACAAACGCTCCGGCGCCCTTGGTCAGGAATGCATCGGCAAAGCCACCCATCGACGTCAGTTGATAGTTATTCCGGCCGGTCTGACACGCATTCAAAAAAATACACGGTTGGTTGCCATCCGGCCCCCGGAGTTGCGCTGAGAGCTTCACTGCGCCTTCATCGATCGACTCGCGATGATACTCGTATTCAAAACTCTTCCCTGCATCAGAATCCTGGAAACATGGCTTTTTCCAAACTCAGCTTCGCCGTGTCCGGCAAAGTGAAGCACATCAGCGGTCGACGGCAAATAGTAGCCCTTAACCCGGCAATAAGCCGGAATCACGTACTTCGCCAACCTTCTCTTACGCGAATCACCTTCCGACCCTTCTGTAAATCCTCAAACACAGCGACAACGATTGCGTAGCGCATACAGATCTTCTTCAAACATCATTCATTCGGCCGGAAGCTGAACCCAAACGGCAGACCCTTGGCAGCCAGTTCTTCCGCATAAGCAGTAACCTCCGGTCTGAAGTTCTCTTCAATCGGCTCGGGGTGGATGCGAATGACTTCTCCGGTCACCGAGAAATCTACGCTCCGTACTTGTGGATTCTCTTGTGAATCCTTATTCGCGTCGATCTTATCCTTAACTTCCTGCATCGCCGCTTTTTTCAGGTTGTTCCGCTCCGCCTTCGTGTACGTGACATCTTCATCCAAAAGCGCGCTCGCTTCCTTCAGCAAATCGTAGGCTGCCGCGATGATAGCCGCATGTTGTGCGGGCGCGGCGAAGATCAGCTCGTCCGCTTTGCTCGAAGCTTGATCGAATTTCTTCGACCACGCGCTGTTCTGGTCCCGACCTTTCCATTTGTCGAACGTGACGTTATAGATCACGTATGTGTTGCGAACGGGAGTTCCGTTCACCAGCAGACCATTGCCCGATATCGTCATCTTGCTCGTATCGAAGTCCAACTGATCCTCGTCGTCCTGCTTGACGATGATGACAATGTAGCCTTCCACCAGGCGGTTATTCGCCACAGGATCGGCAACTTCACTTTCGCTGATGATGCCCGGATAGGTTGCTTTCAGCGCGTCGGAAGGATCCGCGTCGGTAAAGACTTTCTTCACAATGTTCGCGATTGTCAGCGCCTGCCCCAGGGCTACGGGCGCCAACTGTAGAGGCTGCTTAAACTCATCGCTATTGAGGATCTGGAGTGTCTTCCCCAGGTTGTCGTCACGAAGCGCGGTTACGGCCACCTGTGTTTCAATTCCGTCAGCAACTGCTGGAACCTTAAGTACGATGTTCCGCCCGATCGCCAGGGGATTCACGCTCGGCGAAGAAACCTTGCGAAAGTCCTGTATGGCCGCGGCAATCTTCGGGTCCGAACCGCTTTGCCAAGTCACTTGTGTGGAGATCGTGACCTTGTCCGAACCACCGAAGATGTCTTGCCAGAAGTTCCCGGTCGCCTTATATTGCACAGCGTGCAGAACGATGCTGATATAACCCGAGTTCTTCAGAATCTGGCGCGGAGCAGTGCTCCCGCTCACACTGGGTCTCCAGTAAACGCGCGTGCCTTTAAGCTTGGTCATGGGTTGTGATTGTCGAATTAGTATAACGAAAAGGCGAACGAGCAAAGTTGCGCGTTCAGAGGAATCTAGGAAATCCCGGCTGGAATAATTACTACAGATTTCATGCCCGCTAAACCAAGTAAGCCACGTATCGACGCGTCCGCATTACGCTCCGCATCTTTCAAGATGCCCATATCCACAGCGCCGATCTTCACTGCTTCCAGCCCTTCGCGCCTGGCGCGTTGCTCCAGATCGAGGCTGTAAGGTACCCACGGCGTCCACCAGGTTTTGGCGCGATCCCAGACCTTTGTCTCCTTTTCGTCGACCGCGACGTTCAAGATCCTGGCGGGAGGCATGCGCACGACAAGTGTGCCATCCGGACGGCGCGAAATATCCTGGTTACGTAAGCTCGACAGGTCGATACCCGCTTCGACACGCGCCTGCATCACCAACAAAATCGACTCCGATCCGACCGGCTGCTTTTGTTCCCTCAGTCCGATCACCTTCTGTACCGTGTATCGAACCGTCGCAAGTTGATTTAATTGCCGCACCTGCGTCACGACTGCCTGTGTGTCGAGTTCAGGAGTATGCGATGCGCTTGTGTAAACCCAAAGAAAGCCTACCAGAGCGATCAGAAGCAACAACCACGCAATTCGATTCACGCGCACGCGTCCGATTGTACCGTGGCAGTACTTCCGATGACAAAGCTTTCCCGCGGCATCAGTAAGGCTTTTGAAATCACACAATTAGATGACAAATAGCCACCCACTTACGTGGGGTGGCAAACGGTAACTTATTGACTTTAATTAGAAATGTTTCTATTATTGCGACAACAGTGGGGAAGGGTCACGCGCTTCTGCGGCGCGCTGGTGGTCAACGGCTCAGCTATGAGCGGACCTGACCAGTTGGGGACCCAGATTGTCACGATTGCCAGCAAGCTCTCCGAGCCGACTTTGCTCAAAGGGGAGTTTCGATGTATCCAAAACTATTCTTCAGGAGCACGGGTCTCGCGTTACTCTGCGCGTGCTTTGCCCTCCTTTCTGTTCCGGCGCCGGCCCAGGAGCGCTTCGGTGAAGTTAACGGAACAGCAACCGATCCCAGCGGCGCCGTCTTACCGGGCGTAGCCGTCACGGCAACTAACACCACAACTCAGCGCGC
>DASQLD010000691.1:0-9567 GCA_035630195.1 Bryobacteraceae bacterium
TCCCCAAGTAGCGACGCCAGGGTCGCGGCAATTTGATTCTGCGTTACCGTCCCGGTCTTCGACCGCTCGCCCAACGCAGGAGTGTCCGGGCCGAGAAATGCCATCCAGATATATCTCGAATCGAGCACCTTCTGACCATGACTTTTCCATTCAACTGGCGCGTCACCTCGGCCATGATCCGGCGAAAAGATAAGTGTCGTCTTTCCCTTGTACTGCGGTATCGACTGCGCTGTCTCCCACAGACGCTTCAGATACTGGTCAACACGCTTGGCTGCGTCTAGGTAGAGCGAGTACTTTCCCTCGTGGGCAAACTCATCTGTCTCACCGAGGGAGAGAAACATCACGCGAGGCTTACGTTCCTTCATGTATTCGAGGGCAGTCTGAAACGTGATCGCATCGAACGCTTCGGCTGGCCATAGCTGCGGCAGTTCAGCTTTGAGTTCGTTCAACAACTGCAAACGAGGCGTCGTCCGCTCAGGACTGAACGGAGCATGTGCGGCATTCACGGGGAATCCGGCTCGCTCGGCGTTAAAGATGTAAGGAAATACATCCCATGCGCTGAATGCCGCCACCTTTCCTTTAAAGGCCGGCTTTCGATGGAGCCATTCGAGTACCGTAACGTTCGCGTTCGGGATCTTGTTATTGCTGTTGATCTGTGGATCGACAAACCCGCACAACGTTTCGCTGTATCCGGGATAGGAAAAGCGCATCTCGTTCGTGACGTGCGCCTGTGATCCGAGCGCTCGATTTCCATAGATCTGCCCCTGCTTAGCGATCACACTCCAAAGAAAGGGCATCAGAGCCTCACGCCTTGCCTCTGGCGTCTCTCGCCAGTACGCGCCTTTAAGCGCCTCGACATTCGCGACAGCCCCGTGCTCCTTGTTCATCAGCGCGGCGTCAGCGCCGCCAAACAGCTCCTGCCATCTCAATCCGTCCGTCATGACGAAAATAATGTTCTCGGTCTTTGGCGCGGCGACAGCAGCGAGAGCCAGCATGCCCGCAAGAAGTAAGCAACGAAATAGGCGCATCCTTGACAAGCTATCGCGGACAACCACCCGCCCGCAAATGAAATTTGCCGCCACGCCTTCGATTGACCCCTTTCCTCTGCATCCGATAAGCTAAACATTCCGCTTTCTTCATGGAGGATAGATGAGCCCTAAGGAAGTACTCGAGCTTGCAAAGAAAAACGATGCGCGGCAGGTCGACTTACGATTTACGGACCTACCCGGCCTCAACCAGCACATTTCCTACCCCATAACGATGCTGAAGGAAGAAGCCTTTGAAGAAGGCTTCGGCATCGATGGGTCCAGCATTCGCGGTTGGGCGGCCATCAACGAAAGCGACATGTTGCTGATCCCGGATGGGACGACGGCCTTTATGGATCCCTTCTGTGAAGTCCCCACCATCGTCATGACTTGCGATGTCATCGATCCGATCACGCGCCAGCATTACGATCGTGACCCCCGGTGGATCGCCAAGAAAGCCGAGCTGTTTCTTAATAACAGCGGCATCGCCGATACAGCCTATTTTGGGGCTGAAGCCGAGTTTTTTATCTTCGATAACGTCCGGTTCGATCAGAACCAGCACTCGGGGTTCTACTTTATCGACGCCGAGGAGGGCCGCTGGAACTCGGGTCGCGAAAAGGACAACCTCGGATATCGTCCCCGCTACAAGGAGGGTTATTTCCCGGTACCTCCGACGGACCATTACCAGGACTTGCGCGCCGAGATGGTTGAGGTGATGATCCAGTGCGGGCTCAACGTAGAGTGCCATCACCACGAGGTTGCGACGGGAGGCCAATGTGAGATCGACCAGCGTTTCGACACTCTCATCAAGTCGGCCGACAACATGATGATCTACAAATATGTTGTCCGGAACGTCGCCTATCAGTACGGTAAGTCGGTCACTTTCATGCCGAAACCACTTTTCGGCGACAACGGCAGCGGTATGCATTGCCACCAGAGCTTGTGGAAGGGTGGTAATCCTCTGTTCGCAGGCGACGGCTATGCGGGCCTGAGCGAGATGGCTCTGCACTACATCGGCGGTCTTTTAAAACATGCGCGGGCATTGTCGGCCATCATTGCGCCGACAACGAATAGCTATAAGCGCCTTGTGCCGGGGTACGAAGCTCCCGTAAACCTTGCGTACTCTCGACGGAATCGGTCGGCTGCGGTTCGCATTCCAATGTACTCGGCGAGTCCCAAAGCCAAACGCGTCGAATTCCGCCCACCCGATCCTGCCTGCAACCCGTACCTGGCCTTTGCGGCCATGATGATGGCGGGACTCGATGGTATTCAGAACAAGATTCCGCCCGGCGAGCCTCTCGATAAGGATATCTACGACCTCGGCCCGGAAGAATTGAAGATGGTGCCGTCGATGCCGGGCTCGCTCGATGAAGCTTTGGATGCTCTCGAGGAAGACCATGGATTCCTCTTAAAAGGTGATGTCTTCAGCGAGGAGTTGCTTGAGACGTTTATCAGTTACAAACGTCGCGCGGAAGCCGAAGCCGTACGACTCCGGCCGCACCCGTACGAATTCGCCTTGTACTACGACATTTAGTTCACGCGTGCCGAGTTTATGGTTGAGTAGGCTTTCAGTGCCAGAATAGGGAATGGCGGGAGACCGCGGTTCCCTATTTGCGCATGGAGCACGCCGATGCGTGCGAGACTCCAATGGAGCAGATTACGACCATCGATCAAACCAGCACCCGCATACTCATTGCTTCCAGCCCGGATCCGAAGAGCTGCGACCGTTTCTTTCGCGGGTTTGAGCAGAAGTATCCGGAAGTCTTCAGGAAAGTAACGGCTTCACCCTCGGGATTACAACACCTGATCGCTGTGTTCTCGCACAGCCGATTCCTTTCGGAGGCTCTTCTCCAATTTCAGCAATGGATTGAGCCGCTCGTTAGCTCGGCCGAACTCTATCGCGTGCTTTCGGCGGAGGAGTTCGAATTCCGCCTCAATGAAGCGATCGGTCAGGCCGATCGTCTCCCCGAGGCCTGGGAACTTGCTTTGTTTCGCCGCCGCGAACTTCTCAGAATACTTGTACGCGATGTCTTGGGCCATGGTTCTCTCACCGAAATCGTTGAGGAAATCTCGAACCTTGCGGATGCGATCCTCGATGTGACATATCGACGAATCCGGGCCTCTCTTGAGCTTCGTTTTGGAAAACCTCAATTCCTTAACCCGACAGGTCAGTCGGAAGCGGCCGGATTCTCGGTGATAGCGCTGGGCAAGCTGGGAGGTCGCGAACTAAATTACAGCTCGGACATCGATTTGATGTTTATCTATTCGGACAACGGACAAACCGACGGCCCCGAAACGATTACAAACAAAGAATTCTTCAAAAAGACAGCGAATCTCATCACAAACTTGCTATCTACCTATACAACCGACGGAACCTGTTACCGTGTGGACCTCCGGCTTCGACCAGATGGACGTCTTGGCGAGGTCTGCCTATCGCTGGATGGCGCGAAGAAGTATTACGATACCCGCGGCCGCGACTGGGAACTGCAGATGCTCATCAAGGCTCGCGTGGCCGCTGGTGATCCCGCTCCCGGTCGGCAGCTCCTGGAGTATGTGGAACCCCGCATCTACCAGTCGACGCTGAATTTTTCGGCTGTCGAAGCCGTTTCGGCCACACGCGAACGAATTCATGAACGGACCACTCGCCGGTCCCGCGATTCCGGACTCGACATCAAGCTTGCTCGGGGTGGTATTCGAGACATTGAATTCCTCGTCCAATGCCTTCAGAGGCTGCACGGAGGTCGTGAACCGTGGGTGCGCCATGGGGGAACCATGCTGGCTTTGTCACGCCTGCGTGACAAGAACCTCCTATCCGAGGCGGAATACGCCAAGCTCACATCGGCATATGAGTTCTTGCGGCATCTGGAACACCGGCTTCAGTATCTCGATGACCGTCAAACGCACTCCTTGCCCGCGCATCGGGAAGAGTTGGAGATTCTCGCTCGGAAAATGCCGGCGGCCGAACTCGGACGGCTACCCTCGGCAGAGAAGCTGCTTCACCAATTGAATCTTCATCTGGAAGAGGTGCAGGAGACGTACGACAGGGTTATCCATTCCCAGCAGCCGCTGTACTACAGCATTCCGGCACAGCGTCAGGACCGGTCACCAGAACCGGATCCCATCATTTTTCCCGACGCTCCTTCGAGTAATCTAATCCGCTTTCTCGACCAGCGTGCGCCGAAACTGGCCAATGAGCTAAAGGAGAAACCATTACGAAACGCCGCAAAATCTTTTGAAGCGTTTCTAGAACGCATGTTTTCGAATCAGGAGCACTTACGCTTGCTGAACGATCATCCCGAGGTGGCGCATCATGCAATTGACCTGTTCGAAAACAGCGTGCATTACTCCGAAGAACTGCTTCGGCGGCCCGAACTGATAGAGGAACTGGCCAGAATTCATGAAGTGCCTCAGATCGCATACCCTGATCTCGCCGCATCTATTGTCGAGCCGGCCGATCTTCGACGCTTTTTCCGGCGTGAAATGTTCCGAATCCAGGCAGAGAGCGTGTGCCTGAGCGCGCCGATATTTCACACGCTGGCACGGACTTCCGATCTTGCCGAGTCCGTTATTGGCTCCGCATACGCAGTAGCTCGTCAGCAGGTCTGTCAGGCGCATCCTCCCGAATCGTCGAATTACGACCCAACAGACCAAATGATGGTAATTGCCCTCGGGCGGCTAGGAATGCGAGAGTTCGATCTCGGGTCCGACGCCGATCTCAATTTCGTGATTCCTGATAAGGACGCCGGCGAGATCCATTTCTGGACACGTGTAGCCGAGCGGATGATCGACATTCTCACGGCGTATACCGGGGAGGGACTTATGTTCGCTGTCGATACTCGGCTGCGGCCGAATGGTAGTGAGGGAACGCTCGTGCAAACCGAGGCGTTTTATCGAGATTATCTTGCGAATCGAGCCGAGGCGTGGGAAGGCATAACTTACATGAAGTCTCGTGCTGTAGCGGGCAACAGCGAAGCATCAACCAAGTTTCTGCATGAGGTGCAGCAAGTTGACTGGCGCCGGTATGGACAAAACGGCCGATCCCGGCATGATCTGCGCGAAATGAGAGCGAGACTTGAGCGTGAGCAAGGAGCAAGTAACCCGCTCAAGGCCGGGCCAGGTGGCTACTACGACATTGACTTCGCTTTGATGTACCTTCGTCTGAAAAGCGCCGGTATCTTCTTTAAGGTGCTCAACACACCGGAGAGGATCGACATCATCGAAAAGATGGGACATCTTGAGCGCAAAGACGCCGAGTTCTTACAGGACGCAGCGACATTCTATCGGGCCGTTGACCACGGGCTGAGGGTTTATTCCGGACACGCCGAGGGGCATTTACCGAATTCGCCCGCGCACTTAGAGACCTTGACGGCCCTAGTGAGTCGGTGGACTCCGCCTCATCTTCATAATGAGTCGTTGCCGGAAGAACTGGCTCAAATTGAAAAACGAACCCGAGAATACTTTCGTCGCTTATTCGGATGATGTCAGTTCTCCCTCTATTTGCGTTATTTTTTGCCGCCGCGCCGAATCCCACGGCGATCGATAAGTTTTTCGCGCGGATGTACAACTTCGACTTCGTCGGCGCGCATTCCATCGTTGATGCGCATCTTCGGGCAAAACCCGCGGATGGTTTCGGACACGCTGTCCGCGCATCGGCCTTTCTCTTTCAAGAGCTACACCGCTTGCGCATCCTCGAGAGCGAGTTTTTCGCTGAGGACAAGCGGTTTATCGCGAAGAAGAAGCTGAAGCCCGATCCGCAGACTCGCGATGTCTTTGAAGCCTCTCTACAGACCGCAGACCGCGAAGCTCAACGAGTGATTGCCTCCAATCCTAAAGACGCAGAAGCCTTATTCACCATGTCCCTGGTAGCCAGCCTGCGTGCGGACTACATGGCCTTGATCGATAAGCGACAGTTACAGAGCTTGACCTATATCAAGGAGTCGCAATCCTGGTCGCTTCGATTGCTGCAATCTCACCCGAATTTCGCCGACGCCGAGTTGACGGGCGGCGCCTGTGAGTATCTTCTGGGCAGCATGCCATTTTTCGTGCGATGGTTTGTCCGCGTCGATGGTGTCGAAGGACAGAAAGCCTCGGCCGCGCCAAAACTCGAGCGCGTCGCCGCCTCCGGCCGATATCTGGGACCGTTCGCGCGAATTCTGCTAGCCATAGTTCACCTTCGAGAGAAGCAGCCGGCGCGCTCGCTCGCCATTTTGAACCAGCTATCGCGGGAGTACCCGCAGAATCCTCTTTTTCGAAGCGAAGCCAAAAAAGTAGCGGCGCTCATCGAAGGTAATTAAACGGCTTTCGGATAGGTCCCGAGTACGCGAACGAAATCGGTCATCTCGGCAAGATGCCCTAAAGCCTTTCGGGACACGGAATCCTCGGCATGCCCTAGGAAGTCGAGGTAAAACCAGTATTCCCACGGGCTGCCGCGTAGGGGTCGCGATTCGATCTTCGTGCAACTGATGTCCCTGAGCGCGAATACACTCAGGCACTTGAACAATGCTCCAGGTACGTTGCGCGTACGAAACACCAGCGACGTCTTCCACTCTCGGTCCCCGGTTTTTGGGGCGCGCGAACCGGGCCGCTTCAGAAGAAAGAATCGCGTGAAATTACTCGGATCATCTTCGATTCCCCGCTTCAGGATTTTGGCGCCGTAGAGATCGGCGGCAATGGAGGAAGCAATCGCGGCTGCATCGGAGGGTTTCTCCTGCATGATCATCTTCACGCTACCGGCCGTGTCGTAAAACGGAACACGTTCGAGTTGCGGATTCGCATCGAAAAATTCCACGCATTGATTCAGCGCGACCGGGTGCGAGTACACGCGCCGGAGGTTTCGAAATGAAACCCCCGGCGGAGCGCTCAGGCTATGGGAGATGCGAACATTCGTCTCCGCATGAATCGGCAGTTCGAAACTGACGAGATGATCATAGTTTTCATGCACGGAACCATGCAAGGTATTTTCGATAGGGATAACCGCTGCGTCCACCGTTCCGGTGGCCAGGGCGCGAAACACCTCATCGAACCTTTGCAACGGCACAACGGAGACCTCACTGCCGAGGAGCTGTTGGACGGCGACTTGGCTAAAGGCTCCCTTCTCTCCCTGAAATGACACCTTTTTGCGGCGGCTCACTGTTAAGATTGTACCTCCGGACCAGACCATCGTTTCGCGTCCAGAGCGGGAATACCCAGAAGGTCCATCACGCGTTCAACACTGTGATCGACTAAGTCCTCGATACTTTTGGGTTTATGGTAAAAGCCAGGAATAGGCGGCGCCACGATTGCGCCCATTTCCGTTACCGCGGCCATGGACCGCAGATGGCCGAGATGAAAAGGTGTCTCCCGCACCATAAGGATGAGACGACGTCTCTCCTTGAGAGTCACGTCCGCAGCCCGCACCAACAAATTTCCTGTGATTCCGCTAGCGATGGCCGACAAGGAGTGTATGGAACATGGAGCGATCACCATTCCATCAATCGGGAAACTGCCGCTCGCTAAGGGACTTCCTAAGTCTTCTAAGGGGTATGCAAAGTCCGCATAAGACCGCCAATCTGCGGCTTTTAGACCCAATTCCAGGTAGGCCGTGCGCTCACCGGAACGTGTGAGGATGAGATGCGTTTCGACACCCCCTCTAAGGCGCAGCTTCGCAAGTAGTCTTAGCCCGTAAATTGAACCACTTGCACCGGAGACACCGACGACGATTCTCAAAATCGGCCTCCTCTCGCAAATCCTGTTCCGAATTCAGAACAAAAGGCACATTGACGTCTTGCCGGGTCGTAGGGGATCTCGTTATAATTCACCCAGGAACTCCCTGTATTACCGTCATTTGCAGCTCCTAATGTATTCAACCCAATAGATGTCTTCACAGCGCCCCGACAAATCGGACCTTCAACCGTAAGATGGAGGACGCTGGACAGAAACTCAAGAAGCGGCGCGAAGAACTCAAGCTTCGCTATAGAGACGTCGAGGAGCTTAGTGAAAAGATCGCTTCGCTTCACAAAAACGACGAATACCTGATCGCCATAAGCCGGCTCGCGGACCTTGAGAACAAGGGTGTCGTCCCGACGATCTACAGGCTTTACTCCCTGGCCGCAATCTACCGGATCGACTTCACCGACATTCTGGAATGGTACGGAATCGACGTTACTAAGCTGCCTGGAGATTCGGCCTCGCTCGGGGCCGGTCAAACCACCCACCTTATTAAGTTCAGCGGCCATGGAACAAGCGGGGAAGTTCTGCTGCCTCTTGCGCTCGATCCCGGCATCGATCTGAAGCGGACCACCTATCTGAGCCGGATGATTCAACGATGGGGCAAGCTTCCCCTCATGTTGTTGAATAGTATGGACTTGAAGGGACATCGCTACGCTTACGTCGGGACCGAAGACTGGCGGATGCACCCGCTCGTTAGTCCAGGGTCGCTGGTGCTGATCGACGAAACCAAGCGTAAAGTTGCCAATACGGGCTGGACAAACGAATTCGAGCGACCGATATACTTCTTTGAACGCCGGGATGGTTATGCTCTTGGATGGGCGACGCTGCACGATAACACATTGATAATTCAACCACATCCGGCATCTGAGATCGCTCCCGAGGTCTTCGAATTTCCTGCGGAGATAGATGTCGTGGGCCAAGTGGTGGGAATCGCTATGCGTCTGGATCCGGGACGGCGACGCCGCACTCGTTCCTAAGAACCTCAAGAATCGCGCGGAAATCGATCAAAAATAGCTCCTGATCGCTGCTTCGGGCCGACACCGGAATGAGGTTTCGGTAGGGGTTTAAGCGCAGCCAAGTGTCTATCACCGCTGCCCTTTCCTCAACAAGACCTGTAAGATAGAGATCCAGATCGGCCTTTTGTTGCTCCAGGTCGAAGCTCAACCATTCGCGAAAGGCATCCTCGTGGCTGCGGCGCAGCGCCTCGTTCGCCGCTCTGGGACCGAACACTAGCGAAAGTCCATGATGCTCGTATACGCCCGAGTTCGCGCCGCGCAGGGTCGAGAGATAGATCATGCGCCCGAAGACTGTCGGAATTTGCGAAAGCGTGTGACGCCAAAGATCGGAGGCCGGCCCCCGGTCGAGAGTTCCCTTTGGCGGGAGGTTTTTCATCGCTCGATCCTCTCCGATTGTAATGCACCTTGAAGAATTTTCGACAGTTCGCGTGATTTGTATAGACGCGAATCTTCCCTGTTCTGTTTTCGGAAAAGCTTCTGGCAAAGCCCCCGTTTTTCTCATGCAACGGTTACTCTGGCTTTGCGTTCGCACTGATACCAAAGAAATAAAAAAAAGGACCCAACTTCCAATGATTAAAAAAGCCGTTTTCGCCCTTATGCTTGCCCTTGCCCTAACCTCCACTGCGCCTACTGCGAACGCCGAAGTCGAAATGCCCGAGTGCTACCCCTGCGGTTCCAACTAAGGATTCCGGACACTGAGATGACTCCCATGAAAAACATGATGAAAAAGATCTTTGCCGTCGCCATGCTGGCGCTTGCTCTCACTGCTTCCGCTCCGGTCGCGACCGCTGAAGTTGAAATGCCCGAGTGCTACCCCT
>DASQLD010000692.1:0-8940 GCA_035630195.1 Bryobacteraceae bacterium
AAAAAGGCCGGAGGAAAGCTCAACATCACCGCGAAGTGGATGCAGGATGTCCACGCCGAGAATCGGTTGCGAGGACGCTATGCCGTGGTTGTCGTCGCGTTTAAGCTTTAGTAATTGTTTTCTGTCGGATTGCTTTGAACAATTTCTCGGTCGGTGGTGCGGCAATGCAAAAGACGGACATTGATGCGCTAATTGGTGTGGCGGTATTCTTTGCAGCTTATGCGTTCGCTGCCAATATTCGAGGTCTCACAGCCGGATTTAGGAGGCGATGGGCTGCCGTGTCGGCGGGCGTGTCTCTTGCATATGTGTTCATGGACATCGTTCCAGAACTTGCCGAAAGGAGTCATTTCATCCGAGAGGCGGCATACTTTGCGATAAACCCAGTAAAGCGCATTTACGCGATTACGCTCCTGGGCATGTTGACCTTCGTCGCTCTTTCACATCTGGGCAGAATCAAGACGGACACAGATCAGGGTGAGCACGCTCAGCAGGTCGCGCAGTGGTACCAGCTGATTCATATAGGCGGCTTCGTGCTCTACAACGTCCTAATCGGCTTTCTGGCCGTAGGCCGGTCGCGCGTCAGTATTGCGTCCCTCTGCATTTTCGTTTTTGCCATCGCTTTGCACATGGTCATGATCGATGGGATGTTAACGGAAATTCATTCCAGTAGCTATACTCGCTGGGGGCGGAAGGCTTTAGCTCTAGGAGTTCTGGTCGGGTGGCTACTCGGTATAACAGGAACGCTATCCGAGTTGGCCTTCTCTCGATTGTTTGCTTTCCTGGCCGGTGGCATCGTGATAACGAGTGCTAACGAGGAATTTCCTCGTGAGGATCAGGGGCGCTTTTGGTATTTCATCGCGGGTGCAGTAGTCTACGCTAACGTGCTCGTCCTGGTCTAGTGGGAACGAAAGGTTGTCACTTTTCTTATTTGATGAAAAACAATATTTGGAAGAATATCCCTCGTGCGGTCATTTTGGCGGCCGGGTTAGTACCAGATCCGACTTTCGGTCAAGTCCTCCCCAAAGCGCAGGTGGCTAACCTCCATTGTGAAGGTGGAAAACGGAGTGGATGAGTTCCGCAACTATCTCGAACGTCATGGAGACAATGCGCGCAGCACCGCTCCACGCCTCAAGCGCAGTCGCGCGCCGCTCGGCGCGGGCAAGCGACAGAAACGCAAAAGGCGAATGCCACAGCCAGGAAAGACGATCTCGATGATTCGCTGGGCGACTTGAATCGCGTTACGAACCGGTTGCGGCGCAAGTTCGACGCCACCGATGTCTGGATCGAGACGAAAGTTGAAGTCCAGCGAGTTATCGATGAGGGACGACGCGTCAATCAAGCGGTCGTCCGAGGAAATTACGAGAGTGAAGCCGCCCGGCTATGGGCCGTGCTCCGAAACGGGATTAATGATCTGGCCCGCGCCTACGGCGTAGCTCCGCTCGGGGTCTAAGAACTTAGCCGCGAAGATCAAGGCGTCACGACCGCATCGGCTGCACGGTCCAGTTGATATTTGGCTAGTTTGCGATAAATGGTTGACCTCGACCAGCACAATAGCTCTGCTGTCTTGCTAACGTTCCACTTAGTCTCCTTGAGCGCCTCCGTCAGTTTCTCGGGTTCTGACTTCGTGATGGGAATCGGATTAGTCACGCCGGCGAGCCGCAAGGGCGTGCTGCGACTCGAAGCGATGTATTGCAGTGTTCGGAGATTTGCGTCTGAAACAAGACGGGAATCGCACATTATAGCCGCCGCTTCGATTGTGTTCCGCAATTGCCGCACATTTCCGGGCCAATGATATTCCCTGAGCCGACTCATGGCGGAATGCGTGAAATCCTCGATTATTCGACTGTGCTCCCGGTTAATCTGGCGAAGGAAATGGCGGGCGAGAACAGGAATATCCTCTTGCCGGTCGCGAAGCGCGGGAAGCCTCAGGCTCGCGACATGAAGCCGAAAAAAGAGATCGCTCCGAAATTTGCCTTGCTCTACGAGACGCTCAAGATCCTGGTGTGTAGCCGTAATCGTACGGAAGTTCACCGGCACTGGTTTGCTGCCACCGAGCGGCTGCACCTGATGCTGCTCAATAGCCCGAAGGATCTTGGCTTGCGCCGACAAGCTCATGTCACCAATCTCATCCAGGAACAGCGTTCCTCCGTCTGCAAGCTTCAATTGTCCTGGATGACGGGTGCCCGCGCCGGTAAACGCTCCCTTCTCATAACCGAACAGCTCGCTCTCAAGTAATGCGTCTGGTAACGCCGCACAGTTTACACAAATCAGGGATTTCGCTGAACGAGCGCTCAGCCGGTGAATCGAACGTGCCGCCACCTCCTTGCCTGTGCCCGTTTCGCCTGTAATGAGGACAGTGCTGTTCATCCCTGCGACGCGGCTGATCATTGCTTTGACTTCCCGCATCGCGGGCGAGGAACCGATCAGTTCGGGACATGAATCAGCCACGACATCCGACGGCAGAAATCGACGGATAGCATCCGCTATGTCGAGCCCGGTCACCGGCGCCGTCAGGTACTCGGCGACGCCGGCACGAAGAGCGGAAAGCACCAGCGACTCGGAGCTGGAGTCCGCGACAAGGATTACTCGAGCCGAAGGGTGCTGTGCCCTGACCTGATACGCTGCGGTCAAGTTCTCCGCGGAGTTGTTTACGAGCCTGCCGATAACGACGACCGTAGCGCGCTCCGACGCAATCGCTGTTTCGAGTTCCTGAAAATTGACACAACGGCGGACGATCAAACTTTCCGGCAGACGTTCTACGGTTGCATGAAAGCGGCTATCGATCACGTCCGCGATTACTACTTCATCAGCCAAGGCCTCTGTATGCATTGGTAATATTCGTTCGCGCTTCACTTAGTACTTGTCGTCCGCGCCATCTCGCTGATCGCAGTGCAAACGTAAGGCGCCTTGCCATCCTCGATTGCACTGTACGAACTATTCCGTCGCGGAGACATTTGACGAAGGAGTAGTGCATGCGCATCTTTCTTGATCCAGTCAGCCGTCGGCTCTTAGTAGCCACGAACATTCTCGCGATTCTCACGTTCGGCCCTTGCGCCGTCCTTGTCCCGCAGCGGCTTGCGGCGCAGGAGGCGGAGCCACAACCTGCGAAACTCCAACCCGCGGCGCTCGACGATACAGTAGCCCGTGTCGCTCTGTATCCGGATCCTTTATTGGCGCAGGTTCTGGCGGCGGCCACCTTCTCCGAACAGATTCCCGACGCGACCAAGTGGGCAACGCAGCACAAAGACATGAAAGGCGACGCCTTGGCGCAGGCAATGGACACCGCAGAACTTGGCTTTGATCCGAGCGTGCAAGCCCTGCTGGCTTTCCCGTCTGTCCTCGAACTCATGAATAAGGACTTGGCTTGGGCGCGGAAGCTTGGGGACGCAACTCTTGTTCAGCGCGGGGACGTGATGGACGCGGTGCAGCGCATGCGAAAGAAGGCATATGATGCCGGAAACCTCAAATCATCGCAGCAGGTCACGGTGGTCCAGAGTTCTCCCCAGGTGATCGAGATTCAGCCGCCCAGTCCGACGGTGATTTACGTTCCCACGTATAGCCCTCAAGTGGTCTACGCTCCCGCCCCTCCACCTCCTCCGGGTCCTTCGACTGGTGCGGTGGTGGCTGTGGCGGCGATCGGATTTATGACAGGCGTGGCGCTGAGTAATACCTACTGCAATAGCTATTGGGGACATCACGGCGGTTTTGGATGGAGTTCTCATACGGTCATCGTGCACAACAGTGCGTGGGGACGTACCTGGGTGAATCACAGCACCTACGTTCACACCTGGGGCGGCGTCAATCGCGGCTTCTATGCAAGGCCAACAGCCTATGTCAACACCAACGCCTATCGCCGCACGAACGTCAGTGTCAATCGCAACGTGAATGTCAATACCAACGTGAACGTGAATCGCAACGTGAATGTCAACCAAAACACCAATCTCAACCGCAACACGAACATCAATCAGAACGTGAACACCAGCAGCGCGCGGGGCAATACCCCACATAGCTCGGCACACGCCGGGACTTTCTCTGGCGTGCAGAATGGCAGATCGGAACACGCAGCGGCAGCGCGCGGGAGAGCCAGCAGGAGATGACGATGTTATTACATTCAGCGATTGGCGCTATGCGTAATCACATATACCCCGTTAACGGCTGCCAAGCCACAGCAATTTTCATCCTGGCGGGATTCCTGTTAGGACCGGGAACAAGCCTGGCGCGGGGCGCGGATCAGCCGGTCTTTTCGACTCCGATGCAGCCATGGCGGCTCTGATCGCGGCTGTGAGAGCCGGCGCAACGAATAAGGTTCTTACAATCCTGGGGCCGGAACTCGAAGCCTTTAATGCTACTCGCGACAAAGCACAGGACGCGATCGACAGGCAGCTCTTTCTTGACGGCTCACGAATTCTAAAGCTGGAGAAACAAGGGGACGACCGGAACACAGTAATCGCCTACCTGGGCAAGAGTGAGTGGCCCTTCCCCGCTCCTCTGATTAAAACATCTACAGGATGGAAGTTCGATGGCAAGGCGGCTGTGGAAGAGATTCGGGATAGGCAGATTGGCAGAAATGAGTTCGGTGCGATTCTCATGTGCAATGTTTACGTAGATGTCCAACTCGAGTATTTCTCGTCAAATCGGCAGGGGGACGGCTACCTGCAATTCGCGCAAAAAATCAACAGCGTCCCCGGAAAATTCGACGGGCTCTACTGGAGTAACGCTAGCGGTGAAGACGTCAGCCCAGTTGGCCCCTTCGCAGCGCAAGCGGTGGCAGTGGAGACGGTGCCTTCCGGCAAAGTCGTTCCACTCCACGGTTACTACATGAAGATCCTTACGGCCCAAGGCAACGCAGCGGTAGGCGGCGCACGTAGTTATCTGGTGGACGGCCGCTTGCTTGCCGGGTTCGCGTTGGTCGCTTGGCCTACGGAGTACGGAGTGACAGGAGCATTTACATTCATCGTGAAACAACTGGGAACTGTCTATCAAAAGAATCTCGGTTCGGATACAGACCGGCTCGCCCGCGCGATGACCGTTTTCAACCCTGACAGCACTTGGACGAAGACCCAGTAGATCGGGCGAGTCTTTTCAGGATACGGGCCTGAACACCCACCCTCCAGGTTCCCGGCAGGATCCCAGGAAAGGCGCGCCACTTTAACGATGCGCATGTCCCGCGCGAAGTTCAAAACCGGAAATTAATGAATCGAATAAGTATTAGGAGCGTCTGTTTGCCGAACCCTAGGATCCAGTGCTTCCTCGCCCGTGACCCGCTGGACGATACTTTCTCGTATGCAAGCGCCCTGGCAAGCGTGTCGGCGGCAGCGGAAGCGGTGGCCGTACCTGTTGCACCAAAATGGTCAATTCAGCGCGGCTCCATGTACATCTGACCTGGCATCGCGGTGACTATGCCGGCGAAGGTCTAATTGAGGCTCGGATACTTCGTGCGCTCGATTGAGTTTAGAAGGAGAAGCAGCATGAGTTCGCAAGACACGATTCAACGATCGATTCTTCCTATTCCAGATGAGCAGAATGTGGGATTGACTACCTACGACGCGAAGGATCCGGACACGAAGTTTCCCCCGATCGATCCGCTGCGGCCGCCCAAGGGTGCGCCCAATGTGCTGATCGTGCTGATTGACGACTGCGGGTTTGGTGCCACGAGCGCGTTTGGCGGCCCTGTCCCAACGCCGAACGCCGAACAGCTTGCGAAAAACGGGCTTAAGCTCAATCGTTTTCACACGACAGCTCTTTGCTCTCCAACTCGCCAAGCGCTGCTGACAGGGCGAAATCACCACTCAGTGAATATGGGTGGTATCTGCGAAATAGCGACCTCGGCGCCAGGCTACACGTCAGTGCTGCCAAAGAACAAAGCGCCGCTTGCGATGACGCTCAAGCTCAATGGCTACGCCACAGCACAATTCGGCAAATGTCATGAAGTCCCGGTCTGGCAAACGAGCCCAATGGGTCCGTTCGACCAGTGGCCCACCGGAGGAGGCGGATTCGAATACTTCTATGGCTTCATCGGCGCCGAAACCAACCAGTGGTATCCCGCTATCTACGAAGGTACGACGCCGGTTGAACAGGGCAAGACTCCCGAAGAGGGCTACCACTTCACAGAGGACATGACAAACAAGGCTATGGGCTGGATGCGCCGTCAGAAAGCGCTCATGCCCGATAAGCCCTTCTTTATCTACTTCGCACCCGGCGCAACCCACGCTCCACACCATGTGCCCAAGAAATGGATCGACAAGTACAAGGGCAAGTTCGACGGCGGATGGGACAATCTGCGGGAAGAAACCTTTGCTCGCCAGAAGAAGTTGGGCGTAATTCCGGCAGATGCAGTGCTCACGAAGCGACCCGACGAGATTCCTGCCTATGATGACATGCCCGAGGCTCTTAAGCCCATTCTCGCCCGCGAAATGGAGGTCTATGCCGCGTTCCTGGAGCATACTGATCACCACGTCGGCCGATTGATCAACACGCTGAAAGAGCTGGAAATCCTCGACGACACGCTCATCTACTACATCTTCGGCGACAACGGCGCCTCGGCGGAAGGAACGCTGAACGGCTGTTTTAACGAAGTGGCCGTGGTCAACGGTATGGGCAAGCTCGAGACTCCTGAATTTCTCGCGAGCAAGATTGGCGACTTCGGCGGCACGAAAGCTTACAACCACTATGCCGTTGGCTGGGCGCATGCGATGAACACACCTTATCAATGGACAAAGCAGGTGGCGTCGCACTTTGGCGGTACACGCAACGGCGTGGTCGTACACTGGCCGAACGGCATCAAGGGCAAGGATGAGGTCCGGTCACAGTTCTGTCACGTGATCGATATCGCGCCGACCGTTCTCGAGGCTGCGGGGATACCGGCCCCGACAGTCGTCAACAGCGTACAACAGGCTCCGTACGAGGGTAAAAGCATGCTGTACGCATTCAACGACGCAAAGACAGCCGAACGACACGAAACGCAGTACTTCGAGGTCTTCTGCAACCGGGGTATTTATCACAAAGGATGGACGGCAGTAACCCGCCACGGCATTCCCTGGGTGGGCGCTTACAAGCGCGCCTTCGATGACGATGTGTGGGAATTGTACGACACCAACACCGACTGGACACAGTCGAAGGACCTGGCCAAAGAGCATCCGAAGAAGCTTGTCGAACTACAGAAGCTGTTTCTGATTGAGGCGGCCAAACACAATGTGTTTCCGCTCGACGATCGTGTGTGGGAGCGATTCAACTCAGATCTTGCGGGTCGCCCACAGCTCATCAAGGGCAACTCGCAGATTCTGTATAGCGGCATGTCGAGGCTAACTGAAGGATCTCTTGTTGTCACACACAATAAATCGTATTCGGTAACGGCAGAGATCGAGGTGCCGGAATCCGGCGCCAATGGCGTCATCGTAGCCCTCGGCGGCAGCATCGGCGGTTGGAGCCTCTATGCGCTAAACGGCAAGCTGAAGCACTGCTACAACTTTTTTGGCATTGAGAACTACTTTGCCGAAAGCAGCGTGGCGATACCGGCCGGCAAGCATCAGGTGCGAATGGAGTTCAAGTACGACGGCGGCGGGACTGCCAAGGGTGGGGCGGTTTCGCTCTTCGTGGACGGCAAGAAAGACGGCGAGGGTCGTGTAGACAGGACGGTACCGATGATCTTCGCCGCTGACGAGACTTGCGATCTCGGAAAGGAAACTGGCTCGCCGGTCTCTCCGGATTACGGTCCTTCCGACAACGAGTTCAGCGGTGAGGTCAACTGGGTCCAGATAGACCTGGAGAAGGATGATCACGACCACCTCATCACTCCCGAGGAACGCTTCCGAGTGGCCGTGGCGCTGCAGTAGACAACCGTTGCCGCAAGTTTACGGAATAGACAAAGGAACATTCATGAGTTCGCAAGACAAAATCCAACGTACGATTCTTCCCATCCCGGATTTGCAGCACCCGGGCTTGACAACCTACGACGCCAGGGATCCAGACACAAAGTTCCCGCCAATCCGGGAACTAAGGCCGCCGGAGGGGGCACCCAACGTGTTGGTGATTCTTATCGACGACGTAGGCTACGGCGCAAGCAGCGCCTTCGGCGGGCCCTGCCATACTCCCAACTTTGAAAAGCTCGCGGCGGGCGGGTTGAAGTACACGCGTTTCCATACGACGGCCCTTTGCTCGCCAACACGACAGGCGCTGCTCACTGGTCGCAACCATCACTCGGTCGGCATGGGTGGCATTACGGAGATCGCCACTGCTGCTCCCGGTTATAACTCCGTCTGTCCGAATACAAAGGCAAGGCTGGCTCAGACACTAAAGCTCAACGGCTATTCGACGGCGCAATTCGGCAAATGCCACGAGGTTCCGGTCTGGCAGACGAGTCCGGCGGGACCGTTCGATGCATGGCCGACGGGCGGCGGAGGATTCGAGTACTTCTACGGTTTCATCGGGGGCGAGAACAACCAGTGGGACCCTGCTCTGTATGAAGGTACGACCGCTATTGAGCCTCCAAAGACTCCAGCGGAAGGTTACCACTTGACCGAGGATCTGACCGACAAAGCAATCAACTGGGCGCGCCAGCAGAAGGCGCTGATGGATGACAAGCCGTTCTTCATGTACTTCGCGCCGGGCGCCACACATGCCCCGCATCACGTGCCAAAGGAATGGATCGACAAGTACAAGGGCAAGTTCGCCCACGGCTGGGACAAGCAGCGCGAGATCACCTTCAATAAGCAGAAGGAACTAGGCGTCATTGCGCCTGATGCAGTGCTCACGCCGCGCCACGAGCAGATCCCGTCTTGGGATGATATGGATCCAAAGCTCAAGCCCGTGCTGGAACGAGAGATGGAGGTCTACGCGGCCTTCCTGGAACACACCGACCACCACTCGGGACGGTTGATCGACGCCATCAAGGACCTCGGCGTCTACGACGACACCCTGGTCTACGTGATCATCGGAGATAAC
>DASQLD010000693.1:0-7318 GCA_035630195.1 Bryobacteraceae bacterium
TGTATCAAGAACTCTCCGCCAGGAATTGCCGCCTGTGGTTCCACTTCTACAATTTCCGGTTCGTTCTCCGAGCTTTGCCGTTTCGCCATGTCAGTAAAGATGAAAATAACCTGCCAAATACAAGACTACCGCGGCGTAGACTCCGGCCATCAGGTCATCCGCCATGATGCCTGTTCCACCGGGAAGTTTTTCGAGTTGACGAACCGGCGCGGGTTTCCAAATGTCAAAGAGCCGGAATAAGACGAAGCCTAGTATCCAACTCTTCCAGCTGAATACGGTGGCGCCTGCCAGGGTTATCCATTGCCCCGCAACCTCATCAATGACGATATGACCGGGGTCTTTGCGACCGCAGCTTGCCGCTTCGACAGTTGCTGCCCAGATCCCGATAACTCCGCAGATAATGCCGGCCAGAGCCATCGCAAGATTGCTCCAGTTGAGCAGATAGGCAATTGCAACGGCCGCTGCTGCGCCTACCGTGCCGGGCGCCAAGGGCGCTGCTCCGCAGCCGAACCAGGTTGAGAGAAGATGCGCAACCTTAACTTTCATCAGACTCATCTTCGGGCTTGACTGGAGTGGAGACGACGTACTTTTCGGAAGACCAAGCGCCGAGATCGATCAAGCGACATCGCTCCGAGCAGAATGGGTAATCGGGTGAACCCGTTTCAACAGGCTTCTTGCAAATCGGACACTTCATGCGTTGGCGAGAATTCGGAACGCTTCCGGCTGCCGGGCGGAAACGACAGGTCCGACATCGACGAGTTCACCGACCAGATCATAATCGTGCGCTTCGGTAATGCGGAGTCGACGGAACTGTCCGGGAGCGGCGTCGCCTTCCCCCAAGTCATTGATATAGCAGAAGCCATCAATTTCTGGGGCCTGCGAGGGCATGCGGCCCTGCCAGAGCAAGTCGATTTCTTCGGAGGGTCCATCCAGAAGCACTGGGAATTCCTGTCCGACGAGTCTGCGGTTCTTGGCTCGGGAAATCTTTTTTTGAAGCGCCATGAGCTTACGCTTCCTGTTTTCGATTGTGCGGCCGTCCACCTTGCCGTCGAGATGGAAGCTTCTCGCCGTGTCCTCGTCCGAAAAGCTGAAGACGCCAAGACGATCGAATTGAGCAGCTTCGACGAACTGCATCAGTTCTTCGAAATCGGCCTCGTTCTCCCCTGGGAATCCTACAATAAAGCTGGTGCGAACTGAGATACCGGGAACCGTGCGGCGAACTTTTTCGAGCAGTTTGAGGAAGATATCGCCACTTGCTCCGCGTTTCATACGCTTCAAGACGGAGGCGCTTGCATGCTGCAACGGCATGTCAATGTACTTCACGAGGGAGTCATGCTCGGCGAGTGTCTCGAGCAACTGATTACTGACTCGGTTCGGATAGGCATACAGGAACCGGATCCACTTGGCTTCAGCAGTGGGGATCTGCGCCAGGCGCGTCAGGAGATGGGAAAGACCATCTTTGATACCGAGGTCTTCACCATAAGCAGTAGTGTCTTGTCCAATTAAATTGATCTCGCGGATACCTTGTGCGAATAGACGGCTAGCTTCCGTAACAACCGATTCGGGGCGCCGGCTTCGATTCGCTCCACGATACTGCGGGATAACACAGAACGAGCAGGGGTGGTCGCAACCTTCCGAGATTTTGATATAGGCGTAATGGCGTGGGGTGGAAAGAACTCTGGGTGTCAGGTCGTGATAGAGATAAGGCTCGAACGGGTTCGCCGCCGGCTCTTCTCCCTGACATAGAGCAACGACCTTTTCGAGTTCATTAGTGCCGATCAGAGCATCGACTTCCGGCAAGTCCTTCTGAATGTCACCTCTGTAGCGTTCCACCAAACACCCGGCGACGATCAGTTTCTTTGCGCGACCAGTCTTCTTATGCTCCGCCATCTCGAGGATGGTATCGACCGATTCCTGCTTCGCGGGATCGATGAAACTGCAGGTATTAATGACAATTACGTCTGCCTCATCGGGACGCGGGGTGAGTTCGTGACCGGCAGCGGTGAGCTGACCCATCATTACTTCCGTGTCGACGAGGTTCTTGGGACAACCGAGACTGACAAATCCGACTTTCAAAACGGTGAGTTTCCGGGCAGAAGAGGAGTGCTTTTACAAAGATACCATGAAAACTGGAAAGCCGCCGCTGAGGTCTCGGATCCGAAGCTTCATCGGTAAGATGCGATTCCGGTTACACGTTCTCCGATGACCAGTGCGTGGATGTGATCGGTGCCTTCGTAGGTCTTGACGGTTTCGAGATTACACATGTGGCGCATGATCGGGTATTCGTCTGTGATGCCATTGGCGCCGAGTAAATCTCGACTGATACGTGCGCATTCCAAGGCCATTTCGACGTTATTCCGCTTCAACATGGAAACGTGCGCCGGTTCTAGCTTGCCCGCATCTTTCAATCGGCCGGCGTGTAGAGCCAAGAGTTGGGCTTTCGTGATCTCCGTAATCATGCGGGCAAGTTTTTCCTGAACCAATTGATGGCTGGCAATGGGCCGGTCATCAAACTGCTTGCGGACGATCGTGTATTGTCGGGCAGTCTCGTAACAGTCCATCGCAGCACCGATCACGCCCCAGCCTATTCCATGGCGTGCTTGCGTCAGGCATGCGAGCGCCGCTTTCAGACCCTTGGCTTTCGGAAGAACGTTGGCGCCTGGAATGCGGCACTCGGAGAATGACAGACTCGAAGTGACCGAAGCTCGCATAGAAAGCTTGCCATGAATATCCGAAGTCGCATAGCCGGCTGCTCCTTTTTCGACCAGAAAGCCCTGGATACCATCGCTTGTGCGTGCCCATACAACCGCGATATCCGCCATTGATCCGTTCGTGATCCATGTCTTCTCACCGTCTAATACCCAGTCGCCTCCGTCCGATTTCGCCGTCGTCCGCATTCCTGCAGGATTTGATCCGAAGCCGGGCTCGGTCAATCCGAAACATCCAATCGCAGCGCCGGATTGAAGGCGCGGGAGCCACTGGGCTTTCTGTTCTTCCGTCCCGAACGTGTAGATTGGGTACATGACTAGCGCTCCCTGGACGGACACAAAACTACGCAGCCCCGAATCGCCTCGTTCGATCTCCTGCATGACAAGACCGTACTCAACGTTACTCATACCCGCGCAGCCATAACCTTCGAGGTTCGCTCCTAGAAAGCCGAGTTCTCCGATCTGAGCAATGAGTTCGGTCGGGAAGCGACCATCACGAAAGCAATTGCGGATCACCGGCAGTACCCGCTCATCGACGAAGCGACGGGCGGTCTGACGGACCAGCAACTCCTGCTCGCTAAGGAGCGAATCAAATAGCATGTAGTCGACGCCGGGGAAGACCATACAGATTCATCGTAGCTTCGGTAGAAGGCGAGCCTAGAGCCCTTCCGGCATCTTCTCCGCCGTGAGTTCCTGAATCCCGGCGATGGCGAACACATTGTCGTGGATCGTATGGCAGATATCGTCCAAAGGCAGATCGTTATCATCGGAGCCGAATGGACCTTCAATCTCGACGCCGATCTCTTCGATTCCGAAGTACGTATAGCTCAACAACAAGACATCGAGGACGGTTGTCCAACCGAAAGTCTCCACCAGCGCGAAAGGAAGCGAGTAGCAGTACACTACAAGCGCTCGCCTTAGGTGCACGACATAAGCGAAGGGCAGAGGCGTCTTTCGTATACGCTCGCAACCACCAAGGTAATCCACCAGAGACTGGATATTTCTATCGAGTGAACCGTGAATGATCTCAGAGATTGCGCCGCGGCGTCTGGCTTCGACGACACATTCGGTCAAACGAAGCGCAACCGTCAGCGCCGGATGCTGAGAGGTCTCCACCTCCCGGCGATCGGCTTCATCCAACTCCGGGACGTGCTCACCGAGGCTGTTCTGCCCGCGCAGAACGGTCGTTGACGCGCAAGGAAAGGCAGCGGTCCACTTGGTTACCCGTTCCAGCAGGTCGGGGTATTCTCGCAAATGCACTGTTGCGAGTCGCACCAGGTTTCGAGAATCATTTACGATGCCACCCCACAACTTGCGGCCCTCCCAAAAGCGATCGTAGGAGGCGTTTGTCCTAAAAACTAGAAGCAGGCCTAGAGCAACACCCACAAGGGTATGCAGCAGGCTAGGTATACCAACCCGATACACATTGTAATGAAACCAGACGACCAGCGCCGACCAACCTACGCACAACAAAACTCGCGTAATGATCTCGCGAACCAGAGAGCCGCGGATGTCAAAGAAGTGGTCGAGCCACTTGTGCGGATCGTAGTGAATCATCAAGCCTCGGCTTTGGCTGATTTACGGTGTCCGGAGGTCCTTACCCTTCATTTCCCTTGGAGCCTCGATTCCGAGCACGCCCAATATAGTGGGCGCGATGTCCTGCAGCGCGCCATTCGGCCGGAGCGGTCTTTCGTCGGGGCCGACATACAGAAATGGAACGGGATTGGTTGTGTGATACGTGTGTGGCCCCTTCGTGACAGGGTCAATCATCATCTCAGCGTTGCCGTGGTCGGCAGTAATCAGCCAGGCTCCGCCTTTCTCGCGGAGTGTTGAATAGATGCGGCCTAAGCACGCGTCGACTGCCTCAACTGCCTTCACGGTTGGCTCCATACGGCCCGAGTGCCCGACCATGTCCGCATTGGCGAAATTCATGACGATGACGTCGAAGGAATTTTGGCCGATTGCATCGATGACAGTCTGCGCCACGCCATCCGCGCTCATTTCGGGCTTCAAATCGTACGTTGCAACTTTGGGGGATGCAACCATTTGACGCTCTTCACCCGGGAATGACTTCTCGGCGCCTCCATTGAAGAAGTACGTCACGTGCGCGTACTTTTCGGTTTCTGCAACACGCAGGTTTTTTAGATTCACCTGCGCCATTACGTTAGCCAGAATGTTGTTAGGATGCTCCGGCGGCAGAACGTAGGGAAGATCGAAGCTTTTGTCATACTGCGTCATCATGACGTAACGCAGGTTCTTAGGGACTAGCGATCGTGAAGGTTGTTCGACCTTCGCATCGGTCAGCGCCATCGTTATCTCTCGAGCGCGGTCCGCCCGATAGTTGTAGTTAATGCAGACATCGCTCTCTCGAAGAGGACCGACAGGCTCGTCGCGTTCGTTGACAATCGTTATTGGCTTGATGAATTCATCTGTGTCGCCGCGTTCGTAGGAGGCTTTCACTGCCGCGACCGGATCGGTGGCTTTAAGACCCTCCCCGGTTGTGATTGCTTTGAAGGCCAGTTCAACGCGATCCCAACGCTTGTCCCGATCCATGGCGTAATATCGGCCGATGATGGTAGCGATTTTGCCGATGCCGAGCTCAGCCATTTTGCGCTGCAACTGCTCGATGAAGCCCACACCGCTATTGGGTGGGGTATCACGGCCATCCATGAAGCAGTGCACGAACACTTCGGAAACGCCCTGTTCCTTCGCTATCTTTAACAAGGCGAAGAGGTGCGTGATATGGGAGTGGACGCCACCACCGGAAAGCAATCCCAGCAAGTGCAGATGGCTCGACCGGGCGCTCTTCATGGCCTCAAGCAATACAGTGTGCCGAAAGAATTCTCCGGTCGCGATCAGGTTGTCTATGCGAGTCACGTCCATGAGTAATACGCGACCCGCTCCAATGTTCATGTGCCCGACCTCGCTGTTACCCATCTGTCCCTCGGGCAAACCTACATACGGACCCGAAGTGTGTACCAGCGTATTCGGATACTCGCGCAGCAGCCGGTCATAAACCGGCTTGTTTGCTGCAGCTATGGCGTTGCCGGCGACGGCGGGAGAAAATCCCCAGCCATCGAGAATGGTCAAAACGAGCGGACGAGGTCGCGGCATTACTGCTTGAATGCCTTTCTTCCTGCGAACTTCGCGCTGGCGCCGAGTTCCTCTTCGATCCGCAGCAACTGATTGTATTTGGCGATGCGATCCGTGCGGCTAGCGGATCCCGTCTTGATCTGCCCAGCGTTCGTCGCGACAGCGAGATCGGCAATAAACGTGTCTTCGGTTTCGCCCGAACGATGTGATGAGATGCACGTGTATCCAGCCTTGAACGCCATTGACATCGCATCGAGCGTCTCAGTGAGCGAACCGATCTGGTTAACTTTTACCAGGATAGAATTCGCGACACCGCGTTCAATGCCCATCTGGAGACGTTGGGTATTCGTGACAAAAAGATCATCACCAACCAGTTGGCACTTGCTGCCTAATGTGTCGGTAAGAAGCTTCCAGCCTTCCCAATCGTCCTCCGCCATGCCGTCTTCGATCGATACGATCGGGTACTTGGATACCCAGTTCGCCCAGAACTCCACCATCTGCTCGGATGTGCGTTCGCTCTTATCCGATTTTTTGAAAATGTATTTCTTTTTGGTCTTGTCGTAGAACTCGCTGGATGCCGGATCGAGCGTGATGCCGATCTGTTCGCCGGGCTTATAGCCGGCGAGATTGATCGCTTCCATCACGACCTCGAGGGCCTCCTCGTTGGATTTCAAGTTCGGCGCAAAACCGCCCTCATCTCCGACGGCCGTCGAGTAGCCGCGTTTCTTCAGAACACCTTTCAATGTATGGAAGATTTCGGTTCCCATACGCAGGGCTTCACTGAAACTGGATGCGCCGTAAGGAGCGACCATGAACTCCTGCGCGTCGACCGAGTTGTCAGCGTGTGCGCCGCCATTGATGATATTCATCATCGGTACAGGAAGGAGATTAGCCGCCACTCCGCCCAGATATCGATATAAAGGTGTTTGTTGGGATGTCGCTTCGGCGCGAGCTGTCGCCATGGAGACGGCGAGGATGGCATTGGCTCCGATACGTCCTTTGTTCGGAGTACCATCGATCTCGATCATTTTTCGATCGATGGCGCCTTGCTCGCTGGCTTCCATTCCTTGCAGGGCGGGCCCTATCTCGGCTGTGATGTTCTCGGCAGCTTTGCGCGTACCCTTAGCCAGGTAACGGTTCTTGTCACCATCCCGAAGTTCGACCGCTTCATGTTCGCCTGTGGATGCGCCCGAAGGAACAGCGGCGCGTCCCATGCTCCCGTCAGCGAGATAGACATCGGCCTCGACTGTTGGGTTGCCGCGCGAATCGAGTATTTCTCTACCAACTACCTTAACGATTTCCATTGGTTTTCGTTCCTTGCGTGTTGTTTTGGGTGAAATCTTAGTTTCTCACACGCTTTCGTCAGACCCAGACGAAACAAAGAAAGGTCTTAATATAAGACTGTGCGGTTGTTGTTCCTTTGGGCGCTTTTTACGCTGACGCCCTTTCTTTTGATGTCAGAAGAGCCGGAACTCTTCGAAGTGAAAGGCAAAGTAGTGGCGCGCCGTGTCCGCGCT
>DASQLD010000694.1:0-5210 GCA_035630195.1 Bryobacteraceae bacterium
TCCTCGAACATTTCCACCTTTGCTCTCCAATCCAACGAGTTCCTCCGCTCGGGCTATCGCCCGGATTCAGAGTACCCGTTCGTTTAGAGGGTGGGCCAGAACAAACTGCCGAACTGGGCCAGTCCAGCGTACCGAAATCAAAGGCGCGAACGTAACTGGTATGGCCCAAAAGTGTAACTCAACACGCCCACTGTAAGTGCCAACTCGTCGGTGAGAACTCTGAGCGTTACTTAGGGATCGACTTATCACCTTCCATGTTTCCACGTCCGATTCAATGGATATATGGAAGAAGAGGGCATTCCCGTCCCGCCTTCGTTTTGGATAACCTACTCTTGCTGGGTATTAACCCTATGACAATGGATGCGCTTACAGATCAAGAGGAACTATCGATACAGGTGTTAGTTGCTCATGCTCCGACCGATGACATGTGGCGACTTCCTATACATGCCGTAGCTCGCGCACTCGGGTTCACCACACAAGACTCCAAGAGGATGGTGATGGACCTCTTCAGGCGCGGCCATATTGTGCCACGATCAGAAGCGTCACACCTCAAGGATCACGGCGATTCCGCGTGTACATGGTTGTGGGAGCGTGTCAACGTCCTCAAAGATTGTTCGGTCATTTCTCAACCTAGCGATATCGTAGTTACGAAAGAAGCGACGAATCTAAAGCGCGAGGGATAAATTGAACAACCGCTGCCTATCCGGCGGCAGTGATGCCCGAGAATTGCTTCCCGTGAGGAAATGGGTGTGTATAGCAATCTCAATCTCAACGCCCAGGATGAGACTAACCAAGCCCGCGATGCACTAAAACAGCATCGAAAAGAACATGGGTACTGAGTTTAACCAAGATCAAACTCCAGGCTTGCCCGAGGTGCTTGCTAGTCGCTTGCACACTTTACTCAAGCAGATCGATTCACTTCGATTCGCGGCAACGCCAAATATTCTTCTACTGGAATCGGCTGAAGAGAACCTCCGGCTCGCAGTAGATGCCTTTCTGGAAAGTGAACTCGACGAGGTCGAGACGCTTCTCGGCTTGGTTGTAAGAGACCTGCAATACGTTTAAGAATTCGGTAACAGCAAGCGCTTACGAATCTGGTGAATGCGGTAGCGTACGTGTCATCGTTCGCGAGTCCGGCAATTGATGCGGTAGAGATGCGTTGTCCTCCTGATGGCGCACCTGATTTGGGTCAGTCTCACGGAACCACTAGATGCGTATACCGGGGTAAGCGTGAGCGCGATAAGTACGGCTCGCGAGATTAGTCGACGATTCTGCCCCAAGTCGTTAGGTTCGCAGCATTCGCATGTTCCAGCGTCTCGGCGATTGTACAAAGCCCGCACGCCATGACCGTACCCTGGATGCTTCCGAGTAATCTCAGCGCCTCCTGAAAGCCCCCGATGCGGTGGAGCAGTGGATTGACTTTCTCATCGAGGACCCAAAGGCAATGACTGAGCATTTCTTCCCGCGTTAGGTTCTGCGTCACGTCTACAACTTGTGGGCGAACTCCTGCATCGATGAGAGTCTTTCGATAAACGGAAATTAGATGATAAAGACTTGTTTTGCTCACATCTCGCCATCCATTCGAGCGCTGACAAACATCGCTACTGTTGCACGTCACGAGTCAAGGTTAGATCCCGGCTTTGCCAGGATCTAGGCATCACGCCCGTTGCTCACGGCAACGTCTCATCAAAATCGCGAACCTCGGCGGTATCGAGAGTTTTGAAAAGACTGTGAAGCGATCGAGTGAATGCGCTATCGCTTGCCCTTTTTGCAATCGGGGGCGCTCCGAGATAGTCTGCCTGATACGAACTCAACACGGCTGGCCACCAAGCGAGATCGAGTCCGCTTGCCTAGGTCCGGCGCACAAAGAACTCGACAGTTTCGAGTGGGAACTCGTAGAACCGGCGCACCGGATGAAAGCTGTCCAGTCCGATGAACTGGATCGGCTCTTGAAGGAACAGGGTATTGACTTTGAACTCATGAGCGAAAGCGGTGAGAAGACAGACGCTGGGGACCCGCGCAAGAGAGCTCAGTTCGCTGCAGTCAAGCGGTGGTTCGACAACGACTGGATGAGGATTGAGCCCAAGCTTCGCACCTCGATTGTAGAGGGCATCTCAGTATTCCTTTCGCTCTTCGATGACAACCCGTCCGTCAAGCACACCTTCTGCCCGCCAAAAGAAACCTACGATCCGGAGAAGAACAAGGACGGAAGATTTGGCCGGCCACTGCCTCAGTTTTCTGAGCTGATTGAATCCGGCAAGGTCGTCGCCCTGAACTTTCCGGTTGCCGCGAATCCGGGCCTCGCCCGTACCATCGGAACACTGCTGAAGCAGGACTTCCAGCGGGCGATGATCGGCCGGATTCCGAAGATGGAGCGGCAGAAGGATGTTCACTTCCGGCCGGTCCTCTTCCTGTGCGACGAATATCAGTCATTCGCGACCTGTGGAGAAAGTGATCCGACGGGCGACGAGAAGTTCTTCGCCCTGTCCCGCCAAGCAAAGTGCGTTGCCATCGTCGCAACCCAGAGTGTCAGCTCCTTACGATCCACGCTCTCGGGCGAATCGTGGAGGACGCTCCTGCAAACGTTCCGGACAAAGATCTTCCTGGCACTGTCGGACGACTTCAGTGCCCGAACAGCCTCCGATTTGTGTGGGAAGGAAGAGCAGTTCAAGTTGAACTATACGCTCTCTGAAAGTGGGCAGGACGCAAGGGTGAGTATGTTCACTGGCCGGGCCATTGCACATAAAACCAGCGTTAGCGCCTCCAAGAGCTACAACCTGCAACGTGACTTCGTGTTTGAACCAAAGATCTTTGGGGAGCTCAAAAATGCTCAGAGCATCGTGCTCGCTTATGACGGAGTCAACCCGATGCCGCCGACGCTCTGCTACCTCAAGCCCTACTACCTGGACAACAGCTTGAACTACTTCCAACAGTTGGAGAAGAAGCTGATATGAGCTTTGACGTGATCCTCCCATTTCTTCGACCGATTGAGAGACTAATCCTCGACCAGGAGATCTCCGAGATCATGGTCAATGGAAGCGGTAAAGTTTTCATCGAACGCGCGGGACTCCTAGAGTACGTCTCAGGGGTTTCGCTCGAAGAGAACACGCTACGTATCGCCGTCAAAAACATTGCTCGACTGTTAGGGGACGACATCAGCGACGAGCAACCGCTTCTTGACTCCCGGTTGCCGGACGGGTCGCGCGTTGCCGCCGTACTTCCGCCGTGCTCGGTTGGCGGGACCACCTTGACCATCCGAAAGTTCGCGACGAAGCTTTACACTGCGGACGAACTTGTGCGGATCGGCAGCCTCGACGCTACTGCCCTCAACGTCCTCCAGTCAGCTCTGATGGAACGAAGGAACATCCTGATTAGCGGCGGCACCTCAACCGGCAAGACTACTATGCTGAACGCCCTCGCTACTTTCATAGATCGACGGGACCGGATTGTTTTGATTGAGGACACTGCAGAACTGCAGCTGACCCACGAGAATTTGGTCCGATTTGAGGCACGGCGACAGCAGCCATCAACACCCGCCGTCACGATTCGCGATCTACTTAAAGCGACACTGCGCCATCGGCCAGATCGAATCCTTCTCGGTGAGGTCCGCGGAGCTGAGGCGTTCGACCTGCTACAAGCCCTGAACACCGGACATTCGGGCACCCTAGCGACCATACATGCCAACAGTGCTGCCCAGGCGATCACACGCCTGAGTAGTTGCGTGCTGCAGTCCGGCATCGACCTGCCCTTCCATTCAATCCGCAGCAGCATAGCCGATTGCATAAACCTTTTGCTGCATATCGAGCGTCGGGACGGACGGCGTTTCGTGTCGGAGCTGGTGTCGATTGGCCGCTACGACCAGGCAAACGATCGATTCGAACTCGATCACCACTACCGGGCAACGCCGCCAGATATTCCGGCCATAGCATTAGCCGTTTAGGTTATCGCCAATCAGCATCAGTCTCAGTGTCTGCCAGCATGCATGTTGTGCGTACAGTTAACGACCCGGAGGTCCTTATGGAGAAGCAAGCCGCAGGCAAGTACATACGGTCCAATTTCCGATCTGACGATCGTTTGGCGGTTGTTCTAATTCAGAAGAGTTCCGGCAGCGTGGTCCAGCGGCTATCTTCGGCAGAGCAAATCGCGTCCGATGAGTTCCAGAGCTGGCTTCGTTACATGAATCGAGAGAAGCACGAGGTTTATGTCTCCATGAACTCTCTTCAGGAGGGTGCCCGAGGGCGGACGAAACGGGACGTCGCCGAGGTCCGCCACGTGTACCTCGACTTCGATGTGAAGGGCGACGAGGCTGTTCAGAGTTTAAGGCAGCGTGACGACTTGCCGACACCAAACCATCTCATCGAAAGCTCGCCCGGCAAGTGGCAGGTAGTTTGGCGCGTAGAGGGATTCGAACCAAATCAGGCGGAGGCGCTCATGCGAGGAATGGTTCAGGAGCTTGGGGCTGATCCGGCCGCTACAGATTCGTCCCGAGTGCTGCGGGTGCCGGGCTTCTATAACCACAAGTATTCAAAGCCACATTTCGTCCGTGTCCAAAATCTTACGGAGGAAGTGTACACTCCGTCGCGCTTTCCGGAGTATCCGAATGACGTAAGGAGCACTCGAATGGGTCACTCCAGCAATGTCGGACAGCCCCGAGCAGCGGGGGACTGGATTACGCAATCTGAACGTGACTGGGCCTATGCAAATCGCGCTTTGGCGAGAGGAGATGAACCGGAAGAGGTGATTCGGGCCATCGCGAGCTATCGGTCCGACAAACCCAGCCCCGAATACTACGCCAGGCACACCGTTGAAAAAGCGCAAAAGTCTACGGAGCGAGCGGCTACCGCGCAGCTGATAGAAGCGCTAGCAGATCCGGATCGGTGAGGCTATTACGTGCTTCTGAAACGCGCACCTAGAACCGCTACCGCATGGCTGCTTGTGGGAATCGCAGTCGTGGCAATCTTTGTAGTGTTGCTGCATCGGTCGGCATCTTCGCACCGCGTGCCCTCGTTCGCTAAGATTCGGTTTCCAAATGGGGACGTCATTGATGCGGAGGTGAGTGATACGTGGCGAGCGATCGAGCGAGGCCTCATGGGAAGAGAGTCGTTGCCGAGGAAGGCGGGCATGCTGTTCGTGTATCCAAATACCGGAAGGCATCGGCACTGGATGTACGGGTGTCTTATACCGCTCGACTTGGTCTGGATCGGAAGCGA
>DASQLD010000695.1:0-19003 GCA_035630195.1 Bryobacteraceae bacterium
CACCTCTGCCCGCGGAGGCACATCCGAGGGTAGCGTTTGAGCGTCTCTTCGGCGACGGAGGCAGCGCCGCCGACCGTCAGGCTGAGCTGCGTAAAAGCTCGAGCCTCCTCGATTGGGTTCGTTCTGACATTTCGCGCCTTCAGAAAAAGCTCGGACCGTCAGACCGGTCCAAGGTCAGCAATTACCTTGATTCCGTTCGTGAAGTCGAGCGGCGCATTCAAAAGGCCGAATCCGAGACTGCGGACTCGAAGCTGCCCGATCTGGACCGCCCCGTAGGCGTTCCCGCTGCTTACGCAGACCACGCCAAGCTGATGTTCGACCTGCAAGTTCTCGCCCTACAAGGCGATGTAACACGGGTGATCACGTTCCAACTCGCCCGCGAGACCAGCAC
Organism: Bryobacteraceae bacterium; assembly: GCA_035630195.1. Classification (GTDB taxonomy): domain Bacteria; phylum Acidobacteriota; class Terriglobia; order Bryobacterales; family Bryobacteraceae; genus DASQDN01. The sequence goes on from DASQLD010000695.1 coordinate 392, forward strand.
GCGAACATATCCCGAGATTGGAGTCGCAGACGCGCATCATCCGCTGACTCACAACGGCGGCGATCCTGAAAAGCTCGCCAAAGTAGCCAAGATCAACGCCTTCCACGTGTCCTTATTCGCCTATTTCCTCGAGAAACTGAAAGCCACACCGGACGGAAACGGCTCGCTGCTCGATCATTCTGTCTACCTCTATGGCAGCGGAATGGGCAATCCCGATGTTCATGATCACGTCAATCTGCCGGTCCTAGTGGCCGGTGGCGGCGCGGGCAGACTCAAAGGCGGCCGGCACATTCGATACGCCGAGCCGACCCCCCTCGCCAACCTTCACCTCACGCTGCTCGACAAGGTTGGAGTGCACGCCGAGTCCTTTGCCGACAGCCACGGTAAGGTTCAGGAACTATTGGGCTAAGAGGCATTATGCGACTCGCGTCGGCGCTCTTTTTTGGGTTCGTTTGGTTTCTGGAGGCCTCGACGGAAGACGCGTCGACTCCGCTCCAATTGGCTGCTTACCGCGACGATCTCGAGGCGGTTACCGAGCTAATCCGGAGCGGAGCGGACGTAAAAGCCGCGAATCGATACGGCGTAACGCCGCTTTCTCTGGCCTGCACCAATGGCAACGCCGCCATGGTTCAAGCGCTGCTGAAAGCCGGCGCCGATCCGAACATGGTCCTGCCGGGCGGTGAAACGGCCTTGATGACAGCCGCTCGGACTGGCAAGGCGGACGCCGTGAAGGTGCTGATCGCGGCTGGAGCCGACGTTCAGGCCAAGGAACCCAAGCGGGGGCAAACAGCTCTAATGTGGGCGGCTGCGGAGGGTCATGCCCAAGTCGTGGACGAACTGATCCGGGCGGGAGCAGATATCCGGTATCGCGTCGGTACAGGATACTCACCTTTCCTGTTTGCTGTTCGGGAAGGACACACTCAGGTGGTTCGCACGCTGCTTGAGGCTGGCGCAAGCCCGAACGAAATCATCGAAACGAACCAATCCTCCGGTCCAAGGCCGGCTTCGGGCGCGGGAGTGCCTCGACCTGGCAACAGCGCGCTCCATCTCGCCGTTGTCAACGGCCACTTTGAATTAGCGGCGATGCTCCTCGAAGCGGGAGCCGACCCGAACGCGGCGGGCGTCGGATACACGCCCCTACACATCCTCACGATCGTGCGGAAGCCGGGCGGAGGCGACAACGATCCAGCGCCCCGCGGGTCAGGCACGATGACTAGCTTGGAGTTGGTTAAGAGATTTGCAAAACACGGGGCCAACCTGAACGCGAGAATGACACGCCGCGCGAACATGGGACTAACCGGTCTCAACACCCTCGGCGCGACGCCCTTTCTCATGGCAGCTCGAAGCGGGGACGCCGAACTCATGAGGACGCTAGCCTCTCTCGGAGCCGACCCGCTCATTCCCAACGCCGACAACGCGACACCATTGATCGTCGCCGCCGGCCTCGGAACTCGCTCACCAGGCGAGGATGCGGGAACCGAGAGCGAAGTGCTCGAAGCCGTACAAGTCGCGTTAGAACTGGGCAACGACATCAACGCCGTCGACAACAATGGCGAAACGGCTATGCACGGCGCTGCTTACAAAAACCTTCCTGCAGTTGTGCAACTGCTGGCGGACAAGGGCGCGAAGATCGAGGTGTGGAACCAGAAGAACAAACACGGTTGGACGCCACTCACGATTGCCGAAGGACATCGCTTCGGTAACTATAAGCCATCACCTGTCACTGTGGCTGCGTTTCATCGTGTCATGTTGGCTGCAGGGATCACTCCGTCTACGCCGAAACCGGCTCACACCGGGAAGAACAGCGACTACGGACCCAAGAGGTAACCTGCCAAGCCACAACCGCCACCGCCACACCGGCAACCGCATCCACCACGTAATGATATCTGCCATAGAACGTCGCGACCGTTACCAGCGACCCATAGACCAAGAAACTATAACGCTGGCCCGGTAGTAGCTTCCACATCGCGAAGGCTGCAGCAACTACCCCCGAGACATGAGCGCTTGGAAACACGCTTGTGTGAATTCCAGCGTTGCCGACGACGTACAAGTTTATGTTGCGAAACAAACTCGGAGCAGGTTCGAGATGTCCGGGAAACACGGTCCTTGGCGGCTCGGATGGCCAGAAAGGAAACTGACCATAAGAGAGCAGAACGCCGAGGATATAGAGGAAGAGAAACGTGTCGATCTCTTTCCGGCCAGCGTATCGATACAGCATCATGACGGCAAAAGGTCCAACCGCATAGACAAGCAGATAGCTGAGTTCGAGGAGATTTGGAAGAACGGGTCCGGCTGCTTCAATCGCCCGTTTTACACCCCAGTCGACAAGCACGATGTCGTCCCAAACGATCCACTGCTTCTCGAGGCGAAACGAGTGAACAGATGGCGCGAACCAACCCATCTGCTTATAGGCAAGAATGACCAGCGCGAGAGCGACCGCATCGCGCAAAGCCAGCGACTTGCCTGTGGAGGTGAGCCATCTGAGAAGTAGCAGCACACTCACATTAACCAGCAGCACCCTGAGGCGAATGGCGGTCGAGACAGGCAGCAGCAGAGCAAGCACGCTCGCGTAGGCGAAGAAGATGGTATGCACCCACTCTGCTGATCGCATGGATCGGAACGCTTAGTGGAAGCCGTATAGCGAAGCAGCTGTGTCAGCGGCGCCTCGCCACGAGACTTTCGCGTTTCCGTACAGCTTCTGAACATCGCCGATCGGCAGACGCTGACCGACCGGATTGGCGGCGTCAACAATCCGCATCTCCCTAGGCTCCATGAATCGCGCAAGGTCCGGCAGATCGTAGATCTTCAGGACGCCGTGAATCGCATCTTCAAACACGTTGCGATGGATTTTGTGATCGACGATAGCCTGATAAGATACCAGCGTTCGCTCAAGCGCAACTTTGCGAACACGCTGATCCATAGCGGCTGCGTGCAAGAGGGAAACTCCACCACCTTCAACACCCGCTCCGTAGATACTAGCGCCATCGACGTCATCGCGCCCCACGAGGACATCGACTCCTCGGACGATATCGCGCGCACGCATACCCACGAGGCTCTTACCGCTAAGCATGATGGTCATCGCGCTTGCGAAGTCCCCGAAATACCGTGGCCAGTCTGATCCGTTTTCTTCACTCACACCACGTGTTTCGCCGAGCCCTCTGACATCAACCGCGAGCACAATGTTTCCCCCGCGAACAAGCGATTCGATATCGCTAATGCCTGCCGTTTTCCCTCTTCCATGCACATACACAATTCCCGGCCGACGCCCGGCGCCCTCAGGAATGAAGAGTAGTGACGGAACGACGATTCCGGGTTCGCTTTCGTAGATAAGTTTCTCGATGCGGTAGCCAGTACGCTGCAATGTTCCGAATGGCTTCACGACAACATTGCCGTCCGGCTTCTCATAGCGCAAAAGCTGCTTCACCTGATCGACAGAGGCCGATTCGCGCTTGAAAGCCTTCGCGCGCTTCTGATTTAGCGTGAAGACCGTCTCACCGCCGAGTGATGTAGCGACTTGGCCAGTCGTAGTGGCGCGCAATTCCTCTTCGCTCGCCGGAACCACCTCAGGCTCTGGCCAGGCCTGTTCGGAGCCCTTCAGCCATTTATCGAACCATCGATATGCCGCCAAACGGCGCGGTTTCGTATACCCATGCCCATCGTCGGCTTCGGTCATGCCGAGCTTCGCAGCCGATCCAAGCAAATCGTAAGCCCGTTGCGTTTCCTGATAAGTCTCTCTCGCGCCGGTGATCGAGAAGAAGTCGCGGATCGCTGACAGAATCAGATACGGCTTAGGAGCGAAGGCGTGAATGAAGTCAGCATGGTCGAGCCCATCGCCGATCCACGGTGGGATGTTCTGTTCGGCGTCCTGTGGTCCAATTGTTTCGAGCAGGCGCCGCCACGACGTAATAAAGCAGGATGGAGCCGCCACTTGAATCCGATCGTCGAGCGCTGCGATGTAGGCCGTGTGTGTGCCGCCGCCCGAATTACCCGTGAGGCCGATGCGCTTAGAATCTACTTCGGGACGCGATACCAGATAGTCCAAAGCCCGCATGCCATCCCAGATGGTGTAACGAGCCAATGCGTCACCAACCAGCAACGTCTGGATACCGTTCATCGTGTGTTCCGTTGTCGAACGAATCACCTTCGAAGTTTGAAAATCTTCGTCGTAGAGTTGGACTCGCTCTCCCTGGCCGATGGTGTCCCAGGCCAACGCCACATAACCGTTCCTGGCGAACGTCACCAGCAGTTGCTGCCACACACCATGCGCCTTCGCGCCTTCCTCATGACCAAGTGGGAACAGGATCGCAGGGTAAGGTCCGCGACCAGTTTTCGGCAGGTAAAGATTTGCACTCACATAGAACTGCGGCTGGCTTTCGAAGATGATCTTCTCGATGCGATAGTCGGGATGTTCAATGACGCCCGTGACGCGCGCATTCAACGGCGTACGTTCGGGCAGGCCGCCGAGAGCCCGAAGCATTCGCTCACGAACGTACTGTTTGCGGGCTGTGACATCGCCGGCCTTCCACTTGGCGACTTCCGTCTCCCGAGCGTTTAGCAGAGCGATCGCGTTCTTCTTCGCGTACTCCGCAAGCATGCTGCGGATTTCCTTGTAATCGGTATGTCCGGCAAGAAAGTTCAAACCGGTGACATCCTGCGCCGCAGCCGTCACCAGAGTAAGGAAGAGCAGACAAGCGAATTTCATTCAGCGAACCCCCCTCATGATAAACGCTATGATTGGCACGATGCTCGAAGACTCGTTTGAAAACCTGGACCGTTTCCTTGGCTCCGATGACCGCGTCGGCGCTTTGGAGTTTCTTATAGAGCATTTCCGCGCAAAGAAAGATATACGGTCATTCTTCGAAGCAAGGCTGATGAAGAAGCGTCTGGAACTGGGACTTCCGTTGATCCAAGCGCACCCTTCAGCGGATATTCCTGCGGACCTGCGTGGTCCCTATGACCAGGGAATGATTGCCGCCGCCCGAGATACAGGCAAACTCGCGCTCGAAAATGGCGACATCCCACTCGCCTGGCCCTATTTCCGCGCCATCGGCGAGCCTGGGCCAATCATCGAAGCAATCGAGCAGGCCCAACCGGGCGAATCGGTTGACCAAATCATCAACATCGCATTTGCAGAAGGTGTTCACCCGGCCAAGGGGCTCGAGCTGATTCTCGACCATCACGGAATGTGTCGGGCGATCACGACCTTCGGGATGTACGCCGTAAAGAACGGCCGCGTGGAATGCATCTTGCTGCTCGTTCGACGGCTTCACGCCGAAGTGATGGAGCGGCTTAGTAACGCCATCGAGTCGCAAGCGGGCTCCCGTCCTAGTGCCACGAAAATCGCCGAGGTGATTGCCGGAAGAAACTGGCTCTTCGGCGAGTACGATTACTACGTCGATACGTCGCACCTGATGTCGGTCCTCGCATACTCACTAGAAGTTACCGACCGACCCACGCTGGAACTCTTGCACGACCTGTGCGCATATGGGAAGCGCCTCTCACCGATGTTCCAGACTCGGGGTCAGTCACCGTTTGAGAATGCCTTCATCGACTATGACGAGTACATCCTGGCAGTCATGGGAGACGATGTCGATAAGCGACTCGCGCATTTCCGCAAGAAGATAGCAGAGAGCAATCCCGAAGAAGTAGGCTTCGCGCCTGTCGAGTTGCTGGTGAATCTAGCCGTACGTCTTGGCCGGTATGAAGAAGCGCTGCAAGTTGCGATGGAGCATTTTGGGGAAGAAGATATTGCCGACTTATCGTGCCCTTCCACCCTGCAACTATGCGTTCTTGCGAATGACGCTGAGCGCCTGAAGACGCTCGCTCGCAGTAGAGGAGACTTGCTCAGCTACATCGCTGCGAAGTCGTAGAGCGAGGTGGCAGTTCGGACCCATATGTGGCCATCCGCGATGGCGGGTGTGGCGAATACTTCTTCTCCTAATTCACCTTGTGCCGCAATCGTCCATTCGGCTCCGGCTTTCAGCACGGAGACGCTGCCGTTGCGGCTGATCATGTACACCTTCCCGTCGCCTGCCACAGGAGACGCATAGTACTCATCGAGCGCGTGCGGAAGCCGGCCCTGCTTCAGTAGCTTGCCTGTCGCAGGATCGAGCGTCTGAACGATGCCGCCATTCCGGACGAGATACAGAACATCGCGATAGAGGAGAATGCCCGGAACATCCGGCAACGACTTGTCATACTTCCAGATCACATGGGTATCCGTGATGTCTCCCCGACCTCCCAGCTTCACGGCGATCGCTGCGTTCGAAGATGTCCTTCGCAGGCTGTAGTATTGCCAGTCCTTGCCATTGAACAGCCCGTCTTTGTCGAGATCCTGCATATCCCAATTGCCAGGAAGCCAGTTCTTCGGTACTTCGTCATTCGATAGCTTCTTGTCACCGTCTTTGTCGTGTTTCGCGATCATCTCTTCGAAGCCGGGGAGTTCGATACGCTCGCTCGGCTCCCCACCCGGAGCCCATCCGTTGAAATAGAGCCGGTCATTAGCCACGACAGGACCGGACTTCACTTGATACGTCAAACCGCGAACACGCCACAGCAGGGCTCCGGTCAAGATGTCGTAGCTAGTCATTTGGTACGAACCTGGGATGATGATCTCGCTATTCCCCTTGGCGGGTTTGTAAATAATCGGCGTGGAGAAGCTGTGGACCATTTCTGGCCTCTCGACTTTCCACACAGTCTTGCCGGTGTCTTTCTCGACTGCGAGCAGAAACGCATTCTGATCCTGATCGCAGATCATGAAAACCTTGCCTTCTGCCAATACAGGAGAGGCGCCCATCCCATGGAAATTCGTGAACGGTCCCAGCGGAACCTTCCATCGTTCCTTCCCTTGCGCGTCGTAAGAGACGAGTCCATAACCCGCAAAGAACACGTAGACGTTCGTTCCATCCGACACTGGCGACGGGGCGGCAGGATCGTTCAACTGATGGCGCTTCTCACCGCGATGCCCCGGCGCTTCACGAGTCCACATGACCTTCCCTGTTTTTCGATCCAGTGCCAGCGTGAGTAGACGTCCGTTCTCATGGCCGGTCAGGTAGATGCGGTCCTTCGTAACCACCGGCGATGACTTCCCGGTAGGGATCGTCGTCTTCCAATGGACATTGTTATAGGGGCCAATCTCGGCAGGGAGGGACCCGTCGTCGGCAACGCCCGCTCCGTTGTCGCCGCGGAATCGTCGCCATTCACCGGCTTGCGCTGCGATGCCGACGGATAGGAGTAGGACGATCGCAATGCGCCTCATGACGTGATACATAGTTTATGGTGAATCGACATTTCGTAATGATCGCGATGATAGCAGTTGGCCTCTGTCCAGCGCAGAATTCGACCACGGTCCTCGAGCAGATCCGCGAGCATCGCGAGGGAACAGCCGTTTGGTGGGTCGGTAACGCCGGATGGCTGATCAAAGCGAACGGCGTTCTCATGGGGATAGATCTCGATCTCAGCCCACAAAGCAAAATCATTCCGCCAACCATCGGCGCCGAGGACTTGGCGAACGAACTGGACTTGGCGCTTGTGACACACCATCACGGCGATCACTGCAACACCCCGACGATTCGAGCGCTCGCGAGCGGCAGGCGGACAACACTCGTCCTTCCGCAAACGTGCCTGAGGCGCCTAACAAAGTTAGAGCTTCCGCAAGAGAGACTAGTCGTTCCCGAACCGTTGAAGCCATTCGAAGCGAAGGGCATTCGTATTGAGCCAGTGCACGCGATCCACGGGAACCAGGAGTTCACCGTCCTCACCCGCGAGCCGGACTTCATCGAATCGATGCGGCAGAATTGCGGCTACGTTCTCAACATAGGGGCCAAGCGTTTCTTCCACCCGGGAGACTCTGTACTTACGGAAGAGCACTTAGGTTTGAAGAATATCGACGTGCTATTTGTATCACCGACCGTCCACAACATGCACCTTGATCGATCGATGATCCTCATCAATAAGCTGCAGCCGTCCTACATTTTCCCGCAACACTTTGGAACGTACACACAAACGGATGAGAACGCGTTCTGGACGCGAGGTTATCCTGACGAGTTGAAATTGCGTTTATCCGGCGAACTGCAGAAGCGGTATCACAAACTGAAGCAAGGAGAGAAGTTCGAGATCCGTTAACGTTTAGAAGGAACCTTCGGTGTAGCTCCGGACTTAATAATCAACTCGGTCAGCAACGTAACACCTTTATCTATCGGAAGAATATCCGCGATCGTCATTGGAGTTCTGCCGGTGCGGTCCTTCTCATCGAGCGCGGCGCCTTTATCGGCCAGGAATTGGATTACCTCACAAATCTCAACCTGTGTCGCCATGCTTCCGAAGTTCGAAACAGCGGCATGCATCACGGTAGTGCCATACTCATTCACCGCAGCGATCTCGGGAGCAAGTTCGAACGCGTACTTCACCGTTTCTACATGACCGCTTCCCGCAGCCGACATCAGGAGAGTTGTGTTCCCTTGAGCCTTCAACTTCGGATCTGCGCCACCCTCGACCAGCGCCCGCATCACCGGAAGATGGTTCGCCTTGGCGGCGACATGAAGCGGTGTCAGTTCGCCAATCTGCCGGCGAAAAGGACCGCCGCTTTGTGAGGCGGTGAGTTTAGCAGTCGTCGCGTTCGGGTTGGCGCCCTTCGCTAGCAGCTTCTTTACGAGTTCCGTCTCGCCTAACAGAGCAGCCGTGTGCAAAGGAGAATTACCGGCGGAGTCCGCAACATTCGGGTCGGCGCCGGCCTCGACAAGCGCCCCTGCGGCCTCGTTGCTTTTATAAGAGGCCGCAACCACTAGCGCCTTCGTTCCCGAAGGCATGGTGGTATTCGGATCGGCTCCCGCAGCCAGCAAGGCGCGTATCGATTTGGCATCGTCTTTGATCGCTGCAAAGACCAAAGGCGTAAATCCCGCCTTCGAAGCGGTTTTCACATCCGCGCCGAGTTTAATGAGGGTTTCAACGACATCGGAGTGCCCTTCCGCCGCAGCCCACATGATTGCGTTCTGGCCCTTTCGAGGCTCTACCACATTCACGCCTGCGCCCTTGCCCACCAGCAGCTTGACTGCCTCGGCGCTCCCCGACCCAGCCGCAATCATGAGCGCCGTTTCGCCATTCCAGCGCGTGGCGTTGGCATTGGCTCCAGCCTCCAGCAGCTTTGCGACAAGTTCGGCATTGCCATTCAAGCACGCCAGAGTAAGCGGAGTTTCGCCGTACTCATCAGCGGTATCCACTTTGGCGCCCGCAGTGAGCAAGAGGTCCACCATCGCCTTCTCGTCCAGATGAACTGCCCAAGCTAACGCAGAGGCCCCGTCGGGTTGAGTGACATTGACGTCGGTCTTGGCGCGCAGCAACGACTCAACTGCTTTCTGATCGCGCCGTTTGATTGCATCGATCAGTCCGGAGTCGGTCGACGCGAAGCAAGACGCGACCAGAAAGGCAGCCGCAGTCGAAATTCGCAAGAACATTGGACTCTATACGTCGGAGAGGCGTCCGGTGCTGTCACCGAAGTTATCGACCGGCACACCAGCCTTGTCGAGCACATTCAGCAACAGATTGTTGAGCGGCGTTTCGGTCGGGAAGCGCAGGTGCCGCCCGCCCTTAATCTGACCAGCCCCGCCCCCGACCAGAGCCACCGGAAGATCGTGGTGCGTGTGGCGATTTCCGTCGCCAGTGCCGCTACCGTAAACGATGATCGAGTGGTCAAGCAAATTACCCTCGCCATCGGGCGTGGCCTTCAATCGCTCGAGCAGGTACGCAAAATTCTTAACCAGCAACGCGTCGATTTTAGCGACGTTCTCGATTTTCTCTGCGTCGTTTTGATGGTGCGTGATGGAGTGATGTCCATCGGAGACACCGATCTCGCGGTAGCTCCGATTGCTTCCTTCGCGTGCCGGAACATACGTGATCACACGCGTAAGATCGGTCTGGAAAGCCAGGATCTGCAGATCCATCATCAGCTTGGCGTGATCTTCAAACGCTTCTGGAACCGAACCCGGCTTCTCGACGACAGGCAGCTTGAGTGACGCATTCTGCTGCTCCGCTTTCTGGATGCGGCGTTCAATGTCACGAATCGCTTCAAGATACTCAGTCAGTTTGTAGCGGTCGCGTGGACCAAGGTTCGTCTCCAGCCTGTCGATGCTCCCAGCAACGTAATCGAGAATGCTGCGCTGCTCCTGCAGTCGCGACAAACGGGCGGCAGGATCGGTACTGTCGCCATCGCCGAAGAGTCGCTCAAACAATCGTCGTGGATTAATTTCGAGTGGCATCGGACTGGTCGCGCTACGCCACGACAACGTGTTCGTATAAGCGCAGCTATATCCAGAGTCGCACCCACCTGCCAGACTCTGGCTCTCGAGACCGATTTCGAGAGACGCAAGCTGTGTATGCTTGCCAAGTTCTTTCGCGGCAATCTGATCGGCCGAGATACCGCAGCGAATTCCCGCTCCTTCCGTCTTCTTCGGATGAACACCGGTAAGGAACGTGGCTCCGCCGCGGGCGTGATCTCCAGGCCCATCGCCGAGCGCGCGGCCATTCACTTGAGCCAGGCCGCTGAAGACGATCATTTGATCGCGGAACGGCTCTAGCGCCTTCATGGTTGGCGTAATTTCGAACCCGGTCCCTACTGTAGCGGGCGTCCAGCGATCCATGATCATGCCGGTCGCATGGTAAACGAATCCAAGCCGAACAACAGGCTTAGTCCCGCCTTTCGCGAGCGCCGGTACCATCGAGTCCAATAACGGCAGCGCCAACGTTGTCCCGAGCCCGCGAAGAAACGCGCGCCGTGGCAGCGATTTTCTGGTGATGATCATGATCCCGGAGTCCTCCTCATCTGGAAAGGCTTACTTTCCACGACCGCAGTGATCAACGCCGATAAACGGTAATCCTCCGCGGCTGCCTTCTTTATGATAGCCCTTACCGAGGGCAAATCATAGGCCTCCAGACCGCGGCCCGTGGCGTAGGTCAGGAGCTTTTCCGATACCGTCGCGACGAAATCGTCACGATAACTTGCCAGCAGCAATTGCTTCAATCCTGCCGGTCCTGAGAATGTCTTTCCGTCAGGGAGTTTTCCCGACGTATCGATCTCGGAGTCCCCGTCCTTATCCCGCCATTTGCCGATGGCATCGTAGTTCTCAAGCGAGAAGCCGATTGGATCCATTCGGGAATGGCACGATGCGCAGGTCGGGTTCGCCCGGTGTTGCTCCAGTTGCTGACGCATCGTGAGCACCTTCCCGTCTTCGGCGTGCGCCTTCAACTCCGGAATATCCGGAGGAGGCGGAGGAGGCGGTGTGCCTAGTAGATTTTCAAGAATCCATTTCCCGCGCTGAACCACGGAAGTCCGATTCGGGTAGGACGTTACCGTGAGAATGCTGCCTTGACCAAGGAGGCCGCCGCGATTCGGATCGTTGATGGCGACTTTGCGGAAGTGCGAACCGTAGATCTTCGGAACACCGTAATGCTCGGCCAGTCGTTCGTTCAGGAATGTATAGTTTGCGCCCAACAGATCGAGAACGCTGCGATTCTCGCGGAGGATGCTCGTAAAGAACATCTCGGTCTCCTGCTGGAACGACTTGCGCAGACTTTCGTCGAACGTCGAGAAAAGCTGCGGATCGGGCTTGGAAGTGGCGAGGTTTCGCAAATGCAGCCACTGCCCCGCGAAGTTAGTAGTCAACGCCTCCGAGCGCGGATCGGCCAGCATGCGCGTGACTTGCTGCCGTAGAACAACCGGGTCCTTCAACTTACCCTGCTCAGCCAACTTCAGCAGAGTGTCATCCGGGATGCTGCTCCACAGGAAGAAAGAAAGCCTCGACGCGAGCTCGAAGTCGCTAATGCGATAAACGGTTCCCGGAGCCGCTCCTTTTGGATCCTGTTCGACACGGAACAGAAAATCAGGCGACATCAACATCGCCGAGAGCGCCTTCTGGATGCCGGAGTCGAAGTCGCCTTCGCTGCGGCCGCGCTGATAGAAGGCCATGAGGGGCCGGATGTCCGTTTCGCTCACAGATCTTCGAAACGCCCGCCGCGTCAAAGTCGAGAGGATCGTCTTGGCGCACGGCTCCTCGTCTTTTGCGATCGCTGGCCTGCAGACAAAAATCTTCCCGCGGCTTGGTGTCTCTCCTCGACCGGTGGCGTTGTACGGACCACCAATGATGATGTTCGCCACATCCGTCCGAGCCCCTGCGCGCTGCGGCACTTGGAATCGCTTGATTTTGGCTCCGTCGATGCGAAGGTCCATCTCGGCGGGGAGTGGTTGGCTCCTAGGTGTCGCTGTGGTGTCCGGCGCAGCCCCGCGGATTACTGGCGCTTCCTGCTCCGCTCTGGCTGACTCTCTCAAGAACGTTACACCTACCGTCCGAAGACCGGCTTTCACGGGAATGCGGTGCTCAAAGATCGGCGGCGGCGCATTCTGGGCATTTCCAGTCGCTCGGATCCGGATCACATATTCGGCATCGACCGGAAAATAATGCTCGAATGACATGCCGCCGCGGGAGTTAAACGGCAGATCTTCACTCGCTCGCTCGATAGCAGCGGGCCGTCGGAAATTGCTGGGAGGATCCCGGAGCGGGGTGAACTGCTCTTCCGAAGGCTTCATCTTCATGTCGCCGATGGCGAGCGCGGCGACGAGACGGGCCGTCGACATGTATCGTTCAAGCAAAGCAGGCGATAACGACAGGACATCAGCGATATTGTCGAAGCCATAGCCCGAGTCATCCACAGGAAGCGAAGAACCGGATTTGATATCGAGTGCCAGCAAGTCGCGAATCGCATTGCTGTATTCCGCGCGATTAAGCCTGTGGACTGCGGGCCTGCCTGGATTCGGATTCGCTTCCGCAGCCTTGTCCAGAGCTCCTTCCAGCGTCGTTGCGAAAGACTCTGCTGCAGGGACCTTGGGGCGGGGAAGGCCAGGCGGAGGCATCTCGCCTGTCCGCAGTTTGCGCAGAACTTTCTCCCACGCGGCCGCGTCAGCGCCGACGTTTGTGTAATCGAGGGCATCGAAGGCGAGTCCGGCGGTCTTGGTCTTCTTGTTATGACAGCCAAAGCAATACTGAGTGGTGAGAGCCTTGTGAGCCGAGATGCCGGCCGAGATGCCGGCTGAAATGCCCGTCGACGCTGGCGCTGCCGTCGGCCGCTGGGCGCTCGCAAGAGGGATTAAAGCTATTAGAATGACTGGAATAACCGAACGCAAACGAAACCTCGACTGCCGCGGCCTGTTCGATAGCCGCAGACAGATACTTTCATCTTCGCAGACTTTGGGTCCACGAGCATCAGGGGCTTACGGTATGCCGGTTCATAGCCCCCCTGGAAGAGATATCATGGCTTGCAGAGTGTTCAGATCTGTAATTCTCGCCATCTCCATTCCGTTCCTTTGCAGCGCGGAGAACTTCTCACAAGACATCTTCCCGATCGTGCGCGCACGGTGCCAGACGTGCCATCAGGAAGGGGAAATCGGCCCCATGGCATTCACAAATTATTCCGATACGCGGCCATGGGCGAAGGCGATTCGCGATGCGGTCATCAGCCGGTCCATGCCGCCCTGGCATGCCAGCGAGCGTTCGAAGCTTACGTTTCACAATGACAGATCCCTTCCGCAGGCGGAAGTGCAAAAGATCGTCAAATGGGTGGACGCCGGCGCTCCGGAAGGACCGAAGATTGACTACCCGAAGCCCGTGAAAACGGAGACCGGCTGGAAACTTGGTAAGCCCGATGTGGTGCTCAGCGTTCCGGGATACAAGGTGCCCGCGCGTGGAGACATCCCATACACATTCGTGATACGGTCCGTCGGACTCACGAAAGACCGATGGATTCGGGCCGCCGAGTTCCGCATCGACAAGCGCGCCGTTGTTCATCATATGAATGCGTTCATTCGTCCGCCGGGGTCGAGCTATCTCGACGGTTTCGAGCGGGATCGCTTTGCCGTACCAACGCTGACAGAACGGCGAGTTGGACGTCCGGGCGAAGGGATGTTTGAACGCAGGGAACTGCTGCTTGGATACGAACCGGGATACTTCCCGATTCCGTGGCGGTCCGAGCAGGCAAAGTTGATCCGCGCAGGCTCGGACATAGTTTTCGAGATTCATTACACGGCGAATGGCAAGGAACAAACGGATTCCTCGGAATTCGGTATCTATTTCTCCGATGAGCCTCCTCGCGAGCGTGTTCTGTCGACGCAGACGCAGGACATGGACATTGCCATTCCCGCAGGCGACGCCAATTACAAATCCAATGCGTCGATCACATTCGGCAAGCCGGTGAAGTTGATTTCGCTACAGCCCCACATGCATCTCCGCGGCAAGGCGATGGAAATTCGCGCGCGCTATCCGGACGGTCGCGTAGAGACTTTACTCGACGTGCCGCGCTACAGCTTTAACTGGCAGACGACGTATTTCCTCAAAGAACCAAAACTCCTGCCCGCTGGCAGTTCGATCGAATCGACGGCGGTCTTCGATAATTCCCCAAACAATCCGTTCAATCCCGATCCCAAGACCACGATCAAATGGGGCGATCAGAGTTGGGAAGAAATGCACATCGGCTTCATGGAGATTGCGTTTGCCGCCGATATGAACGCCGAGACGGTTATTGACGCTGCCGCCAAGGAACGTGAGAAGAAGCGATTCGAACGTTCTGCTGAAACGACGAGATAAAGCGTGATCTCTAGAAGAGAGTTGCTCGCAGCGGGATTAAGCGCCGCGTCAGCGGGATTCTCCCAAGACAAACAACGGCCCAACGTTCTCTTTTTGTCCGTAGACGATATGAACGATTGGCTCGGATGTCTCAAAGGCTATCCGGGCGTGAAAACCCCAAACATTGACGCGCTCGCCAAACGCGGAGTGCTTTTTGCGAACGCGCACTGCGCGTCGCCATTATGTAATCCGTCACGAGTCGCTCTGTTGACCGGACAGCGCGCCTCGACGACTGGCATCTACAATAACGAGCAGTACTGGCGTCCAAATCTTCCGAACGTCGTATCGCTCCCGCGCTATTTCAAAGACAACGGCTATCACGTCGCGGGCGCGGGCAAGATCTTCCATCATGTCGCGGGCTTCAATTCTCCTGCTGAATGGGACGAGTTCCAACTCCAGGTATTCGACGATCCCTGGTATCGTCGCGCCGAGTGGTACCCGTGGGTCAACAAAATCCCCGCGCCTCCGCAACATCCGTTCAACGGACTAAAGAACTTTCAAGGCGAGTTTGACTGGGGTGTTCTGCCGAAGGAAGAAAGCGAATACGGGGATCAGAAGGCGATCGATTGGGCCGGGCAGTTCTTAAATCGGAAACACGAAAAGCCCTTCTTCCTCGCTGTCGGGTTGTGGCATCCGCACATTCCGTTGTTCGCTCCGCAGAAGTACTTCGATATGTATCCCGAGGACAAGGTGCGTCTGCCTCAGGAACCGGCTGACGATCTCGACGATATCCCCGCGATCGGAAAGAAGTTCGCCGAGTTTCGCCGGGATGAGCACGAACGCATCGTGCGCGAAGACAAATGGAAAGAGGGTATTCAGGCTTACCTCGCAAGCATCACGTTTGCCGACGCGATGGTGGGACGCATGCTGAAACTGCTCGATGAAAGTGTGCATGCAAAGAACACGATCGTCGTGTTCTGGTCGGATAACGGCTGGCACCTCGGCGAGAAAAAACATTGGCATAAGTCGACCTTGTGGCAGCGATCGACGCACGTGCCTCTGATCTTCGCGGGTCCCGGACTCCAGGCGACCGGCAAGAACAGACCACAGCCGGTGAACCTACTCGATCTCTACCCGACGCTCGTGGAAATGTGCAATTTGCCGGCCAAGAGCGATCTCGAAGGCGAGAGCCTCGTGCCATTGCTGCGGGATCCCAAGGCGAAGCGCAAGCCTACCGTCATCACGTTCGGCCCTGGCAACCACGCCGTACGCTCGGAGCGCTGGCGATACATACGATACAGCGACGGAACCGAAGAACTCTACGATTGCATAGCCGACCCCGAAGAGTTTCGGAATCTGGCCGCGCAAGAGAAGTACTCGTCGCTCAAGAGCGAATTCGCGCAATTCATGCCGAAGACCAGTGCCCCGCCGAAGCCGGAACGAGATGCCTATAACTTCGACTTCAAGACCTACACCTGGACATTGAAGACAGCCTCGCGCTGACGCGTTCAGGCCTTCGCCGCTCGCCATCCTGCATCAAGGACGGCTCGCATTTGTGCGAGTTGCTTCGCCGCCGAAGGTTGTTTGGCCAGGTTCTGAAACTCGCGCGGATCCTTCTCGCAGTCGTAGAGTTCCTCGCCTGGATACGGCTTGGTCCAACGGATGTAGCGATAGCGCTCCGTTCGGACGGCCCGACCCACAATCTCTTCCGGTCCGGCGACTTGCGTAAACGCCGCCTTTTTCCATTTGCGCCCCGGATTGTCGAGCAGTGGCACGAAGCTCTGTCCTTCCAAATTTTCCGGCGCCTGCGGGCCGCAGAGTTCCGCGATCGTCGGATACAAATCGATCAACTCGACGAGACTGCGCGAAGAACGTCCATTCCCTTTTCGTCCCGGAGCGGCAACGATCAGCGGTACACGAGCCGACTCCTCAAACAGACTCCGCTTCTGCCACCGGTAATGCTCGCCGAGATGCCAGCCGTGATCTCCCCAGAAGACGACAACCGTTCGATTCGTTGCGCTGCGCTTCTCGAGATGATCGAGGACGCGACCGACGAGCGAATCCATGTACGACACCGACGCGTAGTACCCGCGTAACGCCTCGCGCTGATCGGCCTGCGTCATGCCCATGTCGTTACCGCGGCCAGTGATTGTCATCTCACTTGCCTCTGGTATGTCCTTGCGATCGTCAACGGGATTCGTGGTGGGTGTTAATCGATCGAGAGGATACATGTCGAAGAACTTCGATGGCGCCACGTGCGGCACATGCGGACGCAGAAAGCCTAAGCCGATGAACCACGGCTTCGATTGGTTGCGATCGATATAGCTGATTGTGTCCTCTGCCGCGCGCGCGTCGGCCTGCTCCGCATCACTGCCGAGGAACCGGATCCAGTGCATCGCATTGCCAGGCTGATGAGATGGCGTGATGTTTCGACCGTCGCCTGGCGTCGTGTTCTCAAGGCCCGGCGGGCTGATTGCGACATCCCAGGAAGGCGGATCATCCCACAGCGGCTTGCCAACCGATCCCGGCACATTCATGTGGTACATCTTGCCGAAACGAGCCGACGAATAGCCGCTTTGCCGAAACAATTGAGGAAGCGTTATTGCGTCGGGCATCGTGTCCCGAACTGCCATTTCGTTCTTCCATATGCGCGTTGTGTCGGGCCGCATACCGCTCAGTATCGATGTGCGGCTCGGTCCGCAGAGTGGAAACTGACAATAGGCGCGATCGAACCGAACACCCCGACTCGCCAACCGATCCAGATTCGGAGATTTCACAATCGGATGTCCGTAGCATCCAAGCGAGTTGTTCAGGTCGTCGGACGCGATAAAGAGGACATTGAATCTCTCGTCCGCCGATTTCTGTCCGAGCAATAGAGCGGGAGCCGCGAGAAAGGAACGTCGTGTCATACCAGTCATGTCTACTTCTCCCTTGTAGTAGAGGATGTAGCGGCAGCGGGTTCACGGTCATACTGAAGTTCGCCGCCCTGCAACCTGCGAATCCCTCTCGAGCCGTGACGTTCCTGGACAGCGGATCTCGGAACTTGCTTGTCGAGCTTGTCGAACATCGCCTTCAACCGCTGAACAACGTCGCGATGTTTGTCGGCGACGTCGTGCTGCTCGGCAGGATCGGCGTCGAGATCGAATAGCATTAGCGGCTTCGGCGCGTCTCCCGTCAACACACCGGGATACTCATCAGGCCGAGCTTGTTCGTGCTGCGCAATCAGTGTGACACCGTCCGGCCCCCGGGGATCGATCCACCGCGCTGCGGCCGCCTTGTCCATCACCTTGAATCCAGGAACGGGAGACCGCACATGCAGCTTCCATTTCCCCGACCGTACGATGCGCAGCTTGGGCCCTGACATCGCGAAGATCGCTTCATGCGGGCTGCGCGCGGCTGCTGAATTCATCAGCGGGAAGATATTGCGACCATCGATCGTCAAGTTGGATGGAGTTTTTGCGCCCGCCAACGTACTGAGCGTAGGAAAAATGTCGATCGAAGCGCAGACCTCTTTACATACACGTCCAGGCGAAATCCGACCCGGCCAGCGGGCGATTAAGGGTACACGAATGCCCCCATCCCATGTTGCGCCTTTCATTCCCCGCAGGCCGCCCGCGCTGCCGCCGAACCATGGGCCATTATCGGAAGCGAACAGCACCATGGTGTTCTCATCGAGGCCCAGTTCTTTCACCTTCGCTAGAATGCGCCCAACAGACCAGTCCAGTTCGTGAATCACGTCCGCGTAGAGATCCTTCGTTGTCTTCGGAGTGTAGAACTCTTCCGATGCCGCCAGCGGCTTATGCGGCATGGCGTGCGGCAGGTAAAGAAAGAACGGTTTCTCGCGATTGCGCGTGATGAATTCCGTCGCGTGCTTGGTATAGTCGTGCGTCAGATTGCTCTGCACTACGGGATATTGCGCCACCGCCTCGTTATGCACCACCTGTACGGGCCGCATGTCATTCGAGTAAAGAATCCCATAGTACTCATCGAATCCTTGTTTCCGCGG
>DASQLD010000696.1:0-3163 GCA_035630195.1 Bryobacteraceae bacterium
CAGCCTTCCGCTTCTGGCCTTGCTTCCGACTTTCTCACTTCACCTTTTGGGTGAGCCCCATCCAATGAGCTTTCCAACGACATGTCCATTTCTACCAAACACTTCGCCGCTGATGCGCCCGTCCCAACTGCCGCTTATGGGTTCAACAATGTCGTATCGGGATCGGTGACTTTACGGATGGACGACAGGATTCCGGTTTGTCTGTATTTCTTCGATAAGCCGGCGAGGTGCGCCTCACCGGACCAACGTCACGTTTTGCGTGCGGGCACATGAATACCTGACAAGTCCCGCTACCTTAGTTAGGCCAATCCGCTGATCATCTACCTCGACTATCAGTAAACCTTCCAACAGCCAGGCGTAATGAGTTCGACAGCGTGGCCATCCGGGTCGCGGAAGTAGATGCTATGGCCGCCTCCGGGACAGTCGACTTCACTTTCGATGCTGATACCTGCAGCACAGAGGGAATCGCGCCAGGCTTGTACGTCTGTAGCCGCGATACTGAACGCGACGTGGAGCTCACCCCTGCCGTCGTGGGCTGGGATGCGGCCCCCGGTTGTTTCGGTCGGACGGGTGCTCCGACCCACGGCAAACAACAGGAGCACCTGCTTCTCCGCTACTCCAAGCGCATGAAGGCGACCTTCTTCGCGCATGATCTCAGGAAAACCGAGGATATCCGTATAGAAGCTGGTCGATCGCTGAAGATCCACGACGTAAAGGGCCGTTTCGATGATGCCGGTGACGGCAGGCCTCATTTGTTCAATTGCTCCGTCTCGGGCGGGTTGTCTTCCGGCTTGTAGTACAACTCCGCACATTCGTTGGCAAGCACGCCGGCGACGATCTCGAGGTCGTCGCGAAACGCGTCACCGATCAGGTCGGAAGCGTTAGTATGCCGGGCATCGAAGTACATAGAGTGAACGTCATTGCGGGTCGCACCATAGACAATGCGCCGGATCTTGCCCCAGATACACGCAACCGTGCACATTCCGCAGGGTTGGAGCGTACAGTACAGGGTACAGTCGCGGAACTCGGTCGTTTTCCACGTCTGGCCAAGCTTTCGCAGCGTGACAATCTCGGCATGGGCTGAGGGGTCGTGGCGCATTTCCGACTCGTTGTGCCCGGCGGCGACGACTTCGCCGTTGTAGACGATTATGCAGCCCACTTCGCCGGCACCCGGCGTCTGGAGACCGATCCGCGCCTGCTCGATGGCGAGTCGCATGAACCGTTCGTCTTCATCGCGCTGCAGGTCCCTGGCTCCTGCCCGGACGTCGAACTCGGGGTCGTGGGTGATGGGAGGCATCTTGCTTTAAGACGACCCTGAGGACGGCAATGTGTCCGATTCGGAATCATCCACCGGTGATCGGGAACTTCCCAGACTCGTGTTTTGTACCGGAGTAGCTTCGAGGCCTCCATGGCGTTGTCCAGCGTTGTAAAAGCGTTGTTAATTCTCTGGGCGATTGACTCAGCATTGCCGTTCCAGGAGGGCAGAGAATAACGGGCGGGTCTCAGGGGCATTGGCCTCCCGGCTGACCCAGGATCGAGAAGCCACTAGGTGCCGGGCAACCGCCGCAATACTGCTGCCTTGCACGAGAGCTTCGGCAATGATCAAACGCTTAGGAGGCGGCCAGGGGTCATGCCGGCCGGACGGCCCCGTTTTACGAGAGAAGAAGAGAGTTGATTTCGATGTCGATACACACCCTACATCGCCATCCGAACAAAAAAGCGTTAACTGAAATTCGGTGGGCGGGCCATCCGTGTGCGGCCATCCATGTGGAATCAGTGACCGAAATCGCGCTCGACAACGGGATGGAGCGCCGACGTGAAAGCCTGTAGAGCTTCCAGAAACCATATGGTTTCGAGACACACCTAAGCGCTCGGACAAATTACGCAAAAGTTAATGGATTTGCAGGTTTGAAAATAGCAAGTCTTTACGTTTCAACAAAGCGAGGCCCTCGCGCGCGTAGGACTCCCCACCTTTTGTCAACCGTGGTGGCATGAGTTTCGGGGGCTTCGCCCCTGCGACCCTAGGATTTAACGCTTTCGGGCAGACTGGTACCGGTGCGGGGCGTTGTCGTACGCCCCGCTAGTCCGCACTCGTGTCAGCGCTCAGGTCGCTTCCCAGCGGAGCCTTATCCTCTGCACGAGTCTGAAAAGTATAACGCCACAGATTCGTTATTGCCGCGATGCCGCGGAACGCAGCGTCGGATCGTATTTGCTTCCCGTTCTGAGCATCGCTGTAAGTACTGCCAAGAGTCTGTCGGCCACACCTCGCAAAGCCCGTGAATGGGAGTGGCCTTTCTTTCTCAGCGCTGCGTAGTGCTCCCGACTTCGTTCATCATGTTGGATACTTACCATCGACCAGTGATAAACCGCGTTTCGTAAGCGTGGGTTGCAGCTCCGTCGCATCCCGACTGCCTTCCGTTTGCCGCTTTGCCAAGTCACCGGAGCTACCCCTGTATAGCTCCGCAACGCGCGATAATCTCTCTCAGCGAGAGCCTCTGAGGCTTCCGCCAGCATCGTGGCGGCTACCACTCTTCCCGCTCCCGGCATGGAACGAAGGATTGTAACGTCACGATGCTCGCCTTCCTGCTCTTGTTGCTCCATCTCTCCAAGAACCGTCTCTATGCGCCTGGCGATCTCCTTATGCTGACTCTGCAGCAACCGCAGAACAGGCAATAGCAGCAATACATGTTCGCTCGTCGCCGCTGCCGAGCCCGGCGCCAGTTCAAGAGCTTGTTCCTGGAGTGCGGCTTCTACCTCTTCTCCGCTCAACCGCCGGATCCGGTGCGCTCGTAGGATCTTCTCTATCCGCGACCGCTTCAGCTCGCGCGCTTTCTCCGGTGTGGGCGCCAGTTCTAGTAAGTCCCACAACCACCCTTCATCCATACTCGGCGACAACTTGATCAACTGTGGAAAGTACCGCCACAGTAAATCCCGAAGCTGATTGGCAAGCCGTGTTTGTTGCTGCTGAACGTCCTGCTCGGTTCGCGACAACTCCCGGATACGCATCACCAGCGGATCGTCGAGTCGCACACGATGGAACAGCGGACGATCCGTTCGCAGTGAATCAGCTAGGACCATGGCATCCCGCCGATCATCCTTCGAGCCAGCAACCGTGTGCCGGTCGCGGAAACGATCCATCTGTTTGGGATTAAGCGAATATACA
>DASQLD010000697.1:0-2795 GCA_035630195.1 Bryobacteraceae bacterium
TCGTTGAGGGCGGCCGTTGCTTGGGGGCCGTCCGCTCCGTTTGTCTGGGCGAAAGCGTGAACTTTGGCACTGAAGTTCTCGGCTGTGATTTCTGGTTGATTCTGCATTACGTATTTTCGGAAGGCGACTCCGAGTTTGGGATCGATACGGTCGAAATGACGGGCGGCAATCGATGCCTGTCGTGCCCATTTGTGTTTCGGCAAGGGAAATTCGCGATGCTCGAAGGCTACTTGCTTGTCGTATTTCGGAATGAGCTGTTGGTCCAGCATACGGCGATAGACGGCGCAGTCACCGCATTCGAGGTCTTCGTAGGCGATGGCACGGACGGCGCTGCCGGGATTTCCTTCCACCATCATCTGCTCTTCGATTTTATCCGGCCTTTTGTGTCTTATAACTATTCAGCAGGTTCTGAGCGATGGCCTTGCCGCGTTCGACTGCTTCGCGATAGGCCTGCTTACGTTCCGCCGGAGTCATCCCTAGTCCGATCCTGTAGAAACGCTCAAGCGACATGCCGACGACGAAGGTACCGCCGAATGCGATTGCGGCTTTGGGGACGATACCTGCGCCCATGGGAATCACGCCAATCAGTTCGCGCGCGATGGCGCGCCAACCGAAAGCGCCGGCGAAGAGAGAAGCGATCTCAGCCTTCTGTTCGCGATAGCCGACGGTACGATCGTTTGCCGCAGCCAGCATGAATGCCATGCGGATCTGATTCATGGTGAGAAACGCTGTATCGGACGCAAATTCCCCGATGGCCCATGGCACAGAGAGAAGGGGCATAAGGGTTGGGACTGAAGTCGCGACGGAAAAGAGGGCGTTCTCTTTCGATACGTTGAGGATGATGTCGTCGGAGACAGGTTTTCGGAATGGAATGAATTGGCGAGCCAGCGCCAACTTGAGCTCGGACTTCGCCTCCAGAATGTCACAGACGACCTTTTCAGGCTTGTTTCGCAAATAAATGAAGGCGCCGGGTGTGTGCGCGACGCCCTCTTCAAAGATTCGGATGACGACCGGAGTGTTCGCCTCGCCGCCACGGCGAATCAATCCCGCGACTTCCTGATACCGCTCAGGCGACATCTGCTGCGATGGCGCAAAGTAGTTGGCCATCTCTTCATGGACCTTTGGAGTTGAGGCAAACAACTCGATCGTGACCGGGATGTGCGAC
Source organism: Bryobacteraceae bacterium (assembly GCA_035630195.1). Lineage (GTDB taxonomy): Bacteria > Acidobacteriota > Terriglobia > Bryobacterales > Bryobacteraceae > DASQDN01. The sequence goes on from DASQLD010000697.1 coordinate 1,166, forward strand.
TGCTCGCGTACTTCGCTGGGGCTGAGATTGGCAAGCGCGTCGCGGATCTGGGATAACACGCGTCCGGCGTTCATATCACTATGATGGACGCGGCGCGTGGGTTCTCCGAAACATCACTTTTATCTGCTCCCGCCAATCCATGGCAACACCAGCAATATCAACTTCAATCGCGGGCGAGAAATAGCTTGTGAGAGAGTCCGTCGTTGGGTGGAAATGGAGCGCCGGGGCGATGAGAAGCAGTCTAGGTGGAAGCGTTTGCAGTTGCTTGCCGGGAAAGTAGCCGGCGCGGCTGAAGTCGTTGTGCCGGGCGTGCCAGTAAACGCGAATCCAGTAGTCAAGCGCCTGGAGCGGAAGGTGAAGATCCTCCGTCACCTTTACCTCCACGACAGCCAGGCGGCCCGCATAATCGACCGCCAGCAGATCGAGAATACTGCGCTCTCCTCCCGCAAACGCCGGAGCCTGCCGGTAAGCGGGCGTTGCGTCGAGGGACGCGTCAACATCACGCAGGCACGCACTGACTTGCGCTTCCAGCCAAAGCTCGGGTTTTTTCAAGTAGAGAGGATTCGCGCGGTCGACCGAATCCGGCGATCGCAACCGTACCAACTCGCGCGCGAGACCCTCGATTTCCGGGACATTAGACTCGGTTGCTCTGCGCTTCGTTTCGATGCCAAAGTGAAGTCCGGTTCCGGGCTCCCATCGGGCAAACTCGAGGCCGCGTACGGTCCAGGAAATACGGCCGCCGCGCTCGTCTCGCGAGCTGACATGAGGATAGCTGGAAAGTTTTTCCATCCATGCCGTGAGTTCGCTCCCGGATTGCGCGCCGAGCGTGGGGAGTGTGGTCTCGATGTTTCCGTAGTCCTGGAGATCGACTTTGTCTTCGATGCGATCGGTAAAAACGAAGACCGACCATTCTCCCTGGCACGGATCGAGATAGAGCAGCCGAAGACATGTGGTTCGTTGTCGACCTTCGGGGACAAAGACGGACAAGCCGAGGACCTTGCGTTTGGTTTCCCTGGCGCGCAGGTAGTCGAGCCAGATGAGTCCGAATGTGAGAACGCCGTCGACATCTTGGGCGTCTGGAGAACAACCGATGGCCGCCTGTGTTGCCGAGCCTTTTTGCAGAAGCGCGCGCGGATAGGCGGGAGAGAGGCTGTGCTCGAGATCGGCCTCGGAGCTGAGTTCGGCAATCCGCCAGCCCGGGAACTGACGGAGGAGAGATCGACGAAATTGCTCGCGGTAGGTCTGACGCGAAGCTTTGCGCGTCAGGTTGGCGGCTACCGGATGGGATGCGTCGTATAGCTGCAGGGTCCCGGTGCGTTTCCCGAAGCGCTCGACTGCGAATTCAATCACTCCGAGTTTAGTGTCTAGAAGCTGCGTGATGCGTCGGGTCAGGGTGCGGTCTCTTGTCCATGCCTGCAGATAAAGGCGACCCCCTGTGAAGTCGATGCTGTAGGTGTCCGGCAGGAGGGGGATCGGATCGGCTCCGGGTTCCACGACTGTTGGCTCTTTGGCTTCGCTAAGGAAACGGGTTAAGGCTTCATTAGCGGCTTCGATCGACTTCTTCACTAGAGTATGTGCAATTCGTGCGGCCATGCTCTCAGTCAGGCGCGCTACAATCTGACTTCGTGCT
>DASQLD010000698.1:0-6487 GCA_035630195.1 Bryobacteraceae bacterium
TGGTGCATTCGAGAACCGCAACCAGGTTCTGAAGCTCGATTTCGTCTGGGTACGAAGGCGGAATGAAGTCTTCGAGAGCTTGCTTGAGGTCATCGACGGTTACGTCTTCCCTGCCCTGCGTGGCGGCGCTCATTCGCGCTCTTACGAGCACCGACTCGACGTCGGCTCCGGACAACGATCCTGCTTTGGCAAGGAAGAGTTGCTCGACTTCTTCGGAGACAAGCTTTACGCCAGCTTTTCGCTGCATGGCACGGAAGATCGCGAGGCGTTCTTCGTTCGTGTCGGGATAGAACAATGCAATGTGTTCCTCGGCCCGGCCTTGACGCTTCAGATCCACCGGCAGCAAGTCTGGCCGGCACGTCAAGAGGAACCAGATCACCTTACCGCGCAGTTCCGTGTTGCCCATAAACTGAGCGATCTGCGCGAAGACTCGGTTGCTGACGCCGCTATCGCCGCTGCTGCTGCGATCCCCAAGCTGGGCATCCGCTTCGTCGACGATGACCGCGATCGGGCTCATAGCCTTCAGCAGGTTGAGTACTCGCTCAAGATTGCCCTCCGTTTGACCCTGCCACATGCTGCGGAAGTTCTTCAGCATTACGGCAGGAATTCCGACCTCACCGGCGAAGCAGTTGGTCAGGAAGGTCTTGCCGGTACCGACCGGACCACAAACAACGTAGCCCATCGGAAGAACGTCAGAGCGACCTTTCCGGAGCAACGTGGCCGCATCGTTCAGCTTCTTCTTGGCGGGCTCATGACCGGCGACCATCGAGAGATTGAAGCGGCTTTGCACAAACTCCAGCATGCCGCCGGATTCCGCCTCGATGAGTTCCTTCTTTCGCTGGGTGAGGAACTTGACGGTCAGAGGATCTTTGTTCTCGTACGCGTGCTGAATAATCGTCTGGAGGTGAATACGCTTTAAGCCGGCGGTCATACGCGCCAGTGTGGTATCGCTGACGTCCGAACCTTCCGGGAGAGGCGTCTGCTTCAGTTGCCAGCGAATGAAGTCCAGCCGCTCCTGTTCGGAGGGCAGCGGGATCGACAGGCATGCCACGGCAGGGTTCTGAACGATGCTCTGGTTCAATTCCGATCGGTTCTCGGCCACCAGACAGATAGTCACGTCTGAACGAAGAAACGCGGGATCCTGCGCCCAGCGTTTAAGTATCACGAGTGAATTGCGGTCCTCAGTTCCCATGCCCGAGATCTCACCTGCAGGGGCGATGGTTTCGGCAAAGTGAATCACAAGCGCCATCTTCCTGCCGTCGAGCGTGCGTGTCCGGAGGTAGCTGCCGAGCACGGTCAATACGCTATCGGGATTACGCGGCAATCCTTGCGAGAACTTTACGCCGTGGAACGCATCGTACCCTTCCATCGCCCGGCTGAAGTCTTTGTGCATCTCAGGCTTGGCAAACGATAACCCGTAGCCACGATCGTAGCTCAGGACTGCATCGCGCTGACCAAACATCTCTTCATTGAGAAACACGTTCAGATGAACGTAGGTCAGGTCTTTGCCCCGGCGCAGAGGGATCAGATCATGGACGTTTCCAGTCAGCACGAACAGCGCGATGGTCTGCGAGTAATACTTCTCGGTGAACTGGATTGCCCAGTCCGGAAGCGATTCGGTCATCTATACCCCTTCAGTTCTTTAGCCGGTTACGAGGTGGCGACGAAGGTTCGACATCGGGCAGCGTCATGTCCTGCGCGCTCATTTCGAAGATCGCTTCCATCTCCCGAACCGTGCTTTCCGTGGTTTCGACATCCTGCACCAGCGAATCGAGCCGGTAGGTAAGCTCCTGCGGATCGCGCATGGTCATCGATTGATCGCGGATCAGTTCCAATACGTCTTCGATCGCGGCGCACTGGGCGTGGATTACCTGAGAGTTCTCGCGAATCTTTTCGAACTTCTCTATGCGCTTGCGAAGTATCTCGATCCGCTTTTGATTGATCTCCTGGACTCGTGGAGATTCTCTCGGCAGCGCAACCTCTAGCTGCCGGATCTCGCGGAGGATGATGTTCGGGTCGGATACGTTCACGTACTGCTGTTGGTGATGCGACGCCTGCAGCAACCGAACATAGCCGAACAGCAACGACTGCAACTTCTGATCCATCTGGCTGATGAAGATCTGCGAGCTTGATGAGAGCTTGTCGTAATTAGCTCGAATTTGGTGACAGATCTTCACAACATTGCTGTAGCGCGACTTCACAGGATCCGGCAACTCCATGAAGATCGCTTTGGTCTTCTCTTCGTGCTTTCGCTTCTCCTCGGCGTACTTCCAGGACCGCACGAGACGCCGGAACTTGCTGCTTTGAGGGACGACCGCGACGTAGATCAACTCCAACCCCGCCGCGAGCACTAACGGTAGGCCTGAACCAGAGGCGACAGCAAAGGCCGCCGCGCCCGCGAGTCCGATCCAGTTGTATTGCCACGTCAGGGCAGCCCTGACGAAGTCGATACTTTCGTCTTGAGAATCGTCCTCTGGCATTCGTTAATCCGATTCTACAGGGAGGGAAACACCGAACGAATCTCGCGGACGGTGTTCATAAACTCCTGTGTTTCCGTGATTCCTTCCCTCCACGCGAGTCCTCGCTCAACGAGGTTATATGTCGATTTCACTTTGGCGCCGGGAATGACCTTCCCGGCCGCGTCGCGGTCGCGGCCAAGAAGCCAGATGGTGTCCGACACAGCAAGAGCCGCGACGATATCGTGGGTGACAACGATGATGGTGTTGTGCTCGGCCGTGTGCGCTACCTCGGCGATCATCCGGCTCACGCGTTCGATGGCCATCAGATCGAGACCCGAGAAGGGCTCATCCATAAGAAGGAGGTTCTCGCTGCAGAGGAACTGCTGCGCGATGGCGACTCGCTGTCGCTGCCCTCCGGAGAGCTGCGAAGGGTAGAGATGCCCACGATCTTCGAGACCGAAGCGCTTCAAATAAGACTGCGCCTTTTCAGCGGCAGCAGAGCCACTCAATCCCGCCTGACCGGCTGCCACGAGCATATTGCTCATCACGGTCCGATGCTCGAAAAGAGGATAATTCTGCGCGACAACGCCGACCATGCCCCTGCGCACGGGCTCACCGGGGTCGCCGATGACGACCTGGCCGGTGTCCGGAGGATCAATCCCGGCTAAGATTCGAAATAGCCGTGTCTTGCCGATACCGGAAGGTCCCAGCAGGCCGACGACCTGTCCTGTGACCATACCGGGCCGGTAGAGATCCTTAATCTCAAGATTCAAGTCGCGCAGAATCGGGTTTCCGCCGAGCGTTAGCGAGATGTTAGAGGCCCGAACGATCGGGCCCTTGTATTCACACTGGACGTTCATCTATCGGCGCTCCAACGTCAGGATGGAGTAGGGACAGAGGAGGCGCTTAGCGGCGCCGATCGCATAATCCTGAGCCATGCCGACGACCAGGATGACGGCTTGGATGGCGAAGACTTCCGCGAGATGGAAATGCTTGTTCTGGTTCAACAGCATGGCCCCAACGCCGCCTTCCGAACGGGAAATCCCTTCGACCATCGTTAGCATCATCCAACCGATTGCGGCATTCTGGCGAAGCACTTCAAAGGCTTTGTCAGCGGTACCGAGGATCACCACTTCCCAAACGACTCGCCATTCACTCATGCGCAGTGTGCGCGCGTAGTCGAACTTTTCCTTAGGTATCTCTTCGACGACGGCAGCCATAGACGTCACGAAAAATACCGACATGCCGAACACCAGAAGCGAAACTTTCAGCGGATGACCACCACCGAAGATTAAGGTAAAGATAAATGTCAGACCGGTGAGTCCGAGGAAGCGGCCCTTGGAAAACGCTGCCGCCAATGGCCGGGCCACCGGGAGCACCGTCAAATAAGAGAGCGAGAGCGATATGACAAGTGTTATTGCAATTGCTTCCACAAATGTTTTGAAGCTTGTCCACAGCTCAGGCCCCAAACCCTGTTTCATCCAAAGGCCGCCAAGCGCCCCAAGAACTTCACCGGGACGCGGCAGCACTTCGAACGGCGAAAGAAACCAGACCAGCAAAAAAAGCAACGCTTCCGCCGCGATAAGGATGTGGAACGTTGTGCGTGAGATCAGGCGATTCGGAAGAAATGCCGCCTTGAGATCTTGCGGGCTCAATTGGCGACCGTTCCCATCACGATATCGACACGCCGATTCTGAGCGCGCCCTTCGGCCGTGTTGTTCGGCGCAAGAGGGTTCTGCTGCCCATGCGCGAACACGCGTACGCGGCCCGCAGGGAAATTACTGGAAGACTGGCTCTCGAGCCACTGCTTCACCGCGAAGGCGCGTTCCTCGGACAGTTTTTGGTTGGCGTCCATGTTGCCTTGGTTATCCGTGTGGCCGTGAATCTCGACGGCAGTTCCACCGGCGACCAGCAGATCGCGCAGAAGCGCTTGCAACTCGCCCTGAGCCGACGGCGAGAATGTCGCTCTGCCGGTATCGAAGTTGATGTGCCACGATTTTCGGCTAACTACGTTTTGTACGGGCGCAGTGGCAGCGAAGACTCGGGTTTCCGGCGCTGTCGTGGGCGCCGAGGTGCGGATGATGTTTTCGAGATACGAGGTATCGAGGATGTCACGCACCTTCGGATAATCGGGGACCAGGTCCGGATACTGCGATACGACAAGATCGCCGAATACGGTGTAAGTCGCAGCGAACAGATTCGCCGATCCGGGGGCCAGGCCGAAGACTTGCATATTGTCGGCGAGGTTATTGACACTCGAACCACCGAGTTCCACCTGCAAACCCTGCTTATCGCGATCGATCGCTCCGATGAAGTACTTTTCCCAGTACGATGCATCGGCGTTCTTCTCGTTATAGACTTGCGCGGAGATGCCGGCCGCGTGGCGTAAGGCGCCCGGCACGGATTTCACCTGGTCGCTTCCGTTGAAGATGGCGCGCAACATTCCTTCGACAGTAGACCGGTTGTCTTTCATCCAGCGGTCTATACCGATGATTGTGTTCGGCATTTGCGATGCGTACTCTTTGGTCGAGACGATCGACACGAGCCCGCCCTTGCGGGTTGCCACATTGACGTCACCGGGCGTCCAGGTGACTACGCCATTTACGCAAACATTTTTTGTCTCGCCTGTGCGCTTGCCCTTCGAAACCACGGGCCGGTTCTCGCAGTAGCCCGCGATGTATTTTTCAGCAGCGTCGAGGTAGTCAGAAGCGGCGACCCAGTTCATGCAGCCGGGATCGTAAGTCTTCTCATCGGGATTGTTGCAGAGACTGTTATCGCCGAGCCACTTCTGAGCGATGTTCCAGTCACCATCGCGTAGAACGCCTGCGGTCAGGCCGCCACGTGAGGCCGCGGGGTTGGTTTTCCACTCAGGCGGTCCCATGAACTTGTCTTCGCCGCGCGAGAACCCGGCAGAACCGACAACCTTCGCCGTGTAGCCGGAGCCTAGGCGTTTGAGGGTATCGTTCAGACCTTTCAAGAAGGCGGCGGAGCCGTCGCCCATGATGCCGACGTAGTGCGCGCCCTTGGTGGGGTGCGCCTCTCCGCTCTTGAGATCGGTGGCGAAAGCGACGAGGGCTTCCTGCATCTTGCCGACATCATCTTGACGGATGAGCTTGAGGTTCACACCTTCCTTGCACATGAGGGAATTGCTAGTGGCCTGCGGCCCGCCGTTGGCGAACATCAGTCCCATTTGCGAGTTCCAGGCCCACACGAGCATGCGGACTTCGGGTTTGTCGCTGCAGCCGGGCGCATTGCCGGGCAGCGGTACAGCCGGAACCTTGGATGAGTTTGCGGTGTTGAGGACCGGGAGATCAACTCGGTTCGGAACCGTGGATTCCTGGACCTTTGCGGATGGGGCGATCTTTTCGAAGATGCCGTATTTGTTGAGGCTGTATGCTACCAGTGCAAGGCCTATAAGGCCGATCAGGAGCCAGCCGCCTTTTTCGATTCTTACTGCCATAACGTTTACCTTTGCCTCCGACTACCCCTGTATTAGGTGTTCTTTTCGGGTTCGCGTGAACCCATGGTCTTTTGAACGCTGCCGTCGGATGGCGCCACCGGGATGAGGCCCATTTCCGCTTTGAACTGCTTTACTAGCTCATTGGCGCGCAGCTTTTCGGCTTCCTCTTCGATCTTGAAACGCTGTTGGTCCACGTTGCCGAGCGCCATATCCATGCGAGCTTCGTTGACCGCCGTCTCTTCTTCGATCTTGCGAACCATTTCGTCGTGAGTCTGGCTAATGCCGGCAACCTCGAACTGTTCGAGCGAATCGGCGACCTTCTTTTGCCATTGCGCTCGTCGATAGTCGCGGATCGCGTTCATGGCTTCATGGGTCTTGCGCTCTTTCTCGCGAAGGAACGCCTGCTTCACGTTCATCGCCTTGTCGAAGGCGGCGCGCGCGGTGGCCAGTTGTCCCTGGGTTCGCGCGAGGGCAGAGCGCAACTGCTCGAGTTGGACAGCGAAACTACCCGCCAAGTCGTCGCGGCCACCCTGGATCGCGGCTTTAATCTTTGAGGCGAGTGTGTCCA
>DASQLD010000699.1:0-6109 GCA_035630195.1 Bryobacteraceae bacterium
TTCCCACGAGCGCGAGCACAATGATCATCTCGATGAGCGTGATGCCCGACCGAGAGCTACTACAACGGTTCACTGATTCTTCCAGCTAAAGATATCCGCGTTGACGTCATCGCCGCCCGGCGTGCCATCCGCTCCGAAAGACGTGATTTCCGGCTCGTCACCATGCTCGCCGGGGTATTTATAAGCATACGGACGACCCCACGGATCGAGCGGCACATCTTGGGGAAGGTACGGACCCTTCCATAGGGGGACACCCGCCGGCGCCACACGAAGCGCAGCTAAGCCCTGCTCATTTGATGGGAACGTGCTCGTGTCCAGCTTGTACGTTCCGAGCGCGGTCAAAAAGCCGTTCATCTGGGCGCGGGCCGCTGTTACGCGGGCCATATCCGCCCGCTTGAACATTTTTGGCAAGACGAGAGCAGAAAACAGCGCAATGATGGTGACGACCACCATCATTTCAATCAGGGTGACGCCTCGTTCCCGGCGTCGTCGAGTAGTTTGTTGGTTGCGTCTCATATCACCACCTCGTTCATGCTCGTAATTGCGAGCAACATACTCAATATCAGCGCGCCGACCACGATGCCCATAACTAGAATGATCAGCGGCTCGAAAAGCGCGGTAAACCGTCGGATCGCAGATCGCGTCTCGGCTTCGTAAATTTCCGCCATACGCGCGAACATCTGGTCCAGCCGCCCGGTTTCTTCGCCTACGGCCAATAAGTGCGCCGCAAGCGGGGGAAACTCTTGCGCTCGGCGTAGCGGGCCGGCGAGCCCTTCGCCGCGCTTTACTCCCTGCGCCACCCCGTGTAGTGACCCTGAAATGCGCTTGTTATGTAGCGTAGCTCCGGCAATCGCGATGGATTGAACCAGTGGAACGCTGTTCTGAACCAGGGTACCCATGGCGCGGGCAAAGCGCGCGACCTCGGATTTGCGGAGGGCCGTTCCTAGTACGGGAATCTTCAGTTTGAACGCGTCCCAACGCAAGCGGCCCCCAACAGTACGAATATACGCATTCAGAAATATAACCGCGCCGACCAAGGTCGCAATCGCGTACCAGCCGTAGGTCTTGATAACTTTGCTCGATTCGAGCATAATCTTCGTCGGCAGCGGTATCTTCAAGTGCGAATCCTGGAAGACTTGCGCAAAACGAGGGACGACGAAAGTCAACAGAAAGACCACAGAAATCGTGCCGACTACCGCCAGAAGCGCGGGATAGACCATCGACGAGATGACGTAATTGCGCAAATCGTCGCGCGTGCGCTCGAACTCAGCCAAGCGTTCGAAAACAGCAGCCAGCGAGCCTGACGCTTCCCCGGCGCGCACCATGTTGATGTAAAGTTCGGAGAAATAATCCGGCTTGGTAGCAAGGCTGTCCGCAAGTGATTTCCCGCCCTTCAGGACACGTATCACGTCTTGCAAAACGGAGCGAAATAAGGGCCGTTCGGTCAGCTCACTCGTAATCGACAAAGCGCGGTCGACGGGAACACTCGAATTGAGTAGAGTAGATAGCTCCTGCGTGAATAGCAGCACGTCCCGGCGCGTGCTGCGGCGGAACAGCGGGATCTTCAGATCGACAGATTTCTTCTCTTCGATGCCGACATAAACCGGCGTGAGACCTTGCCGGCGCAGCTCGTTGGCGACCCATTTCTCCGTCTCGCCATGGACGACGCCAGTACGTATTTTGCCGTCGGAAGCAACCGCGCGGAAATGGAAGTTCGTCGCCACCGCCCTAGAGCTCCTGCGTAACGCGCATCACTTCATCGACAGTCGTAATGCCGTTGCGCACCTTCAGCCATCCGTCTTCCCGAAGGTTGCGCATGCCATTTTTGCGGGCCGATTGGGTGAGATCGACGGCATCCGCGCCCGCCATAATTTTGCGGCGAATCTCGTCGTTCAATTCCATCAACTCAAAAATACCGACACGGCCCGTATAGCCTGTGCCGAAGCACGATTCGCAGCCGGCGCCTCTGTACGTCTCAATCGAATCGCCGTCGGGCGTGTAGCGCGTACCCTCGACTACGCGGCATTGTTTGCAGATCACTCGAACAAGCCGCTGAGCCAACACAGAAACCAGCGACGACGACATCAGAAAGTTCTCGACGCCCATATCGGAGAGACGAGTGATCGCGCTTGGAGCGTCGTTCGTGTGAAGAGTCGAGTAAACGAAATGCCCGGTAAGAGCGGAGCGGATCGCAATATCTGCGGTCTCGCGATCGCGTATTTCACCGATCATGATCACGTCAGGATCCTGACGAACAATGTGACGAATTCCGGCTGCGAACGTTAAGCCGATCTGCGTGTTGACGTGAAGCTGGTTAATCCCGTCCATCTGGTACTCAACGGGATCTTCAATCGTAATGATCTTCTTGTCGGGATGATTGATGCGTTTCAGGGCGGAGTAGAGCGTGGTCGATTTGCCGCTGCCGGTCGGACCGGTAACGAGAAAGATGCCGTGTGGCAAAGAGGTGTAATACTCCATGCGGCTCAGCATGTGCGCATCGAAACCAAGTTTCTTCAGATCGTAGAAGTCGCCGGCGCTACGATCGAGCAGACGCATAACGACGCTCTCTCCAAACAGCGTTGGTAGCGTCGAGACGCGAAGATCCACCTCGCGGCCAAGAGTCTTTATCTTGATACGACCATCCTGCGGTAGTCGTCGCTCAGCGATATTGAGCTTCGCCATTAGCTTCACGCGCGAGATGATCGCGGCCTTCAATTCGCGAGGCGGATTGTCCTGTTGAAAGAGCACGCCATCGATGCGGTAGCGAATGCGAAATTCTTTCTCGAAGGGCTCGATGTGAATATCGCTGGCGCGCTTCTCAACGGCCTGCGCAATCATTGCATTGACTAACCGTATGACGGGCGCTTCGCTCGCCATGTCCCGCAGATGCTCGAGATCTTCGGCGGCCTGACCGTCGCCATCAAAGTCCGGAATTGTGGTTCGGCCCGACTCGCCGTAATACCTGTCGACTGCATCGAGAATTTCCTGTTCGAATGCGAGTACCGGATCGACGCGAAGGCCCGTGAACGTACGTATGGCCGCGAGCGTTTCAAAGTCCAGCGGATCGGCCATCGCGACCGTGACACTAGAATCCTGCAACGCGATGGGAAGACAGCGGAACTGGCGGAGGAATCGCGGTGAAAGCTTCTCCGTTTCCGGCGATACCGGCGGCGGACCCTCAATGGTGGCCAGGGGTACACGAAGCTGCTCGGCCAAAACCGCCATAACGTCGCGGGCGGAGCAATAGCCGGCATCGATGAGAATCTTACCGATCTTCTCGCCGCGTTCCTTCTGCAGCTCGAGCGCGCGCTGCAGGTCCTCGGCGGTCACGAACTGCCGCTCGAGGAGCATCTCTCCTAATTTCATGCTTAGAACTCTTGAACCTTCAGCGACGAGGCCAGATTCGCTCCTCCGCCTACGAGCGCAGACTTCGCGGCCTGAATCAAGATCTGACGAGGCATGCCATTCGACTTTTCCCACGGCCAGTAAGGGATGGTGACAGCGAGCGCAATCTGTTCGGTCGCAGGAACGCCTTCGAGACCTTGGGCCATAAGAACAAGCGATTCGGTCATCCGCTTCTTCAACAATTCGATACGAGCCTGCTTCTGGACTTGTATTTTGAGGATTTCCGCCTCTTTGTAAGACGGTCGAAACGGATTGATCGCCGCATAGGGCATCAATTCGACTTCGGTTGTAAATACGGCGCCGTAACCTGCAAGGTACACGCCTCGAGTCTTTCCGAGAGCCTCTCCCGGCGTATTCGGATCGAGCTGAACGACCTTACCGTCGGTCAGCCTCTCGAGGCCTACGAGATTATTGCGACTGACACGCGGGGAAATCGAGGCAGCGACAAGAGCGATTCCAATCAGTAATCCGGCCGCGAGTTTCACTGAATTGCTCCAGGCGGCTCATACGCAACACGACGTACGTTCATGCTGCGCTTGTCCATTTGATCGAGGTAATGCTCAATCGTCTTGAGATCCATCTCATACCTGCGATCGCTTTGGGCCAGCCGCGCGTTAACCACCTGCAGAAGACGCTCGGCCTGACGCGCGTCATTGTCCGCAACTGCCGTCTCAACCGCCACCTGAACGCGCTTGGCGATCTCGGCTTCGATGACCTTCTTATCAACCTGCGCGACAGGAGCAGGGGCCTCTACTGGAACGGCGGATGGAGCCGACATCCCATGGAAAACAATCGCCGCGGCTAACATTGCTGCCGAGGCAAACCCAAGCTGGGGTCCGGAAGCAAGCAGCTTTTGCCACCATCTGGGCTCGAATACTTTATCGGACACGAAAGCGATTCGCCGCGGTGGCTCCTCTTCCCGCATGCAGAGTATCGCCGAACGCGTGGCGCTTAAAGCTGCCAGTTCATCCCTGCACGCGTTGCAGGCTTCGACATGCCGCTCAACCTGGTCCCGGTCCCGGGCATTGAGCTCGCCGAAGAAATAATCCCTTAAATCAAAAGGTGCGCACGTCATTGTTTTCCCCGCATATCTACTGCAGTCAACGTTTGTTTCAGGAGGTCCAGGGCCGTGTACAAACGAGATTTCACGGTTGAAACCGGACAGCCGAGGATGTCGGCCATTTCTTCGAATTTGAACCCCTGGTAAATTTTGAGGACGACGGCTTCGCGCTGTTCACTCGAAAGACGTTCCAACGCTCGCTCCACCGCCAAACTGACCTCTATTGGCAACATCCGCCGGGTCGGCCCCGGCTCGAGCCAAGGCTCCTGCTGCGCATCGTCCAGGTCGGTTTCCGGCCGGTTTTTACGCAATAACGAATAAGCTTCGTTATGCGCGATGCGATATAGCCACGGAGCAAATCTCGACGGATCTTCCAGCTTTCGCAAGTTCTGATAAGCCTTCAGAAAAACATCCTGCGACAAATCGAGCGCATCTTCCCGATTTTTAACAAGTCTCAATAAATAGTTAAAGATGCGTCGTTCCCATCGAGACACAAGAAGGTTATAAGCCTCCACGCTATCGCGGCGGGCCTGTGCTATCAGGTCGCGATCCTCAACCTCCCGGAAGATCAACTAGTCGGCTCCGTTTCAAATGACGTGGTACGAGGGTAAAAAGACGAACAATGCGGTGCTATGTGGTTATTTTCACACATCAAAGTTGGCGTTCCTGCCCACTGAGAGCGGCTTCGGTGTACCATGACGCATAGATATGAACCGTCGCGAAGCACTCAAAACCGGAGCCGCAGCCGCCATCGCCGCCCCGTTTCTCGGAGCCGCCACGTGGAAACCGGGTCTCTTCTCGGCGAGCCAGAACGAAACCGTTATCGCACTCACTGACCTTATTATCCCTGCGACGGATACTCCTGGGGCGAAGGCTGCCTTGGTCAATCGGTACATGGATTTGCTGCTCAAAGACGGCAATCCGACTGAGCGAGATAGGTTTATGGCGGGCTTGAAGTGGCTCGACGAGGAATCGATTCGTCGGGAGAATGTTCCCTTTGTGAAAATCCCGCAGGGCAAGCAGATCGCGCTTCTAGAATCTTTGGACTCCGGAGAGGGTGAAGGAAATCAATTCTTTCGCATGGCAAAAAGCTTGACAGTTCGCGTTTACTATCAAACGGAAGCCGGGATGAAAGAGTTGAATAAACGTGGTGTACCGAAGAGCTTTGGGTGCGCTCACAACGGTCAACACGCGTGAACGTCGCGGTACGACTCTAGTTTTAGGTGCGATATCCGGATTCTGTCGAGTATCTCTACTCCCTCGGCAACGAAATTAAGTCGTTAAAATTCGGTCTGGAAAATATCACCCAGGCGCTGAAGGTGCTTGGCGACCCACATCGATCCTTTCCAACTGTCCATGTGGCCGGGACGAATGGGAAGGGTTCGACGTGCGCCATGATTGAGGCGGCAGCGCGCTCGGCAGGCCTTCGAACAGGGCTCTATACCTCCCCCCATCTGATTGAGCCCACCGAGCGAATACAGATCGAGGGTAAGCCGGTATCCCGCGAAGAGTTCGTTCTGGCGTTCGAGCGCGTCCACTCGATCGGGCTGCAAATGGAAACACACCCGACTTACTTCGAGACTGTGACAGCTATGGCGTTTCTGTTGTTTCGCGACGCCGAATTGGACTTGGCGATCGTCGAAG